>NZ_JAELTO010000116.1 GCF_016428875.1 Xylophilus sp. ASV27
TGGCTGGCCGCGTTTGGCAAGCTGCGGACCCGCTTCGAGCGCCGCATCGACATTCATGTCGCGCTGCTTTCCCTGGCTTGTTGTGTCATCTGTGCTCGCAACCTCCCTTTGTTTTGTTAGCCGCTCTTAACGCCTGACCGGGTCGGTGCGGCTGGGCTGCATCACCAGAACCGGCTTGCCAGCCGGGCCGACCAGGAAGAGGCTCAGGTAGTCGCCCGGCTGCAGGGCCGGCAGCGCCTGGGCAGCGGTGGCGGCTTCACCGCACTGGCCGCTCAGGCTGGCCTTGACCGGATTGACCGAGCGCGCAGCCGAAGCACCGGCCGCCACATCACGGAACACGGGCGTGCCGGCGGGCGAAAGCGCCAGCTGCGCCTTGGCGCAACCCTCCGCCAGGTTGTAGAAGCGCAGTTCGGCCTTGAGCGCATCGGGCGTTTCCGCCGTGTCGTCGATGGGCGTGAAGGCGAACTGGGCGCCCTCGCGGCGCAGCACCAGGGTGCTGAAGGTGTTGGGCTTCACTTCCAGCGAGGCGGCCGGCTTGCCGTCCACCTGCACGCTGAAGCGGCGCCCGCCGGCCACGATGGCGTAGCTGGTGGCGGGCAGCTCGCCCCCGACGCGCTGCACCGGCCCTTCGGCCACGCGCACCTGGAGCTTGGCCGGCGAAGGGTTGACCACACGCACGAACGATGAGCCGGCCGGCGGACGCGCGGCGTAGAGCTGCGACAGCGCGCCCTCTTCGGCCAAGGCGGCACTCGCCGCGGCGCCGAGCGCCAGGGAGAGCATCAGGCCACGCAGGGGGAAACGGATGGAAAAGCAATGCATCTGCGAACTCGCGTCAGAACTGGAAATAGAGGAAGCGGGTTTCCCGGTGCAGGTTGACCAGACACAGGAACAGCACCACCAGGGTGGCGGCCAGCCAAGCCCTGTTGGGCCGCCAGCGCAGCCAGGCCGGCGTGGCCTCCTGCGGCTTGGCGAGGGCGGGTGAACAGTGTCCCAGGATCTGGTGAGAATTGGGCGCCAGCCACACGATGGCCAGCAAGAGGACCAGATACACGGCGTGCAGGTTCCGCCCGATCCAGAGGCTCGGCGGCGCGTCGCCTGCGATCAGGCCGGCGAAGGAGGCGCGGATGTCTTCCATGCCGTTCGCGCCCGCCATGGCCTTGAGCAAATCCACCGCCTGCGGCACGTCCGCCGCGCGGAAGAAAGCGTGCGCCACCATCACCGCGACGAAGGTCAGCAGCACGCAGAAGCTGCGCCACAGCCAGCGGCTCCAGGCCTGGGTGGGAGCGATGCGCGGGCCCATGACGATGCGCCACGCATGGTTGATGCAGAGATAGCTGCCATGCAGCAGGCCGTAGATGAAGAACTGCCAGCCAGCCCCATGCCAGATACCCGCCAGCCCCATGGTGTAGAGCGTGGGCAAGGCGATCATGATCGTGAAGCCGCCCGCGGTGCGGCTGCCCACCGAGCCCACCGGAAGGCCGCGCCGGATGCGCCAGCGCGACAGGCGCATGGCCATGGGGTAATACAGGTAGGCGGTGAGGTAGCGCGTCAGCGTCATGTGCCAGCGCGCCCAGTATTCGATGATGCACGGCGCCTTGAAGGGCGAATTGAAGTTCAGCGGGAAGCGGATGCCGAACATCTTCGACAGGCCCATGGCCATGTCCGAGTAGCCCGAGAAGTCGAAATACAGCTGCATGGCATAGGCCAGGCTGGTGCCCCAGGCGCCCCAGAACCCCAGCTGCGACGGGTCGGCGAAGCCCGTATCGGCATACGGGGCGATGGTGTCGGCGAACAGCACCTTCTTGGCCAGGCCGATCACGAACAGCGTACCGCCGATGGACAGGTTCTCGGCCTTGAAGCGGTAGTTCTGCGGGTCCGCGAACTGCGGCATCATTTCCTTGTGGTGCAGCACCGGCCCCGCGATCAGGTGCGGGAAGAAGGTGACGAACAAGGTGTGGTTGAGCAGGCTGGGCGACTTGACCATGCCCGCCTTGCAGTCGAGCAGATAGCCGATCTGCGTGAAGGTGAAGAACGAGATGCCGAGCGGCAGCAGGATGTCGTCCACCCGGGTGGCGGTCCAGCCCCAGTCGTGCAACTCGCCCACCAACGCCGCGAAATACTTGTAATAGAAGAGCAGCACGAGGTTGCAGGCGATGCCCAGGGCCACCACCCACCACTGCCGCCGGGCCTGGCCGGCGCTGCGCACGATGAGCAGGCTCACGCCGTAGTTGAAGGCGATGGACGCCGCCAGCAGCACCACGAAACGCGGGTTCCACCAGCCGTAGAAGACGAACGACACCACGCACAGCCAGAGCGCGGCCCAGCGCAGCCGCACGGCGCCCAGGGCGTAGTAGCCGCCCAGCGCCAGCGGCAGGAAGAGGAACAGGAACAGATAGGAATTGAACAGCATGCCGTGTCAGCGCAGTTCGGCCAGCGCCTTGCGTTCCGCCGCGCTCAGGGGCAGCGAGAGCGAGAGTTCGGAGAATTGCCAGACCACAACCTTGAGGCTGGCGGGCCACTGGCTTTGCCGGCCCAGGGCGCCCAGCATGGCTCCGGCGAAGAAGCCACCGTCCTGGCTCTGATTCCACACCTCGCGCCCCAGGGCGCGCCCCAGCCGCCCGGCGAATTCGCTGCGCAGGCCGTTGGAGTCGCCCAGCAGCACCACTTCGGCGGCAGGCCCTTCGTCCAGCAGGCCGCCGGCCTGCACGGGCCGGATCTGCTCGGGAACGAAACTCTCGAGCGGCGGGCGCCAGCCTTCGGGGGCCTTTTCCAGGCCCGCGAGCACGAGGAGATCGCCCATGCGTGGCTCGGGCGCGTTGCCGCGCACGTCGTCGAAGGCCTGCGCGCCCTTGCCCCCCAAAACCGGCAGCGCAGCCTGCGCCACCTGGCCGGCCGCCGCCTCGGCGCCTGCGGGCGCCATGTGCACATCGGTGCGGTAATAGGCCTGCGGCAGCGCGGCGAGCGTGGGGCGCAGGTCGATATGGGCCACGCCCTGCTCGGCCAGGGCCTGCTGGAACGCATCCATCCTGGCGTGCATGGGCTGCGACACGCGCAGCCCGCACAGTTGCGCGGCCTCGATGCGCGACTTGTCGGGCACGACCGCCACCACGGTGCGGATGCCGGCCTTGGCGAGCCGCTCCGTCCAGGCGCGCATGAGCTTCAGGCGCTCGTCGAAGGCGCCTTCGTTGCCGGGTTGCGGGCGCAGCCCGTCGCGATAGAAAAGCCAGCCCGGGCAGCCTTCGGCGACCTGCGGCCCCAGATCGCCCAGCAGCCGGTAGCGCAGGGCGGCGCTCCAGAGATCGATCTGGCCCTGCCCCGGCAGCACGCCGAGGGCCTTGTTGAGCTGGTTGCCGGCATGGCCGTCCACCCAGGTCGAGGGCTGGAAGTCCGCGGCGTCGAACTGCAGACGGGTCAGGCGGAAAACGCCCCAGGCGCAACCGACGACCAGCACGAGGCCGATCACCCAGGCGATCAGTCGGTGGCCGGCCTGGGATGCGTCACATGAAGAGGGGGAAGGCGAAGGCGACGCCATCGCTCAGGACGCCAGCGCGGCCTTGAGCCTGCGGCTCCAATCCGCATCGCTGATCACGGAAGCCGCGTCCCAGAGGCCGCGCGCATCGGGGCCCAGGTGGAAGTTGGGCTCGAACAGCTGCCAGACCAGCACCTGGGGCGGCTGCTTGCGGTACGCATCCGACTCCAGGTATTGGAGCAGGATCGACCAGAAGCCCACGTCGCCCGGCTTCCAGTTGACCGAGACGCGCCGGTCCAGCAGGTTGGACAGCTTCTGCGGGAAGCCAAAATACGGCTGCACCATGCTGTTGCCCGTGACATGCACCGGGGCCTGCACCTCGCCCAGCAGGCTGTCGGCCTCCACGGCGCGGCGCACCGAGAAGATCTCGCGGCCCACGGACTTGCGCTGCTCCGGCGACAGGAAACGGTCTGCCAGATCGCCGAAGCGCCGCTCGTTGGACATCGAACCCAGGGCGAGGCCGGTGCCGGGAGCCCCGGCCAACTGGGGCACCAGGGAGCGGATCAGATCGGCCGTCGCCTGCGCGGTGGCGTCGGCGGCAGGCTGGGTCCAGTGCTGGTCGGTGCGGTAATAGACGGGCTGGCCGCTGCGCACCAGGCCGCGCAGGATGCTGTCGCCGTCGAAGGTGGGGATGTCCGCCGCACGCATCCGCTCGAGGATGCCCGCATAGCGGGTGCGCATCTGGGGCGAGAGGCTCATGCCCTCGGGCAGCTTGTCTTCGTACAGCGCCATCTTGTCGGGCAGAACCGGCACCACCAGGGCGATGCCCATGGCCGCCAGCAGCTTGCGCACCTCGGACACGCGCGCGACGGTCGCATCGATACCGGCCCAGTCCGGCGTGGCGGCATTGCCCCAGCCGGCGAACAGGTAGCCGTCCTTGCCGATCACGGCCAGCGTGTCCACCTGGGGCTGCTGGGCGGCCGCGGGCAGCGCGAGGCCGCAACCCAGGCCCAGAAACCAGGCCAGCACGGAACGGCGGCTGAATGCGGGGGAGGAAGCGGCAGGCAGGTTCATCATGGCAACGAAGTGAAGAGGTTGAAGAGGCCAGGGAGCCGCGCCGGTATCCGGCACCTGCCCCTGCGCCACAGGTCAGTAAGAGTACGACAGGTTCATGAACACGCCCTTGGAGCGGCTGGCATCGCCGCCGCCCAGGTTGGCGCGGTACTGCACGCTGAGGTCCACATGCGAACGCTGTGCGTTGTAGCGGTCCCCGGCCGGCCAGTAGCGGAAGTTCACGCCGGGCCCGCCACCCATCGACCACGACCGGCCGTTGCCCGTCAGGTCGAACGAGTCGTTGCCCGCCAGGGGAACGCCCGATGCGCGGTTGCGGGTGGAATACCAGTCGGCACCGACGGAGATGTGCGGGAAGATGACCAGCCGGTCGCTGTACGAGGAGAGGAAGCTGCGGCCCACGCGCACTTCGCCCGCGGCAAAACCCTGGCCGCGCTTGAGGCGGCCACGGTCGCTCGCCAGCACTTCGCCCGTGGCGCTGCGCACGGTGTAGCGCACGGGGGTGTCCAGCATGGTGTAGCCGGCCTGGAGGTAGCCCTCCATGGTGTACCAGCTCGTCGTGTCCAGACGCAGCGCCGTGCCGTCGTAGAAGCCGTAGAGCATGTACGCCTGCCAGCCTCCGGTGCCGCGGCTCGATTCGTAGTTAACCGCGGCGGCCTGGTTGTTCAGCTGGCAGCGCACGTCGTCGGGTGCCGGGTTGAGCGAGCCGCTGCGCGTGGCGCTGCCCAGCAGGAACTGCCGCTCCAGCCCGAAGGTGAAGTTGGCGGCCGTCGAAGGCGTGTAGCGCGCGCCGATCGCACCCGTGGTGGTCGGCAGGCCGGACACGCCCTGGAAGCTGGAATCGCCCACGTTGATGGTGCCGCCGCCGCCGCAGGGGTTCTGCACGACCTGCGAGCCGGTACGGTCGGTGCCGCTGCGCAGGGTGTTGGAGATCCGGCCATAGACATCGAAGGTGGACGTGGTGGAGTTGAGGAACTCCGGCGGACGCCAATAGACCTCGGCCGTCGAGAACACCGAGTCGCCCGGCACGGACACCGGCTGGCCCACCAGCCCGTTGGACGCGGATCGCGCGCCGCGGTAACCGACCGAGACCGTCGCGCCCCATTCGCGCGAGAAGTTGGCCACGGCGCTGCGGGTGTCGAAGCGCTGCTGGGCGTCGAGCGGCAGCTTGCCGGCATCGGCGTCGTCGATGGCCTGGCGCAGCATGGCCGCAGCCGCTGGGCGGTTGCCGGTGGCGGCCGTGGCGTAGGCCTCGTCGAGGATGTTGGTGGGCGGCGCCTGGCCGGTGCTGCGCGCGGCGACGAAGTCCTGCAGCGCCAGCGCCGGCTGGTCGTCGGCCAGATAGAGGTAGGCGCGCTGGCGCAGCATGGCGGCGTCGTCGGGCGTCGCCTTCAGGGCCACGTCCAGGCGCTCCAGAGCTTCCTTGCGCTCGGGCGGCGTGCCGGCGGCCAGGGCGATGGTCAGCAGGTTCTGGTTGGCCGCGTTGTCGGGCTGCTCCGCCACGGCGCGGCGCGCCAGGGCGACGGCGTCGGCATAGCGCTTCTGGCCATAGGCGGCATAGGCGCGTGCGGCGGGGTTGTCGGTTCCGGGGGCATCCCAGGGATGCACTTCGCAGACCGTTCCGTAAGGCGTGTCGCGGCACAGCTGCAAGGGCGCGTAGGCGGCGACGTCGAGCTTGTCGGCCGTGCTCCAGCCCCAGCCGCCGATCTTGGCTGCGGCCTGCCGGCGCTGGTCGGCCTGGGCATCGCCCGAAGGCAGCGGGGCCAGCAGCGCCAGGGCGCGCTCGGGGTCGGAGGCGGCCAGCGCCAGGTCGGCACCGATCAGGCGGGTGTCGCGGCGCTGCGCATCGTCGATCCAGTCGTGGGCGAGCACGGCATCGATATCTTGCTGCGCGGCCTCGGAGCGCCCCAGCTGCTGGCGCAGATAGGCGCGCAGCAACTGGATGGAGGTGTTTTCGGGGTCGGCTTCCAGCGCTGCGGTCGCGGCCTGTTCGGCGGCCGGCAGCTCCTGCGCGCTCTGCAGGGCACCGATCAACAGCAGCTGGTGGCTGGCCACGTCGGGCGCCAGCCGCACGGCCTCGCGTGCGCTCTGGACGGCGTCGGCGAGCTTGTTCTTGGACAGCGCCTCGTAGGCCTTCAGCGCGTACTGGTTGGCGATGGCCTGGCGCGCCAGGCGGACCCGGGCCACGATCTCGTCGCGGTTGGGCGCGCCCAGCGCCAGGGCCTCGTTGCCGGCCTGGATGGCGGCATCGAAACGCTGGTCGCTTTCCAGCGCGTTGAGCCAGAGCAGCACCCAGGGGCCTTGCGTGGGATCGGTGCGCACGGCCTCTTCGGCGGTCTTGGCGGCTTCGGCGTACTTGCCGGCGTTGTACTGCTCGTAGGCCACGGTCGCGATGGGGAAGCCCTTGCGGTAGGCCTCCGTCGTGGGCGCACCGGTGCCTGCGGGCTGCGGGCTCAGGTTGGTCACGGCGGCGGTGAGCTCGGGGCTGTCCAGGCCCTGTGCCTTGGCCTGCTGCGCGGCGCGCAGTGCCTCGTCGCGCTGGCCGAGCTTTTCGAGGGCGTAGATGCGCAGCAGATGCAGCCGGACCACGTCGGGGCGCAGGCGCAGGGCCTGGTCGGCCAGCTGCAGAGCCATTTCGTAACGGCCGCGGTCGTAGGCACGGAAGCCGGCATTGGCCAGGCGCCAGACCCGGCCGCGCAGCACCGGTCCGGCCTGCGTATCTTTCGGGGCGCTAGCCGCCGACCGCGTGCGGCGCTTGCGCCGCTCCTGGGCTGCCGGCCGCTCGCGCGCGGCATTGTCACTGCCAGCGAGCGGCGGGGGCAGTTCGATCACACCGCGCGGAGCGACCGGCGTGCTCGGCGCGGGCTCCGCAGGCTCAGCCGGCAGATAGATGGGCCGCGACCGCGACGACACGGCATAGAACTTGGCAGGCCACAGGGGCATGGGGACCGGCATGCCGACCACCATGTCGGGACTGCCCGGGAGAGGCAGCGCACGCGCGCCATCGGCCGAGGCCTGCTCCAGGTAGGCACGCAGGGCAGCCTCCAGACGGGCGCGCAGCTTCTCGTGCTCGATGCTGACGGCGGCGGCTGCGCGGCCCTGGGCCGACGCCACCAGCAGCGGCAGGCTGCCCACCGGGTCCACATCCGGACTGGCGTGCAGCGCATATTCCAGGCGCACGCGCCGGGCCATCGCATCCCGCGGGTCCAGCAGCGGATAGGCGGTCTGGACGGGGCTGGGCAGCGCCGTGGGCCGCGGCGCATTCTTCGGCGGAGCCGACAGGGTGTAGCTCATCGCCCGATGCAGCGGCAGCTCGTCGTCGGGCTGACCATGGCGTGCCGCGTGCTCCAGGCCCGCCGCCGCGAGTGCCGGCGTGATGGGCCATACGGCGACCAGGGCGATCGCGAGGATCGTGCGATTGCTCAACCGGTTCATGCGGGTACTGCCTCTGGGGCGCCTTTGTTGCCATGGGGTACATCTGCGGCCAGCGCCGCTTCTTCTTCCTGGAACAGAATCGCCTCGTTCAGCGTGCCTTCGTCGAGCCAGCCGTTTTCCAACAGGATCCGTCCCAGAGGCCGCCCTGATTCGGCCTGCAGCCTCAGCGCCTGTTCCAGATGCACGTCGTCGATCGCGCGCCAGGACAGCAGCACCTCACCCAATCGCTGGCGGCGTTGGGTCAACTGGTCGGCTGAGGGGAAGTCATGCATGGTCTTGTCCCACACCAAGCGGGTACCGAAGAGCTTGCTTGAAAGGAACAGGCGCCAGGCCCGGGCCGCCGCCATGGCATTGATGCAGTTGCCCACGATCATCCGCGGCACCGACAGCACGCCATGCTCCCAGCCATACATTCTGGTCACAAAGTACGCGCGCTGCACCACCCGCATCAGCAGTGCGAAGGCATTGAGCCCCATGACGGTCAGGAACCAGCCGCCGGGAGGAAACACCGACGGGTAATACACCGTCCACCACCCCATTGCATCGGCAATGTAGAACAACAGAAAGTTGAACATCAGCAGGTAGCCAAGAATGGCGATAAACGAGGTGATGAGGCCCTTGCGGTCGCGAAACAGCAGGTATTTGGTTGCCAGCGATCCACTCCAGCCCACCTGCTCCCAGCCCTGCAGGCCGATGCCCAGCGTCCAGCGCGCCTTCTGGCGATACGCCGTGCGGAAGGTGTCCGGGAAGAATTCACGCACGCCCAATGGCATCTGGATGGAGCCGACCTTCTCTCGCCCCAGGCCGAAGAAGGAGATGCGCCGGATGACGTAATCGACGTCGAACTTGCCGAAGATCTGCTTCATGCCCATGCGGCTCAGGCGTGTGCCGATGTCGTAGTCCTCGGTCAGGCTGTCCACGTTGAAGGGCTGGTTGTCGGTAGTCAGCGACAGTTCCGTCAGCGCCCGGTGCGAGAAGCAGGTTCCCACGCCAGCGGACGGCACCATGCTCGAGAGGCTCTCCCGCACCACCAGATCCTTGCTGTGCCATTCGGCGAACTCGTCCATGTAGGTGCCGGCGACGAGTTCGAACCAGCTGCGCTCCAGGGAAGTGACCGGCAGCTGGATGAAGTCCATGCGCGGCAGCAGGTAGCTGTAGTACTTGAGCTCCAATGGGTGAAGCACGTCTTCGCTGTCGTGGAGCACCACGCCGGCGAAAGGCGCGGGCAGATGCTTCTCGTGCTTGAAGAGCGCCTGCACGATCCAGTTGAGGCAGTCGGCCTTGCAGGTGGGGCCGTCGTGCGGCACCTCGACGCGCACCAGTTGCCGGTAGCGGCGGCGCATGCGCTCGACCTCGGCGATGGTGCGCGCGTCGTTGCGGTAGGTGCCGACAAAGATGGTGTAGTTCTTGTACTCGAGCATCGAGACCATGTTGCTCAACATTGGGGCGATCACGTCGTACTCGAGCCACGCGGGCACCATGATCGCCATGGGCTGCTCAGGGCGCTCCCGCAGCTCCGCCGCGGTCAGGCGCTTGTATTTGCGCCGCACGGTCACTCCCCGGTAAAGCTCGCGCACCCAGTACCAGACATCGATGAACAGGTCATCGATGCTGGACAACAGGATGACGACACTGACCACCGCCGTCAGGATTTCCAGCCAGTGGTAGTAGTCAGCAAAGAGGTAGGGCCAGTACAGCGACATGCCGGTTCTTCAATCAATCAAGCAGGCGAGCGAGCAACGGAGGGCAGCGTCTTGCACGCCATCAGGATGACTGGTCCTTGCGATGCCGGACACGGCGGGCACTCACCAGCAAGAGCAGCAGTGCCAGCAGCAACACGCACACCAGCATCACACCCCAAGAGAGATAGCGGCGCCATTCGTAGAACGCGCTTTCCCCGGCTCGCGGAGGCTCGCTGGCGGATGGGTTGTGGCTGTCCACCCAGCTCACAGGCCCCTCGGAGCCGATGATGGCGATGTCGCCACGGTTGAGCACGAACGCCTTCTGCATTTGGGCGGGCTGCTCGCCCAACGCCTGCCAGATCAGGCCGTAATAACCCTTCGATCGGCTGACTTCCGCAGTGCTCAGGCGCGAAAGGCCATCCACCTCAAGCCAGGCCGCCTTCTTGCCGTTGATGCGCAATTGGGAATCCTTGATCTGGATCTTGGAGTCAACCCCGTGCACAGGCACCTGCATTGCCAGGAAAGGCTTGGACGGCGAGAACGGCTTGCCCGCTTCAGCGACGACGAATTCGGCGCGCACCGGCGTGACGCCGGAGGCCACGGCCATGCGGACGAGGCGCATCAGACTGGAGGGAGCGTCCGCCAGATAGGAGGCGGGGACAGCTATCACGGGTGCGCCGGACATCAGCGGCAGCATGCCCACAAAGGATCCGTCAGACTCGGAGTCGCCGGCCTTCACGTAGCTGGTGGGCAACACATTGACGGGGAAGCCCACCGGCATTTCGTTGCAGTCGTTGGAATACGGCTGGCGCTGGAAGGACACGCGCACCACGTTGTTCAAGCCCAGTGCATAGCCAGGCACGCGGGCGTCCAGTCGCTCGGGACGGCCATCAGCCTCCAGGCGCTTGGCAGACAGAAGCACATCGTTCCAGAACACCGAGGCCACGGGCCGTGTGGACGAAGCACCGGGAGCGGCAGCGACGTCGATGACGATGTCGGACGGCATGCGCCCATTCACGGCCACGGAACTCAGCGGCAGCGATGCCGTCCAGTCGCCGCGTGAGACGACGTGGAAGCTCGCCTCGCTGCCAACGTTGGCCAAGCGCAGCACGGATCGGTCATCCACCTCCGGGGCTTCCGCCTTGTTGACCACCACCTGGCGGGAGTTCAGCACATTGCGCCACACGTCGGCGAAGGCACCGGCAGCTTGGGCGCCTGCGTCTTCGGACAGCACGATCACCGGGCGCGCGCCCAGGATTTCGAGCTTGATCTGGTGGGACGCCGGCGCCTCAGTGCCGGCAGCGGTCTGCAGGCCACGCCAGCCGGCGAAGGCCTGGACAGCTGCGGAATCGGTGCCGAACTGTGCGGCCAAGGCGTTCAGCGCTTTGCCGATCTGCTGCTGCAGTGCGGCGTCGGACACCAGGATGTCGCCAGACGCCTCTACAGCGCCGAGCACGATGAGCGCACCGACTTCAGCGTCATCCTTGAGCACATACCGGGCATTGCCGCTGGCCAGCCCCGCGAAGGCAGGCAGCGCGGCCAGCCCGGCCGGCACCTGCCAGCCGCTGGTGTTGATGGTGTCGCCCGGCACGGGAAAGGACTTGATCTGCACGCGACGGCCCGCTTGTTCCAGCGCCACGCCCATGCGCCATGCGGTGTCGTACGACGCTTTGGACAGGTTGCGAGACGCCACCAGCAGCGTGGGCCGCGCAGGCAGGGTCAGCCAGGCATCGGCCAGGCTGGTCAGCGCACGACTGTTGAACCGGTAGTTGAAGCGCGTCTCGGGAGCGACCGACAACACGTTGCCGGTGGAGCGCTCCACCTCGCAGATGCGCTGGGCGACGTTGTTGCGCCAGTTCACGCTCAAACGCAGAAAACCGTTGCTGCGCACGGCAGTGTCTACCTTCAGTACCTGGCTGGCATCGCCCTCGGGCGATTCGATCCGGCGCGAGAAAGCCGGCCGGCCATTCACGGACAGCATCATCCATGTGCGGCCTTCTTCGGCCTTGTAATAGCGGCCATTGAAGTCAATGGAGGCCTCTGCCAGCGGCAAGCTGCGCGGCACAGGCAGGTAAAACTCCTGCTTCGAATCGAAACCATTCATCAGCACGGCGTCGTTGAAGCCCAGGTCGGAGAGCGCGAAGCTGCGCGTCACCCACACGTCCCCCTGCAGTCGCTGCAGCGCATCACTTGCCGGACTGGCCAGTGCCAGGACGGGGGCACTCAAGCACATCATGCAGATCAGTCTGGAGGTGTGCTTCAGGCGCGAAAGACTAGAGGCCATAAGAAAGCTCCGGGGTAACACGAGAAGCGATGGGAAAAGCGATGGGCCGGGCGCGGCTCAGGGACGGAATTCGGCAAACGGGCGGTTGCACAGGGCATCCACAATGCGCTGGCAGGCGTGCCCATCGCCATAGGGATTACCCTTTCGGCTGAATTCGGCGTGAACTTCCTCATCGTCAAGAAGGCGCCGGGCCTCCTGCACGATGCGGCTGTGCGAGGTGCCCACCAGGCGCACCGTGCCGGCCGCCACAGCCTCGGGACGCTCGGTGACGTCGCGCATCACCAGCACCGGCTTGCCCAAGTAGGGCGCCTCTTCCTGCACGCCACCGGAGTCGGTGAGGATGAGGTAGGCGCGGCGCATGAACCAGACGAAATCCAGGTAGTCCAGCGGCGCGATGAGGTGGACGTTGGGCAGGCCCGAGAGGGTTTCCTTCACGACGTCCTGCACGTTGGGATTGAGGTGCACCGGATAGACGATCTGCACGTCGCTGCGGCCGGCGAGCTCCTTGAGCGCGGCGCAGATGTTGCGGAAACCGTCGCCGAAGTTCTCGCGGCGGTGGCCGGTCACCAGCACCAGCTTGCGGCCGGCGTCGAGCCAGGGGTAGCGGGCGGCAAGATTCGAATCGAGCACCGGGTCGGCATCGAACTTGGCGATGGTGGTGGCCAGCGCGTCGATCACCGTGTTGCCGGTGACCCAGATTCGGCCGGCGGCGCCCTCGCGCGCAGCGGCATCGCGGGCCGATGGCGTGGGCGCGAACAGCCACTGGCTCATGCAGTCCACGACGCGGCGGTTCATCTCTTCGGGAAAGGGCGACTGCATGTCGCCGCTGCGCAGGCCGGCCTCCACGTGGCCAATAGGGATGCGCCGATGGAAGGCAGCCATAGCGCAGGCCGCCGCGGTAGTGGTGTCGCCATGCACCAGCACGGCATCGGGCTGCACGGTCTGCAGGACGTCGTCCACGCTGCCGACGAGTCGGGAGAACAGTCCGTTCAGGGTCTGGTCGGGGCGCATGACGTGAAGGTCATGGTCGGCCTGCAGATCGAAGAGCGCCATGACCTGGGCCAGCATCTCGCGGTGCTGCCCGGTAACGCACACAATGCTTTCAATCTGTGGCTCATTGCGCATTGCAATGACCAAAGGCGCCATTTTGATGGCTTCAGGTCGGGTACCGAAAATCGAGAGAACACGCATTCGAGGTCCCAGCAGCTACGCCCACACGCGGCCCCGCTCCATACGGCGGCGATCGCGTGCAAGTTGAACAACTTGAAAAAGCGCACCGAAGTGCGCTTGCGGGCGGGAGCGATCTGCGTCGTCTGACCTCGAAGCCGCGATCCTAACAAATGTCCCGGAAAGAAATCGATGTAACAAATCGACTTTTCACCCCGATAACAATTGTTGAAGATCTTGAACCGGCCCTTTTTCTGTGCTGAAGCTACAAAAATGCGGCTCTCAATTGCTGTGGCTTAGCGCCAATACTGTTCATATTAGAAGCAAAGGCACAGACTGATGCGCCTGATGGAGCAACTCGCCGCGATGGCGAAGCTGGAAGTTGCTCATCTTGCGCTTGACGCCGCGCGGGTTGAGGCGCCCACGGCTGCCCACGCTGCGCCCGGCGCCGATCTCCTGGATCATCGCCTCGCACCACTGTGGCAAGCGCTCAGGGGGGGATGGCCGCAGCTTGCGGCATCTTGCGCTTGATCACGCGCAAGGCGTGCACGAAGCTCAATCGGTCCGGATCGAGTTGCCGCCCCCAGGCGGCCTGCTCCATGAGCTGGCGCACCGCGAAGTGCGCCA
>NZ_JAELTO010000117.1 GCF_016428875.1 Xylophilus sp. ASV27
GTGGGATGGGATGCAAGGCGCAAACCGCAGCCATAGCCGCAGCTATGGCGAGGATTTGCAACGCCGCAGACCGCCCACAGCAGGGATGCGCGACACGCGAGGGACTTGTTCAGCGTTGCCTTAGGCCAGCAGCCGCGAGGACTTGGGCACGTGCGCCATCAGGAACTCCATCTGGTCGGCCAGGATGCGGCGGTTGCGCAGGATGAAGTCCTCCCACAGGCTGGGCACGTAGGGCGCATAGAGCAGCGGCATGCGGGCCTGCTCGGGCGTGCGGTGGCTCTTGCGGTGGTTGCAGGGACGGCAGGCGGTGACCACGTTCATCCAGGTGTCCACGCCCTTCTGGGCGAACGGGATGATGTGCTCGCGCGTCAGCGCCTCTTCGTGGAAGTGGTTGCCGCAATAGGCGCAGACGTTGCGGTCGCGCTGGAACAGCTTGGCATTGGTGAGGCCGGGGCGCAGCTGGAACGGGTTGATGTTGGGTACGCCGCGCGTGCCGATGATGCTGTTGATCGCAATCTGCGACTGCTCGCCGGTCTGCGCATTGGTGCCGCCGCGGAACACGGCGATGCGCCGCCCCGACTCCCAGCGCACTTCGCCGGCGGCATAGTGGATCACGGCCTGCTCCAGGCTGATCCAGGATTGCGGCAGCCCTTGGGCCGACAGCTTCAAGACCTTCACGACACAGCTCCCAGAAAGGCGCCGGCCGCACCACCCAAAGAAGACTGTTCGCCGGCACACGTTGCAGATGTCTCGCACCCGGACGCCGCTTGCCAGGCGGCAATCCGTCGGGGCCCGCGGCCTGCCGGACTTGGCCCGGCGGCCGCGCGGCCCTGGGTCACAATATACCCTGTTCATGACATTTCCGTGCCAATGGCGTGCCGTACCTGGGCGTCCTGCTATCAAAAAGATATCGACCATGAAGGTTTTTCGCGGCTTCCACCATCCCGGCGTGGCGCCCGCCTGCGCGCTCACCGTGGGCAATTTCGACGGCGTGCACCGGGGCCACCAGGCCATGCTGGCGCTGTTGAAGAGCGAGGCGCGCCACCGCGGCGTGCCGAGCTGCGTGCTGACCTTCGAGCCGCATCCGCGCGACTACTTTGCCGCCGCGCACGGCAAGGCCAGCCTGGCGCCGGCGCGCATCAGCACGCTGCGCGACAAGCTGGGCGAGCTGGAGGCCTGCGGCATCGACCAGGTGGTGATCCTGCGCTTCGACGCCCGCGTGGCCGCGCAGCCGGCGCAGGGCTTCATCGACGAGGTGCTGGCGCGCGGCCTGGGCGCGCGCTACGTGCTGGTGGGCGACGACTTCCGCTTCGGGGCCCGGCGCGCGGGCGACTACGCCATGCTGGACGCGGCCGGCGGCGCCGCGGGCTTCGACGTCGCGCGCATGATGAGCTACGAGGTGCGCGGCCTGCGCGTCTCCAGCTCGGCGGTGCGCGAGGCGCTCTCGGGCGGGCAGATGGAGCGCGCCGCGCAACTGCTCGGCCGGCCCTACAGCCTGAGCGGGCACGTGGTGCACGGCCGCAAGCTCGGCCGCGCGCTCGGCGCCACGGCGCCCGGGCGCGGCGACGGCTTCCGCACGCTGAACCTGCGCTTCTCGCACTGGAAGCCGGCGGCGGCCGGCATCTTCGCGGTGCTGGTGCACGGCCTGGGAGACGCGCCGCTGCAGGGCGTGGCCAACATGGGCGTGCGCCCGTCGCTGGACCCGGCGGACGTCAACGGCGGCCGGGTGCTGCTGGAAACCCATTGCCTGGACTGGCCGCCCGGGCTGGGCGACGAAGGGGCGTACGGTAAAATCATACGCGTGGAACTGCTGCACAAACTGCACGACGAATTGCGCTACACCAGCCTCGATGCCCTGACCGCGGGCATCGCCAAGGACCGCGACGACGCGCGCGCCTACTTCGCCTCGCTGCACGGGCAGACGCACCGCCAGACCTCCCGCGACCGAATTTGAAGCCCTGCCCGCGCCGGCTGCGGCGCTGTGCTGCCGCCCTTCGACAGGCTCGGGGCGGACGGCTCGATTTCCGTACCGATCACCACCCCCGTTCGGGCTGAGCCTGTCGACCACCTCGACGAACCTCCTCCATGTCCGAAGCCCCCGACTACCGCAGCACCCTCAACCTGCCCGACACGCCCTTCCCGATGCGCGGCGACCTGCCCAAGCGCGAGCCGGGCTGGGTCCGGGAGTGGGAGGACAAGGGCATCTACAAGAAGCTGCGCGACGCGCGCTGCAATGCGCCGCGCTTCGTGCTGCACGACGGCCCGCCCTATGCCAACGGCCAGATCCACATGGGCCATGCGGTCAACAAGATCCTGAAGGACATGATCGTCAAGGCGCGCCAGTTGAAGGGCATGGACGCGGTCTACGTGCCGGGCTGGGACTGCCACGGCCTGCCGATCGAGAACCAGATCGAGAAGACCTTCGGCCGCAACCTGAGCCGCGACGAGGTGCAGGCCAAGAGCCGCGCCTACGCCACCGAGCAGATCGCGCTGCAGAAGAAGGACTTCCAGCGCCTGGGCGTGCTGGGCGAGTGGGACAACCCCTACCTCACCATGAACCCCGGCAACGAGGCCGACGAGATCCGCGCCCTGAAACGCATCATGGAGCGCGGCTTCGTCTACCGCGGCCTGAAGCCGGTGTACTGGTGCTTCGACTGCCGCAGCTCGCTGGCCGAGTTCGAGATCGAATATGCCGACAAGAAGTCGCAGACCGTGGACGTCGGCTTCGAGGCCGCCGAGCCCGAAAAGCTCGCCGCCACCTTCGGCCTGGCGACGCTGGCCAAGCCCGCCTTCATCGTGATCTGGACCACCACCGCCTGGACCCTGCCGGCCAACCAGGCGCTGAACCTGAACCCGGCGCTGGAGTACGCGCTGGTCGACACGCCGCGCGGCCTGCTGGTGCTGGCCTCGGCCCTGGTCGAGAAGGCGCTGGCGCGCTACCAGCTCGAAGGCACGGTGCTGGCCACCGCGCTGGGCGAGAAGCTGGCCGGCCTGCAGTTCAAGCACCCGCTGCACGGCGTGGCCGACCCCGGCACCGGGCAGTACAGTTACCGCCGCCTGTCGCCGGTGTACCTGGCCGACTACGCCACGGCCGAAGATGGCACGGGTATCGTGCATTCTTCGCCGGCCTATGGCGTGGACGACTTCAACTCCTGCGTCGCGCACGGCATGGGGCATGACGACATCCTGAACCCGGTGCAGGCCAACGGCGTCTACGTGGACGAGTTGCCGCTGTTCGGCGGCCAGTTCATCTGGAAGGCCGCGCCGCTCATCATCGACACGCTGCGCGAGGCCGGCCGCGTGTTCGCCACCGAGACCATCAGCCACAGCTACCCGCACTGCTGGCGCCACAAGACGCCGGTGATCTACCGCGCCGCGGCGCAGTGGTTCGTGCGCATGGACGAGGGCGAAGGCGTGTTCACCAAGGACAAGGCCGCCAAGACCCTGCGCCAGCTGGCGCTGGAGGCCATCGAGCAGACCGGCTTCTACCCCGAGAACGGCCGGGTGCGGCTGCGCGACATGATCGCCGGCCGGCCCGACTGGTGCATCTCGCGCCAGCGCAGCTGGGGCGTGCCGCTGCCCTTCTTCCTGCACAAGGCCACCGGCGAGCTGCACCCGCGCACCATGGAACTGATGGACCTGGCCGCGCGCATGGTCGAGCAAGGCGGCATCGAGGCCTGGAGCAAGGCCACGGCCGAGGAGATCCTGGGCGCCGAGGCCGAGCACTACAGCAAGAGCAACGACATCCTGGACGTGTGGTTCGACTCCGGCACCACGCACTACACCGTGCTGCGCAACAGCCACGCGGCGCAGTCGGCCTGGCCGGCCGACCTGTACCTGGAAGGGCACGACCAGCACCGCGGCTGGTTCCACAGCTCGCTGCTGACCGCCTGCGCCATGTACGACCGCGCGCCCTACAAGGGCCTGCTGACGCACGGCTTCACGGTCGACAGCCAGGGCCGCAAGATGAGCAAGTCGCTCGGCAACGGCGTCGATCCGCAGAAGACCAGCGAGAAGCTCGGCGCCGAGATCATCCGCCTGTGGGTCGCCGCCAGCGACTACTCCGGCGACATCGCGGGCGACGACAAGATCCTCGCGCGCGTGGTGGACGCCTACCGCCGCATCCGCAATACGCTGCGCTTCATGCTGGCCAACACCAGCGACTTCGACCCGGCGGCCGATGCCGTGGCCGACGCCGAGCTGCTGGAGATCGACCGCTACGCGCTGGCCCGCGCCGCGCAGTTCCAGGAAGAGATCCTGGCGCACTACGAGGTCTACGAATTCCACCCGGTGGTCGCCAAGCTGCAGCTCTACTGCTCGGAGGACCTGGGCGGCTTCTACCTCGACATCCTGAAGGACCGGCTCTACACCACGGCGCCGAAGTCGCTGGCGCGGCGCAGCGCCCAGACCGCGCTGTGGAAGATCACCCAGGCCATGCTGCGCTGGATGGCGCCGTTCCTCAGCTTCACCGCAGAAGAGGCTTGGAAGCTGGTCGGCCGCTCGGAATCGATCTTCATGGAAACCTACATGGACCTCGGCGCGCCCGATGCCGCGCTGCTGGCCAAGTGGGGCCGCATCCGCGAGATCCGCGACGCGGCCAACAAGGAGATCGAGGCCCTGCGCAGCGCCGGCCAGGTCGGCGCATCGCTGCAGGCCGTGCTCACCGTGGGCGCGCCGCCGCAAGACCTGGCGCTGCTGCAGAGCCTGGGCGACGACCTGAAGTTCGTCTTCATCACATCAGCTATTAATTTAATAGCTGAAAGCCCGCTAAGCATCAAGGCTGCAAGCAGTTCAGACGCCAAATGCGAGCGCTGCTGGCACTACCGTGCCGACGTCGGCCAGGACGCGGCCCATCCCACGCTCTGCGGCCGCTGCACCCGCAACCTGTACGGCGCCGGCGAAACGCGGAGGGCTGCCTGATGGCGCCGCGCCCCGAAGGCGCGGCCCGGTCCATCGCCGCCCTGCCCTGGCTGGCGCTGGCCCTGGTGCTGGTCGTGGCCGACCAGGTCACCAAGACCCTGATCCTCGAACACTACCGGCTCGGCGACTACACCACCATCACCGGTTTCTTCAACATCGTGCGCGCCCACAACACCGGCGCGGCCTTCTCGTTCCTCGCGGCCGCCTCGGGCTGGCAGCGCTGGCTGTTCACCGGCATCGGCGTGGGAGCGGCGGTGCTCATCGTCTGGATGCTGCGCGCGCACGCCGGGCAGCGCCTGTTCTCGTTCGCGCTGGCCTGCATCCTGGGCGGCGCGGTGGGCAACGTGGTGGACCGGCTGATGCACGGCTACGTGGTCGACTTCCTGGACTTCCACTGGGCCGGCTGGCACTTCCCGGCCTTCAACCTGGCCGACTCGGCGATCACCGTCGGCGCGGTCTGCCTGATCCTGGACGAGCTGCTGCGGCTGCGGAAGAAGTAGCCCCGCCCGCAACCGTCATGGAGACCCGGCCCTTGCGCCTGCTGCCCTGCCGCATGCCCGGCATCGAGGCCGTGGAAGCGGATACGGCGCGCGTCTTCGGCCGCCATACCCATGAGCAGTTCGGCCTGGGCCTGATCGGGCGCGGCGCGCAGAAGTCGGCCAGCGGGCGCGGCCTCGTCGAGGCGCAGGCCGGCGACGTCATCACCGTCAACCCCGGCGAGGTGCACGACGGCGCGCCGATCGGCGATGGCGGACGCGCCTGGCGCATGCTCTACCTCGACCCCGCCATCGTGGCCGGCCTGGCCGCCGACATTGCGGACGGCGCCGCGCCGGCGGTCGAATTCACCCAGCCCGCGCTGCGCGACCGGCGCGTGGCCGCGCTGTTCGGCAGGCTGTTCCGCGCCATGGCCGGCAGCGGCGATGCCTTCGCAGCGGAAGAGGCGCTACTGCGCTGCCTGGGCGCCGTGCTGCAGGCGCGGCAGCGCGCGCCGCGCGCGGTGCCGGCGGGGATCGCGGCGGCGCGCGCCCTGATCGACGACGATCCCGCCGCCGGCCTGACGCTGGCCGAGCTCGCGCGGCAGGCCGGCTTGAGCCGCTACCAGTTCCTGCGCGGCTTTGCCCGCGCGACCGGCCTCACGCCCCACGCCTACCTGATGCAGCGGCGCATCCACCGCGCGCGGCGCCTGATCGGCGGCGGCATGCGGCTGGCCGACGCGGCGGCCGACAGCGGCTTTGCCGACCAGAGCCACATGACGCGGCTGTTCATGCGCAGCTTCGGCATGGCGCCGGGCGCCTACGCCCGACGCTGAACTCCGCCGCCCGCAATTTCATTCAAGACGGCCGGGCGGGCCGCGATGAGGATCGGGGCACCATGAACCTCGAATTCCTGATCACCTCCCTGATCGTCATTGCATCGCCGGGGACCGGTGCGCTGGTCACCGTGGCCGCGGGCCTGTCGCGCGGGGCGCGCGCCTCCGTCGTCGCCGCCCTGGGCTGCACGCTCGGCATCCTGCCCCACATGCTGGCGGCGATCACCGGCCTGGCAGCGCTGCTGCACGCCAGCCCCGCCGCGTTCGAGGCGATCCGCTACGCCGGTGTCGCCTACCTGCTGTACATGGCGTGGCAGGCCCTGCGGCAGCAGGGTGCGCTGCAGATCGAGAGCGGCGGGCCCGAGCGTTCCGGGCGGCAGGTGATCGCGCAGGCGATGCTGGTCAACCTGCTCAACCCCAAGCTGTCGATCTTCTTCTTCGCATTCCTGCCGCAATTCGTCGAGCACGGGCAGGCACGGCCCGCGCTGCGCATGCTGCAACTGTCCTTCGCCTTCATGGCGATGACGTTCGCCGTGTTCGCGGCCTACGGCATCTTCGCCGCCGTGGTCCGCGACCGGGTGCTGGCGCGCCCGGGTGTTCTCGCCTGGATGCGCCGGGGGTTCGCGGCGGCCTTCGTCACAATGGCGGTCAAGCTGGCGCTGGTGCAGCGCTAGCGCCAACGCTATTAATTTAATAGCTAATAGCCCAGGATGCACCTGGGCTGCAACCCATTTTCATCAGAAAAGCCGCTGGGCAGGATGGTGCGCGCCCGATCCCCACAACCGGGTTTCCCGCTATACGCGCCGCCTTCTAAAGTGTATACAGTTCCGTGCACAGGAACGTACACAAACCAGGAGCCCCCATGTCCTCTTCCGTCCACCCCGTTGACGAGCGGCTGCCCACCGGCAAGCTGGCGGCGCTGGGCCTTCAGCACGTGCTGGTGATGTATGCCGGCGCGGTGGCGGTGCCGCTGATCGTCGGGCGCGCGCTCAAGCTCAGCCCGGAGCACGTGTCCATGCTGATCTCGGCCGACCTGTTCTGCTGCGGCATCGTGACGCTGATCCAGGCGCTGGGGGCCACGCAGTGGTTCGGCATCAAGCTGCCGGTGATGATGGGCGTGACCTTCGCCTCGGTCGCGCCGATGGTGACCATGGCCAACGTCAGCCCCGGCGCCGAGGGCGCGCAGCTGATCTTCGGCTCGATCATCGGCGCGGGCGTGATCTCGATCCTGATCGCGCCCATGATCAGCCGGCTGCTGCGCTTCTTCCCGCCGGTGGTGACCGGCACCATCATCGCGGTGATCGGCATCAGCCTGATGCGCATCGGCATCAACTGGATCTTCGGCAATCCGGTGGGGCCGACCGCGCCCAGCGTCGTCGATCCGGCCTACCTCAAATGGCTGGCCGACGCGAGCGCGCCGGGCTCGGCGCTGCCGCCGCCCAAGGGCCTGGCGCTGCTGCCCACGGTGCCCAACCCCCGGTACGCCGACCTCACCGGCGTGGGCATCGCCGCGCTGGTGCTGGTGGCCATCCTGCTGATCGCCAAGTACGCGCGCGGCTTCATTGCCAACATCTCGGTGCTGCTGGGCATCGTGCTCGGCGCCGTGGTCGCCGCCGCCCTGGGCCTGATGCATTTCGACAAGGTCGGGCAGGCCGCGTGGGTGGACATCGTGCTGCCGTTCCACTTCGGCATGCCGCGCTTCGACCCGGTGCTGATCCTCACCATGTCGCTGATCATGGTGGTGGTGATGATCGAGTCCACCGGCATGTTCCTCGCCCTGGGCGAAATGACCGGGCGCAAGGTGGACCAGGCCGACCTCGCGCGCGGCCTGCGCACCGACGGGCTGGGCACGCTGATCGGCGGCATCTTCAACACCTTCCCCTACACCAGCTTCTCGCAGAACGTCGGGCTGGTGGCGGTGACCGGCGTGCGCAGCCGCTACGTCTGCGTGGCCGGCGGCGCGATCCTGATCGTGCTGGGCCTGCTGCCCAAGATGGCGGCGCTGGTCGAGTCGCTGCCCACGGTGGTGCTGGGCGGCGCGGGCCTGGTGATGTTCGGCATGGTGGCGGCCACCGGCATCCGCATCCTGGGCGGGGTGGACTTCAAGACCAACCGCCACAACGCGCTGGTGGTGGCGATCTCGATCGGCATCGGCATGATTCCGCTGATCGCCCCCAACTTCAAGCAATGGATGCCGCATGCGATCCACCCGGTGATCGAGTCGGGCATTCTGCTGGCGTCGATCAGCGCGGTGCTGCTCAACCTGTTCTTCAACGGCGCCCGGGAAGACCAGGCAGCCACCATCGAGGCCGCGCGCCAGGCCGAGGCGCATTGAGCGGGCCTCTCATGCCTTGGGCAGCGTCTCCCACCAGCGCGGCCCGAAGCGGCCCTGCAGGAAGGCGATGAAGGCCTGCACCTTGGCCGGCACCAGCTTGGGCGAGGGGAACACGGCGTGGATCTCCTGCTCGGGCAGCGTGTGGCCGCGCAGCACTTCCACCACCTGCCCGGCGGCCAGCGAGTCGCCGGCCACGTAGCGCGGCATTGCCGCAATGCCCAGGCCGTTGCGCGCGGCCGCCAGCACGGCCGACAGGTTGTTGGAGCGCAGCCGGCCCGCCACCGGCACCGTGAGCGCCTCGCCCCCGGGCGCGGCGAGCCGCCAGACGTCGTCGCCCAGCACGCTGCTGTAGATCAGCGCGGCATGGCCGGCCAGGTCCTGGGCGCGGCGCGGGGTGCCGTGCTTCTTCAGGTAGCGCGGCGCGGCCACCATGAGCCAGGGGTTCATGCCGAGAAAGCGCGCGCCCAGCGTGGAGTCGGCCAGCTTGCCCATGCGCACCGCCAGGTCGATGCCCTGCGCCACCAGGTCGGTGTAGCGGTCCTCGAAGCTCAGGTCCAGTTGCACCTGCGGGTGCAGCGCCATGAATTCCAACGCCAGCGGCACCAGCACGCGCCGCCCGAATGCCACCGAGGTGCCCACGCGCAGCAGGCCCTGGGCCTGCGACTGGCGCCCGCGCACCACGCGCTCGGCCTCTTCGGCCTCGCGCACGATGTTGCGGCATTTCTCGTAGTACAGCGCGCCCGGCTCGGTCAGGCTCACGCCGCGCGTGTTGCGGTTGAGCAGGCGCACCTTCAGCCGCGCCTCGATCGCCGCGACCTGCTTGGTCACCGTGGGCTGGGTGGTGGCGAACTCCTTGGCCGCTTTGGAAAAGCTGCCGGTCTCGGCCACGCGCACGAACATCTCCATCGCCTGCAGTCGGTCCATGCCTTGTCTCCGGCCATTCTTGAATGGAATAGATGTTATGGGGCCGGGCCGTCTTCTTCAATCGGCCCGCGGTTCCTACAGTGCTGACACCACCCCACAGGAGTCAGACACATGACGAGAATGACCGCGATCCAGGCCGCCGTCCACGTAATGGAGAAGGAAGGCGTCACGCAGGCGTTCGGCGTGCCCGGCGCCGCCATCAACCCGCTGTACGCCGCGCTGCGCCGGCAGGGCAGCATAGGCCACATCCTGGCGCGCCATGTCGAGGGCGCCTCGCACATGGCCGAGGGCTACACCCGCGCCGCGGCCGGCAACATCGGCGTGTGCATCGGCACCTCGGGGCCGGCGGGCACCGACATGATCACCGGCCTGTACTCGGCCTGGGCCGACTCCATTCCCATCCTCTGCATCACCGGACAGGCGCCGCGCGCGCGGCTGTACAAGGAGGACTTCCAGGCGGTGGACATCGAGTCGATCTCCAAGCCGGTCACCAAGTGGTCGGTCACGGTGCGCGAGCCGGCCCTGGTGCCGCGCGTGTTCCAGCAGGCCTTCCACCTGATGCGCTCGGGCCGGCCCGGCCCGGTGCTGATCGACCTGCCGTTCGACGTGCAGATGGCCGAGATCGAGTTCGACCCCGACACCTACTCGCCGCTGCCGGTCTACAAGCCCGCGGCCACGCGCGCCCAGATCGACAAGGCGCTGGACATGCTGCAGGCCGCCGAGCGCCCGCTGATCGTGGCCGGCGGCGGCATCATCAACGCCAATGCCTCGGACCTGCTGGTGGAATTCGCCGAGCTGACCGGCGTGCCGGTGATCCCCACGCTGATGGGCTGGGGCAGCATCGCCGACGACCATCCGCTGATGGCCGGCATGTGCGGCCTGCAGACCAGCCACCGCTACGGCAACGCCACGATGCTGGCGAGCGACTTCGTGCTGGGCATCGGCAACCGCTGGGCCAACCGGCACACCGGCTCGGTCGAGGTCTACACGCTGGGCCGCACTTTCGTGCACGTGGACATCGAGCCGACGCAGATCGGCCGCGTGTTCGCGCCGGACTACGGCATCGTCTCCGACGCCAAGGCCGCGCTCGAACTCTTCGTGCAGGCCGCGCGCGAGCGCCGCGCCGCCGGCGCGCTCAAGGACCGCGGCGCCTGGGTCGCCGCATGCCAGGAGCGCAAGGGCACGCTGCTGCGCAAGACGCATTTCGACCAGGTGCCGATGAAGCCGCAGCGCGTCTACCAGTGCATGAACAACGCCTTCGGCCGCGACACCTGCTACGTGAGCACCATCGGCCTGTCGCAGATCGCGGCCGCGCAGTTCCTGCACGTCTACCGGCCGCGCAACTGGATCAACTGCGGCCAGGCCGGCCCGCTGGGCTGGACCGTGCCGGCCGCCCTGGGCGTGCGCGCGGCCGACCCGGCGCGCGAGATCGTGGCGCTGTCGGGCGACTACGACTTCCAGTTCATGATCGAGGAACTGGCCGTGGGCGCGCAGTTCAAGCTGCCCTACATCCACATGGTGGTCAACAACGCCTACCTGGGCCTGATCCGCCAGGCCCAGCGCGGCTTCGACATGGACTACTGCGTGCAACTGGCCTTCGACAACATCAACACGCCCGGTGACGAGCAGGAACTGCGCGGCTACGGCGTGGACCACGTCAAGGTGGTCGAAGGACTGGGCTGCAAGGCGCTGCGCGTGCAGCGCCCCGACGAGCTGGCGCCGGCCATCGCCCAGGCCCGCGCCTGGATGCAGGAGTTCCAGGTGCCGGTGGTGATCGAGGTGATCCTCGAGCGCGTGACCAACATCGCCATGGGCACCGAGATCGACAAGATCAACGAGTTCGAGCCGCTGGCAGAAAGCCGCGCCGACGCGCCCACCGCCACGCTGGCCTCCATGCTCGACTAGGAAACGACCCCATGCCCAAGTTCGCCGCCAACCTCAGCATGCTCTTCACCGAGGTGCCCTTCATGGACCGTTTCGCCGAGGCCCGCAGCGCCGGCTTCGACGCGGTGGAATACCTGTTCCCCTATGCCCACAGCCCGGAGCAACTGGCCTCGACCCTGCGCCACAACGGCCTGCGGCAGGTGCTGCACAACCTGCCCGCCGGCGACTGGGAGGCCGGCGAGCGCGGCATCGCCTGCCACCCCGGCCGCGTGGACGAGTTCCGCGCGGGCGTGGAGCGCGCCATCGGCTACGCCCACGCGCTCGACTGCCCGCAGCTCAACTGCCTGGCCGGCAAGGTGCCGACCGGCGTGAGCGGCGAGCAGGCGCGCGCCACGCTGGTGGCCAACCTGCGCTTTGCCGCCACCGTGCTCGGCAAGGCCCGCATCCGCCTGCTGGTGGAGCCGGTCAACAGCCACGACATCCCGGGCTTCTTCCTCACGCGCAGCGCGCAGGCGCTGGAGATCATGGACGAGGTCGGCTCGGACAACCTGTTCCTGCAGTACGACATCTACCACGCGCAGCGCATGGAAGGCGAACTCGGCAACACGCTGCAACGCCACCTGCCGCGCATCGGCCACATCCAGTTGGCCGACAACCCGGGGCGCCACGAGCCCGGCACCGGCGAGATCAACTACCGCTGGCTGTTCAAGCACATCGACGCGCTGGGCTACCAGGGCTGGATCGGCTGCGAGTACAAGCCCGCCGGCAACACCCACCACGGCCTGGGCTGGATGGACCCCTTGACCCACTGAAGACGGAAAGACCTCACCACATGACCCCCACCAGACTCAAGCTCGGCTTCATCGGCCTGGGCATCATGGGCGCGCCGATGGCCGCGCACCTGCTCCGTGCCGGCCACAAGCTGTTCGTGCACACGCGCAGCAAGCTGCCGCAGGCGCTGGCCGACGACGGCGCCACCGTCTGCACCACGGCCCAGGGCGTGGCCGAGCGCGCCGACGTGGTCTTCATCATGGTGCCCGACACGCCCGACGTGCAGGCCGTGCTGTTCGGCGAGCAGGGCGTGGCCGCCGGCCTCAAGGGCAGCCAGGGCAAGACGGTGGTGGACATGAGCTCCATCGACCCGATCGCCACCAAGGACTTCGCCGCGCGCATCCGCAAGCTCGGCGCCGACTACCTCGACGCGCCGGTGTCCGGCGGCGAGGTCGGCGCCAAGGCCGCCAGCCTGACCATCATGGTGGGCGGCGAGCCGGAGGTGTTCGAGCGCATCAAGCCGCTGTTCGAGCTGATGGGCAAGAACATCACCCTGGTCGGCGGCAACGGCGACGGCCAGACCTGCAAGGTGGCCAACCAGATCATCGTGGCGCTCAACATCGCGGCCGTGGGCGAGGCCCTGGTGTTCGCCTCCAAGGCCGGCGCCGACCCGGCGCGCATCCGCCAGGCGCTCATGGGCGGCTTCGCGGCCTCGCGCGTCCTGGAGGTGCACGGCGAACGCATGATCAAGCGCAGCTTCGCGCCGGGCTTTCGCATCGCCCTGCACCAGAAGGACCTGAACCTGGCGCTGCAGGGCGCGCGCGCCCTGGACGTGGCGCTGCCGCAGACCGCGGGCGCGGCGCAACTGATGCAGTCCTGCGCCGCCCTGGGCCATGGCCAAGCCGACCATTCGGCCCTGGTGCGCGCGCTGGAGTCCATGGCGCAGCACGGCGTGATGCCGGATGCCTGAAAAGACGATTGCTATTTATTTAATAGCAACAAGCCCAGGACTTCAGGGCAATCGCATCTAACCAGAGCCCCCCATCCCCAGAGCCGCTCCCATGCCCATGAGGTGCTCCAGATAGGGCAGGCTCCAGCCAGCGCGCTTGCGCTTGGCCTGCAGCCCGAGCTTCACCGAG
>NZ_JAELTO010000118.1 GCF_016428875.1 Xylophilus sp. ASV27
CCCCCCCCCCCCCCCCCCCCCCCCCCCCCCCCCCCCCCCCCCCCCCCCCCCTCTTTTAGATGTGTATAAGAGACAGGCGCTGGAGAGCAGGGTCAGCAGCCAGGGGCGGCGAGGGGTGTCGGGCGGCATGGGGCGAAGGCCTTCGGATCAGAATGCGGGCAGAGGAAACACGCGTGGATACATTGCAACGGATGCTCGAACGCCTGGCCCGCGAGCCCGCGGTGCTGGTGAGCGTGGAGTCTACCCAAGGCTCGGTGCCGCGCGAATCCGGCACCTGGATGGCGGTGTTTGCCGACGGCCTGCTGGGCACCATCGGCGGCGGCCGGCTGGAGTTCGACGCCATTCAGGAGGCGCGCGCGCGCCTGGGCGCGGCGCGGCCGCCGGAGTCGCGCCGCTATGCGCTGGGCCCGAGCCTGGGCCAATGCTGCGGCGGCGTGGTGCATCTGCGCTACCGCTGCATTGCCGCGCCCGATGCGCAGGCGCTGCGCCAGCAACTGCGCGCCCCGCGGCATCCGCTGGCGCTGTTCGGCGGCGGCCACGTGGGGGCGGCGCTGACGCGCGTGCTGGCGCCGCTGCCGTTCGAGCTGACCTGGATCGACAGCCGCGACGGCATCTTCCCGGCGGACACGCCCGGGGACGTGGCCTGCGAGCATTCCGATCCGGTGCAGGCCGCGGTGCCCACGCTGGCGGCGGGTTCGCGCGTGCTGGTGATGAGCTTCAGCCATGCCGAGGATCTGGACATCGTCGCGGCCTGCCTGGCGCGCCGGCGGCAGCGCGGCGACCTGCCCTTCGTCGGCCTGATCGGCAGCAGGACCAAGTGGGCGACCTTCCGCCAGCGGCTGCAGATGCGGGGCTTCTCCGAGGCCGAGCTGGCCGGCATCACCTGCCCGATCGGCGTGCCCGGCATCACCGGCAAGGAGCCGGAGGTGATCGCCGTGGCGGTTGCGGCACAGTTATTGCAATCAATCTCCAGCCACGAGTAAGGGTAGATCAGGACGCCGGTAGCGTCAGGATTGCATACACTCGTGTGTACAGGTCGCAGCGGAGCAGGGGACGGCAAGCGGCCGTCCCGGGTTCGCGGCCATTGCTGCTCAGAGCGCCCGCAGTGGTGAGCAGACGCTTGCAACGTGCCATGCCCCCCGCATGGCCAGAGAACATGGAAAGCTATCTTCTCGACTGGGCCAACCTGCTGCTGCGCTGGGTCCATGTCATCACCGCCATCGCCTGGGTCGGCTCGTCGTTCTACTTCGTGTTCCTCGACAGCAGCCTCACGCCGCCGCAGGACCCGGAGCTCAAGCGCCAGGGCGCCACGGGCGAGCTGTGGGCGGTGCACGGCGGCGGCTTCTACCACCCGGTGAAGTTCGCGGTGAAGCCGCCGCAGCTTCCGCCGCACCTGCACTGGTTCTTCTGGGAGAGCTACAGCACCTGGATCACCGGCTTCCTGCTGTTCACCGTCACCTACCTCTGGAACGCCAGCACCTACCTGATCGACAAGTCGCTGATGGACTGGTCGCCCGGCGCGGCCATCGGCGTGGCGGTGTCCTTCCTGGCGGTGTTCTGGATCCTCTACGACGGCATCTGCCAGTTGTTCGGCCAGCGCAAGAACGGCGACGCCATCGTCGGCGCGCTGGTGCTGGTGCTGGTCTGCGTGGCCTCCTGGCTGGCCTGCCACTGGTTCGCCGGGCGCGCGGCCTTCCTGCTGGTGGGCGCCATGATCGCCACCAGCATGAGCGCCAACGTGCTGTTCTGGATCATTCCGGGCCAGAAGAAGGTGATCGCCGCGATCAAGGCCGGCCAGCCGGTGGACCCGGTGCACGGCCAGCGCGGCAAGCAGCGCAGCGTGCACAACACCTACTTCACGCTGCCGGTGCTGTTCGCCATGCTCAGCAACCACTACAGCTTCACCTACAGCCATCCGCAGAACTGGCTGGTGCTGATCCTGATGATGTTCGCGGGCGCGGCGATCCGCCAGTTCTTCGTCATGCGCCACGGCTGGAAGCTCGGCCGCAACCGCCATCCGCTGCCCTACGCGCTGGTCGGCGTGGCCGTCATCGCGGGCTGCATCGCCTGGATGAAGCCGCAGCCGTCTGCTGCGGTTTCAGTAGCGGCAGGCCCAGGCGCCGCGCAGGCTGCACCCGTTTCCTATGCAGAAGTGCAGAAGGTGCTGGAGCAGCGCTGCTACATGTGCCACGGCGCCGCCGTGCAGATGAAGAACGTGCGCCTGGATTCGCCCGAGCAGTTGAAGCTGCATGCGCAGGCGGTCTACCAGCAGGCGGTGGTGGCCAAGACCATGCCCATGAACAACACCACGCACATCACGGACGATGAGCGCGCGCTGATCGGGCGCTGGTTTCAGCGCGGCGCCGGCACGCCATGAGCACCCTGCTGATCCGCAACGCCACCTGCGTTGCCAGCATGGACGCCGCCCGCCGCGAGTGGAAGGACGCCTCGGTCTTCATCCGCGGCAACCTGGTGGAGGCCATCGGCCCGGCCGCCGAGCTGCCGCAGGGCGCCGACGAGGTGGTGGACGCCCGCGGCCACCTGGTGGTGCCGGGGCTGGTCAACACCCACCACCACATGTACCAGTCGCTCACGCGGGCGCTGCCCGCGGTGCAGGACGCCGAGCTTTTCTCCTGGCTGCGCGGGCTGTACCCGGTCTGGGCCGGGCTCACGCCGGAGATGGTGCAGGTGTCCACCCGGGTCGCCATGGCCGAGCTGCTGCTCTCGGGCTGCACCACCAGCAGCGACCATCTGTACCTCTACCCCAACGGCGTGCGGCTGGACGACAGCATCGAGGCGGCGGCCGCCATCGGCATGCGCTTCACCGCCAGCCGCGGCAGCATGAGCGTGGGCCGGAGCCAGGGCGGCCTGCCGCCCGACGCTCTGGTGGAGCCGGAAGACGCCATCCTGCGCGACTCGCAGCGCCTGATCGCGCAGTACCACGACGCCGCGCATGGCGCCATGCTGCAGATCGCGCTGGCGCCGTGCTCGCCCTTCAGCGTGAGCCGCGACCTGATGCGCGAATCCGCCGCGCTGGCGCGGGCCGAGGGCGTGCGCCTGCACACCCACCTGGCCGAGAACGACCACGACGTGGCCTATAGCCGCGAGAAGTTCGGCTGCACCCCGGCCGAGTACGCCGAGGCGCTGGGCTGGGTCGGCCACGACGTCTGGCATGCGCACTGCGTCAAGCTCGACGCGGCCGGCATCGGCCTGTTCGCGCGCACCGGCACCGGCGTGGCCCACTGCCCCTGCAGCAACATGCGGCTGGCCTCGGGCATCGCGCCGGTGCGGCGCATGCTGGCCGCGGGCGTGTCGGTCGGCCTGGGCGTGGACGGCAGCGCCAGCAACGACGGCGCCCACATGCTGGGCGAGGCGCGCCAGGCCCTGCTGCTGGCGCGCGTGGGCCGCGCGCTCGAACCCTTGGGCTGCGACCATGGCCCGGCGGAGATGACGGCGCGCGACGCGCTGGCGCTGGCCACCCGCGGCGGTGCCGAGGTGCTGGGCCGCCGCGACATCGGCCACCTGGCGCCCGGCATGTGCGCCGATCTGGCGCTGTTCGACCTGCGCACCCTGGCGTTCGCCGGCGGCGCGGTGCACGACCCGGTCGGCGCGCTGCTGCTGTGCGCCAGCCCGCAGGCCGCCTGGACCATCGTCGACGGCCGCATCGTGGTGCGCGAAGGACAACTGGCCACGCTCGACCTCGGGCCCCTGCTGGAGCGCCACAACGCCCTGGCCCTGCAACTGGCCGCGGGCTGAGGTGTCAGCGGCTGTGGCCGCAGGTTTACAAGGAAAAGTGGCTGCAGCCCAATGATTACCTGGGATTGTAGCTATCTATTTGATAGTGAATCAGTGCCGGGATCGGCGCTCATGGCGCTGCCGCAACGGTGATGACGAAAGGCACCGTTCGCACCCGTCCGCCGCCCATGAACTGGATCCACAGCGCGTACCGGCCGGCCCGAGGAGGCGTTGCGTGCAGCACCAGCCGGGCCGGGATGGCGGCCTTGCGGGCGCCATGCGCGCCGTGTGATTCGTGCCGGGCGTGACCGCCGTGCGCGGCGTCCGCCGCCATGGCGTGCGCGTGGACATAGGCGAGATCGTCGGTGTTCACGAACACCGCATGCGCGGGCACGCCGAGGTAGAGCCCCAGGTCCTTCGCCGGTGCGCCGTCCTTCAGGATCGTGAGCGCCACCATGCCCTCTGTGCCGGCCCGCAGCGCCGAGGCGTCGAGCTCGACCGTGTACGGGCCGTCCGATCCCTGCGGCCCGGCGGCGGGCGCGCGCGGCGAATCGGCCGGGCTCGCCGCGACGCCCACAGGCACCGTGAAGCGGACCACCTGCTGGCCCAGGCCGCTGGGCACGGCGTCGGCGTAGACATGGTAGGTGCCGGGCTTCGGAAAGCGCATCGCCACGCGGAAGCGCCCGTCCGGCCCGAGCCTGGCCGCATGCTCGTGCACGAAGCTCGAGAAACCGCTGTCGGTCCCTAGCACGTGCAGCTCCTGCGTCAGCTCCTGGTCGAACTGCGTGATCGGCCGGCCCGTCGCCTTGTCGCTGAAAGCGATCAGCAACTCGCGTGTCAGCGGCCCGGTCTCCCGGACCACCAGTTCGGCCGTGGCCTTTCCGGTCACGCCGGGCAGGGCGAAGGCGCCCTGCAGCGCCGCCTGCGCCGCGAATGATGGCGCCGCCGCGGCAGCCAGCACCGCTGCCGCGCCGATGGCCAAGAACTGTGTGGTGCGCATGGGGCTCATGGCTTGTCCGGATACCCGGCCTGTTGCAGCGCCGCGAGGAACGCGCTTTCGTCCAGCGCGCTGTCGACGCGCACTTCCCGCGCCGGCGGGTCGGTTTCGATGCGGGCCTGCGGATCGACGCCGAGCAGCGCCTGGGTGACCGATCTGGCGCAGCCGCCGCAGCTCATGTTGGGAATGTGGAAACGATGCATCTCGGCCTCCTGGTTGCTGGTTGCTGGTTACGGTGTCTGGTGCGGCGTCCCGGCGCGCGCCTCGACCGCCATGGGGGCCCGCAGGCGCTTGAGCCGCAGGGCGTTGCCGAGCACGAAGACGCTGGAGAGCGCCATGGCGGCCGCGGCGAAGATCGGCGACAGCAGGGTGCCGTTCACCGGGTAGAGCGCGCCGGCGGCCACCGGGATCAGCACCGCGTTGTAGGCGAAGGCCCAGAACAGGTTCTGCCGGATGTTGCGGATCGTCGCCTGGCTGAGGGCGATGGCGTTCGGCACGCCGCGCAGGTCGCCCGACATCAGCACCACGTCGGCCGCCTCGATCGCCACGTCGGTGCCGGTGCCGATGGCCAGGCCCACGTCGGCCTCGGCCAGCGCCGGCGCGTCGTTGATGCCGTCGCCCACGAAGGCGACCCGCGCGCCGTCGGCGCGGAACTTCTTCAGCGCGGCGACCTTGCCGTCGGGCAGCACTTCGGCCGCGACTTCATCGATGCCGAGCTGTTCGGCGATGGCCGCGGCCGTGGCCGCGTTGTCGCCGGTGATCATCGCGACCCGCAGGCCGAGCGCGTGCAGCGCCTGGATCGCCGCGGGCGTGCCGTCCTTGATCGGATCGGCGACCGCGATCACCGCCGCCAGGCGGCCGTCGATCGCGGCATAGAGCGGGCTCTTGCCCTGTGCGCCCAGGTGCTGCGCGGCCGGAAGAAACACGCGCACATCGAGGCCGAGCCGCGCCATGAACCGGTCCGCGCCGACGGCGATGCTCCGGCCCGCGACCCGGGCCGCCACGCCGAAGCCCGGGGTGGCGTCGAAGCCTTCGACCGGCGCGAGCGCGAGGCCGCGCTGCCGCGCGGCCGCGACGATGGCTTCGGCCACCGGATGCTCGGAGCGGGCCTCGACCGCCGCGACCAGCGCCAGCACCTCGTCGTGGCCGAAGCCCTCGGCGGGCACCAGGTCGGTCAGCGCGGGGCGTCCCTGGGTCAGCGTGCCGGTCTTGTCGAGCGCGATCACGCTCACCTCGCGCAGCGCCTGCAAGGCCTCGCCCTTGCGAAAGAGAACGCCGAGTTCGGCCGCGCGGCCGGTGCCCACCATGATCGAGGTCGGCGTGGCCAGCCCCATGGCGCACGGGCAGGCGATGATCAGCACCGCCACCGCGTTGACCAGCGCGAAGCTCAGCGCCGGCTCCGGGCCCAGGACCAGCCAGACCCCGAAGGTCAGCAGGGCCGCGGCCATCACCGCCGGGACGAACCACAGCGTCACCTTGTCGACCAGCGCCTGGATCGGCAGCTTGGAGCCCTGCGCCTGCTCCACCAGGCGGATGATCTGCGCCAGCACCGTGTTCGCGCCGACCTGGGTGACGCGCAAGCTGAACGCGCCGGTCTTGTTGACCGTGCCGCCGACCACCTCGGCGCCCACGCCCTTGGCCACCGGCACCGGCTCGCCGGTGACCATGCTTTCGTCGACATAGGAGGCGCCTTCGACCACCTCGCCATCGACCGGAATCCGCTCGCCCGGACGAACCTGCACCACGTCGCCGGCGGCCACCTGGTCGAGCGCCATCTCCACCGTGTTGCCGTTGCGCTCGACGCGCGCGGTCCTGGGCTGCAGTCCGACCAGCCGCTGGATCGCCTGCGAGGTGCGCCCCTTGGCGCGCGCCTCCAGCATGCGGCCGAGCAGGATCAGCGTCACGATCACCGCGGCGGCTTCGTAGTAGACGTTGGCGGTGCCCCGCGGCAGCACGCCGGGCGCGAAGCTCGCCACCACCGAATAGCCGTAGGCCGCCGCCGTGCCGACCGCGACCAGCGAGTTCATGTCCGGCGCGCCGCGCAGCAAGGCTGGCACGCCCTTGTGGAAAAAGCGCAGGCCCGGCCCGAACAGGACCAGGCTGGTGAGCGCGAACTGCAGGTACCAGCTCGTCTGCTGGCCCAGCACCTCCATCACCCAATGGTGCAGGGCGGGCACGAGGTGCGAGCCCATCTCCAGGATGAAGACCGGCAGGGTGAGGCTGCCGGCGATGAGCAGGGAGCGCCGCAGCGCGCGCGCCTCGCCTTCGCGGCGCGCGGCGTCCTGCGCGCCCGCATCCGGCGTTTCGGCGGACAGGCGGCGGGCCTGGTAGCCCGCGCGCTCGACCGCCGCCTGCAGGTCGGCGGGGGCGACGGCCCCGGCCAGGTGGCGCACCCGCGCGCGCTCGGTCGCCAGGTTGACCTGGGCCTGGAGCACGCCCGGGACCCGTGCCAGCGCCTTCTCGACCCGGCCCACGCAGGAGGCGCAGGTCATGTCCTGGATCGCCAGTTCGGTGGTTTCCTCGCGCACGGTGTAGCCGGCACCCTCGATGGCGCGCACGGCTGCCTGCGCATCGGCCGCGCCGTTGAAGCGGATGTCGGCGCGCTCGGTGGCCAGGTTGACCGCGGCGCTGTGCACGCCGGGCACCGCCTTCAGCGCGCGCTCGACCCGGCCGACGCAGGAGGCGCAGCTCATGCCCTCGACCGGCAGGCTCAGCCGGGTGAGCACGGGCGCGGAGGGATCGACGCCTGGGGGCAGGGCAGCGGAAACCATGGAACGAGCCTTTGAATGGAGATGGACGCAGAGCTTAGAGATTCACACGGTGTGAAGGTCAAGGCTTGCGTGCTCCAAAGGGCTCGTTCGCGGTGGTTTTTGAAAGAAAAGTGGCTGTAGCCCAGGTGATGTCTGGGCTATTAGCTATTGATTTGATAGTAAACCCCGGCCGTCATCCGACGGCCCGGCGCGCGGCGGCGGCCTCGCGCAGGAACAGGCCCTGCCGCGTGGCCTTGGCGTCGTGCTTGGCCAGCGCCGCCAGGCTGGCAACCTCGTCGGCGTGGCGGAACGCCCCGCGGCCGACCGGAACGGCGCCGATGGACAGCGTGGTGCACGGGAAGAAGCGCGGCTGGCCGTCGCGGTCCTCCCCGTGGATGCCGCCGGCGGCGCGCGCCTCCGGGTCGAACAGCGCGAGCGCCTGCTGCGCGAAGCCGTCCACGATGCGCTCGCAGCGCTCGCGCCAGTCCGGGCTCTGGAACAGCACCATGAAGTCGTCGCCGCCGACGTGGCCGACGAAGTCGCGCTGCGGGTCGGCATGCGCCAGCGCCAGCCGCGCCGCTAGGCGGATCATCTCGTCGCCGCGCCAGTAGCCGTAGTGGTCGTTGAAGGGCTTGAAGTCGTTCAGGTCCGCATGGCAGGCCACGAAGGGCGTGCCGCTGCCCAGCAGCCGCTCGATGTGCAGGTTGATCGGGATGTTGCCCGGCAGCAGGGTCAGCGGGTTGGCATGCCGGGCGGCCTCGATGCGCGCCTCGGTCACCGAGCGCACCAGCTGCTCGCCCGTGCCCAGGCCGACGTAGCGGCCCTGCTCGGTGACGATGAAGCCGTCGTTGAGGTAGCGCTGGTCGTGCGAGGTCAGGATGGCGATCAGCTCGTCGATGTCGTCGTCCAGCTCGATCACGCGCGGCGAGCGGTTGGCGTGCGTGATGCACGGCTTCTTCCCGTGCACCTCGCGGAAGAAGAGCGTGGCGTAGTGGTCCATGAAGTGCTGGCGGTTGACCAGCGCCACCGGGCGGTCTCCGTCCACCAGCGCCACCGCGTGCAGGTTGTGGCGGGCGTGGAACAGGCCGGCCAGTTCGTTGTGCGAGGTGCCGGGTGCCAGCGCCGGCGCGTCGATCAGCGTCAGGCCGCGCAGCACGCCCGGCCGGGCCGGGCGCTGCGGAAAAGCCGGCGGCATGGCCGGGCCGGTCGCCAGGGCGGCCGTGGCGGCGGCCTCCAGCCGCAGGCGGGGCGCCATGGCCGGGCGGCCCAGCAGGTAGCCCTGGCCGTGCGATATGCCAAGCTCGCGCAGGGCGCACAGCTCCTGCACCGTCTCTATCCCCTCGGCCACCAGCCGGGTGCCGAAGATGTTGGCGATGCCCTGGATCGCCCGCAGCACCTGTATCTTCTCGGGGCCGCCGTGCAGCGCGGAGCCGCCCTCCTGCAGCCCGATGCCGCGGGTGAAGTACTTGTCGATCTTGACGAAGTCGGGGCGCAGCTCGGACCACAGCCGCAGGCTGGAATGGCCGTCGCCGAAATCGTCCAGTGCCAGCATGGCGCCGCAGGCGTGTACCTGCCGGGCCACCTCGCGCAATGCCTCCAGGTCGGGGACGCGCTCGTGCTCGGTGATCTCCAGCACCAGCTGGCGCGGATCCACGCGGGCGGTGCGCAGCGCCCGCAGCAGGGCGTCGGGGCCGTGCCGGCGCACCGCCTGCACCAGCGCGTCGGCCCCGATGTTGACGAACAGCCGCCCGGTGCCGCAGGCGCGGTGCCAGTCCGCCAGCACCGTCCTCAGGCAGAAAAGCTCGAACGCCTGCGGGATACCGGCGCGCCGCGCCAGGGCCAGCAGCGCATCGGGCGCGTGCAGCGGCGTGTCGACCGGCCCGCGTATCAGCGCCTCGTGGCCGTAGACGGCGCCTGTTCGCAGGTCGGCCAGCGGCTGGAACACGGCGTGCAACTGGTGGTAGCGCATCAGCCGGGCCACCACACGCAGCTCGCGCCGGGCCTGCGGGTCTGCCGTCGGCACGGAGTCAGTGGGGTAGGCGGCGGCAGGCAGCATGGCTCGCCCGATGCTGCCGCGCCTGCATGACGGGCCGGTGACAGTGGCGTGGCACGGTAGCCGGCCCGGGCAGAATGCGGGGCTTCATTCCTGCGTCGAGACAACCCGCCCATGACAGATTTTGCCGCCGACCCGCGCGCGTTCCTGCGCCACCTCTTCGACGTGGCCGTGCGCCGCGCCCAGCCCCTGCACACGCTGGGGCCGTTCCTGCCGCCGCCGCCCAAGGGCCGCACCGTGGTCATCGGCGCGGGCAAGGCCGGCGGCGCCATGGTGCAGGCGCTGGAGGCCCTGTGGCCGGCCGACGCGCCGCTGTCGGGCTTGGTCGTCACCCGCTACCACCACATCCCGCAGCGCCCGGCCGGCCTGCCCGAACGCATCGAACTGGTCGAGGCCGCGCACCCGGTGCCCGACGCGGCCGGGCTGGCCGCCGCCGAACGCATGCTGCAACTGGTGCAGGGGCTCGGCGCCGACGACCTGGTGCTGTGCCTGATCTCCGGCGGCGGCTCCTCGCTGCTGACCCTGCCGGCCGAGGGCCTGACGCTGCAAGACAAGCAGCGCATCAACCGCGCGCTGCTCGAATCGGGCGCGCACATCGGCGAGATGAACTGCGTGCGCAAGCACCTCTCGCGCATCAAGGGCGGGCGCCTGGCGGCGGCCTGCGCGCCCGCGCGCGTGGTGACGCTGGCGATCAGCGACGTGCCGGGCGACGACCCCTCCATCATCGCCAGCGGCCCCACCGTGCCCGACGCCAGCACCTGCGCCGAGGCGCTGGCGATCCTCAGGCGCTACCGGATCGAGGTGCCGGCCGCGGTGCATGCGCGCCTGGAAGACGGCACCTTGGAGACGCCCAAGCCCGGCGACGCCCTGTTCGACGGCCACGTGGTGCAGCTGATCGCCGCGCCCCAGCAATCGCTCGAAGCCGCCGCCGAGGCGGCACGCGCCGCGGGCCTGCCCGCCCACATCCTGAGCGACGAGATCGAGGGCGAGTCGCGCGAGGTCGGCAAGGTGCACGCCGCGCTCGCGCGCGCCGTGGCGCAGCGCGGCCAGCCGTTCGCGCGGCCCTGCGTGATCCTCTCCGGCGGCGAGACCACCGTCACCATCCGCCCGCGCCAGCCCGGCGCCCCCAAAGGCCGCGGCGGGCGCGCCGGCGAGTTCTGCATGGGCCTGGCGCTGGCGCTGCAAGGCCAGCCCAACGTCTGGGCGCTGGCCGCCGATACCGACGGCATAGACGGCGTGGAAGACAACGCCGGCGCCTTCGTTACCCCCGACACGCTGGCGCGCGCCCTGGCGGCCGGGCGAAAAGTGGCCGAGCACCTGGAGCGCAACGATGCCTATGGCTATTTCGAGGCGCTGGGGGATCTGCTGGTGACCGGGCCTACCAATACCAATGTGAACGATTTCCGGGCGCTGCTGGTGTTGTGATTTTGGGGGTGAGATTATGATGATGCATCCCCGGCGATCACCGAAGCTCTTGCTTCATTCCACTGCCCCATCTGAAATTCACCTCCCCATGTCGCGGATGGGTGGTCGCCTGGGTGGCTTCTCGCGTTAAATAATATCAATTGATGGCCTGGAAATACTGGAAATCATGGATTCTTTCCCGATAATATTCATTGCATTCAAGGTATTCGTGCTCGGCACGGGCATGTTCTTCGCCATCAAGTGGCATTATGATCAGGGCAAGAAGGAGAATGGAAGGGCGAAGCAGCGCGCGGTGCTGCTCGCGGGAGGCAAGGTGGCTACAGTCTTCGTGCTGTCGCTCCTGGGGCTCTCGCTCCTCACCTTTGGGCTTGGCAGGATGCTGGGGTTGGACTTGAATCTCCCATGATGGCAAGGGGGCGTGGGGACATTCAGTGATGTGGCCTTAATTCCTTGAGGTGACTATTGCGACGCATCGGAAGACAGACCGGCATTTGTTTCAGAAAATAGCGTCTTCTCCTCTGTGGGTCTATGAGCCGGCAAGCCATTCGGCATTGCCTTGATGTGTTTCATGGCCCTTGCTCTGAGTGTTTGAGAGTTTCCACGGGATTTGAGTTGGCGCCGTATTTTCGTGTCCAATTACGCCGTTTACCATTGCTTCACTCCTGATATCACAAGCGGCAAGTCAATACGAGAAAGCCACCCTGCTGAAGCGTCTGACCGGACTGCCATTGGCCCATGACCGACTACCAGAAACACGATCCCCAGCTCGTCCCCACCCACACCACCGCAGCCGCCGACTCCATCGCAAGCTGGGTAACGCAGCACCATGGCATTGCGGTCCAGCAGTGCCATCTGATCCGTCGCGGTCTGAACGACAACTATGCGCTGCGGGCAGTCGATGGAAGCCGGTACGTGGCGCGGCTGTGCTCGATCCGGCCGCGGGGGGGCTTCAATGTGGATTTCGAAGTGGCACTGCTGGCGCACTTGGCGGCCCAGGGCGCGGAGGTGGCGGCGCCGGTGCTGGCAGCCGACAGGCGCACGCACGTGCAATTGCAGTTCCCTGAAGGCCCGCGTGCGTTGCTGCTGTTTCGCCATGCCGAAGGCGTCACGCCCGAGTCCTTGGACGAGTTCGAACTGACTGGCCGCGCATTGGCGCGGGTGCATGCCGCGGCGCGGGGCTACGCTGGGCCGCCTAGTCTTTACACGCTGGACGGCTACCACCTTGCCGGCAGGACGTTGATGTACATGAAGGCGCATCCAGAAGTGACCGCCGAGTTGCTGGAGACATACCGCCAACTGGTGGGCCGCCTGCTTGCAGAGCTGATTGCAGCCGAAGAGGGGCTCACGCGTGTCCTGTGCCACGGTGACATGCATGGCTTCAACAACCATGTGGCGACGGACGCGGCCGGCGCCAAGAAGATCGTGCTCTTCGACTTCGACGATGCGGGCCCGGGCTTCCTGGCATACGACCTGAGCGTGCTGCCGTGGTCGTACCTGAATCGCAAGAGCCTCAAGCAGGCCGACGACGCCTTGCGGGAGCGCTGGGTGCACTACCTGCGCGGCTATAGGGCGGGCGGCGGCGAGGTGAGCGACTGCGACCTGGCTGCGCTACCGCTTTTTGTACAGCTGCGGCACCTGTGGAACATCGGCGAGGCGGCGGGCCGCCTGCACCATTGGGGAACTAGCAACGTGTCTGCGGATTGGCTGCAGAAGCAGGTCGAGGTCTTCAAGGCGTGGAGCGCTCTGGATCTGCGCGCGTGATGCCGCGCTGCGAGGCCAGCCCAACGTCTGGGCGCTGGCGGCCGATACCGACGGCATCGACGGCGTGGAAGACAACGCCGGCGCCTTCGTGCAGCCCGACACGCTGGCGCGCGGTCTGGCCGCCGGGCGCAAGGTGGCCGAGCACCTGGAGCGCGACGATGCCTATGGCTACTTCGAGGCGCTGGGTGATCTGCTGGTGACCGGGCCGACCAATACCAACGTCAATGATTTCCGTGCGCTACTGATTTTGTAGCTTATGGCCACTGATTCCTCTTCATTTCAGGTGCTTTTGTATCTGAAATTCAGGATCTACCAGGGGCTTCTGCTATCTTTTTGTGAAAGCAGAAATCGCCGCCCGCTCAGCCCGGCGGGCGTGCCTGCAAGCCGGGCGCCTACCGCCGCCGCAGCCCGCGCGCGCCCAGCACGGCCAGTGCC
>NZ_JAELTO010000119.1 GCF_016428875.1 Xylophilus sp. ASV27
CACGACTGGCAGCAACGGCTTGATCTTTTTGTACAACACCGCGCTAACTTCCTTGTTTCTTTTCTTTCCCATGCACCGTCAACGCGCATCCCGCGCTTGGCGATGACAGGCTTTTGTTAGCCGCTCTTAGTGGGCTGCCAGCTATGGTTTTTGATGCTGTGCGCCTTCAGCGCAGGTAAGCGCGCAGCACCCCGAGCACCTGGTCCAGCTCCTCTGCACGCTCTTGCGGCGATCTCGTTGGCGCGGCGCAGTTCTCGGTTCTCTCGCTCAGTTCCTTGACCCGCCTGGCCTTGGCTGTGGTCACGCCTTTGCGCTGGCCTGTATCTCGCTCGTGCTGGCGCAACCAGTTCAGCAGCGTCTGCGGCGTGCTGCCGATCTTGCCGGCGATCGAGACCACGGCCGCACACTGCGAGTCATAGTCTCCACGGCGCTCAACCACCAGGCGCGCTGCGCGCTCGCGCACCTCCGGTGAAAATTTCACTGACCATCCTCATGATGGCTCCATCTTCTCAAACGAGGGAGCCTCCGCGAAAGCTGGGGCGGTTCACGCGCTTCGGTTTTGAATCCTTCAAGGATGATGCGCGCTAGTCCTCATGCGCCTTAATTTCTTCTATCCAATCGTCCGGCAGCTCGTCAAGCTTCTTGACAATTATTTTTGCATCATTGCTTATCGCAACTTGGATCGCTTTTATGAACTCTGCCCGTTTCTTGGTTGTGCTCGCAATTGCGGGAATCTGACGGAAAAAGAAACTGCCTACGTAGTTCTGCGTGTACCAGTTCTGCCTCAAAAGAGAGACCAGGTTGTCTGCCAAGACTTCTGGTTTTTTGAAGTTCCGCCACAGCGAAAGTGCGTAGGTCCCCAGTTTTCCTCCTGAAGCTGAAACTGTGCTGTGAATGTCCTTGTACCCGGCCAACACATCTTTCACGATCAGGCTTTCCACTCGAAGACGAACAACTGGAGTCAACCCATTCCATGCCTCGGCGCCGAGCAGCGAGACCAGCTTCAGCCCCGGCCACCATTTGCCCTTCGGTGTCTCGGCATCAATGATTTCGTTGAGCGTTGTCAAGAAGTCCTTCTTGGCTGCTGCCGACAGTTTCGAATAGAGCAATCGAACGTAGTGGGAGTGCTTGGACTCATAAGCTTTATCAGTGGCCATGAGCTTTAGTAGGGGGAGTCTCACCGAAGGCTCGATGGTTTCTTCGAGTGCTTCGGCGTAGTCCTGACCCTTAATGAAATCCTGATCTATAAGGCGTGCGTATGCATGTTTAAGCGCGCGAACCTGGCTGTGCGAGTTGGCAGGTGAGACAATATTTCGAAATGCCGTTTCCAAATCACCAATGCTGGCATCTGCGTCCAGAAGGTTGTTGAACTCCGTGGCTTCTTCCGAGTCGAGTTCCGATGCGATGATGATTTGCTGCAATAGCAGCCGCAAACTTAGTAGATCGCGCTTTAGTCGTGCTTTCTTGGTCTCCGTCGATATGGACGCCAGGGAATTAAGATAGAGAATGTCGATGACCTTTGCCTGGTCGTCAACGATCATCACATTTTCTTCATGAAGGTCTCCATGAGCCATGCCTTGTGCATGTATGTGGCCCAGTCCCTGGATGATGCCGAGGCCGATGCTCTTGACTTGCCCTACATCGAAGGCAATGCCCTTCAGTCTCTTGGCGAGAGTGACGCCCTTCAGCAGCTCCATCACGACACAGTCGACTCTCTCGCCTGTATCGGGGTCAGCGATTTTCTCCAGGCTAATTACGGCGACGACATTTTGGTGACTGGCCCGCACGAGCGCTTTGGCATGCGCGAGTGCGTCGGCAACGCCGACGTTCGCCGGTCTGATGATCTTTACCGCGAGGTCGCGGTCCAATTCGTCCCGGGCCTTCCACACATCCGCAAATGCGCCGTCGCCGAGTTTCTCCAACAGTTTGAGTTTCATAGGGTTGCGCTCAGCCCATACCCGCCAGCACGCCCTGCAGCGCCTGCGCCACCTCGGCAACGGCGGCGCGGCGCGCGGGGGTGTCGCCGTGCCGGCTGTCTTCCCAGGCCGGGCGGCTGCGCGCGGGTCGGGTCGCGTGGATGGCGCGGGCCAGGCCTTGCGGGTGGGGCGCCGTTGCCGCGGCGGCGGTGCCGGTGGGCTCGATGCGCCGGGTATCGGCATGGCCGCGCTGCTCCAGCGCCTGCAGCAGGGCCAGTTGCCGCTGTGCCAGAAGCAGCAGTACGCCGTCTTCCACACTGAGTTCGCGCACGCCGCGCGCCAGGTTGGCGAGCTTGCGGCCGAAGGGCCCCCAGCCCTGCGCCAGCGCGCCGCCGACGGCGCCGCCCAGGGCCGCGCCGGCACCCAGCGACAGGCCGGCCATGGCCAGGTCGGCCACCACGCCGAGCGCCGCGCCCACGGCCGCGCCCTTGCCGAGCAGCAGGCCCGCATCCTTCAGCGCGTCGGGGTTGAACAGGTCCAGCGCCCAGCGACCCTGCAGCGGCGGCAGCGGTGCTTCGCCCGCATCGCCCTTGCGAAAGCCGTAGAGCAGCAGCAGCGCGTCGGCGCCGCGCTGCGCCCGGTCCAGCACCTCATGCTGCAGCCGGTCGATGCAGGCCTGGCGCGCCTGCGGGTCGCCCCAGTCTTCGGCACTGGCGGGGCGCCGCAGCGCGGCGGTTTCCACCAGCAGCGTGGCGATGCGGGTGCAGGCCGCGTGGCGTCGCGCCAGCGCCTCGGCGTCGAGGAAGTCCACCACCCCGCGCAGCGCCGAGCGGTGGGCGGGCAGCAGGGTGCCCAGGTCCTGGTACAGGTCGCGCTCCGCGCCGGTGAAGGGCGCCGTCGCGTCGAAGCGCACCACCGCATGCAGGCCGGCGTCGGACAGCAGGGCGCGCCAGTCGGCCTCGCGGCCCGGCGCGGCGCGGATGAAGTTGAGCACCGGCAGTACCGGCTTGGCGCAGGACGCGAGCAGGGCGACTTCGGCGCGGAACTTGGGCAGCACCGGCTCGCGCACGTCGATCACGAGAAAGGCGGCGTCGGCCTGCAGCAGCGCGCGCAGCACTTTGGCTTCCTGCTCGAACACGCCCAGCGCCTCGGGGCCGCGCAGGAAGCGGCGCACGCGCTCGGACGGTTGGGCGCCGGGCTCGGCAAAGGCATCGAGGTGCTCGCGCAGGGCGACGGCGTCCTCCAGTCCCGGCGTGTCGAAGAAGCGCACGGCGGCGCGGCCGTGCACTTGCAGTTCCACCGTCTCGACATGGCGCGTCGTGCCCGGCCGCTCGGAGACCTCGCCAAAATCCACCCGCCGCGTCAGGGTGCGCAGCAGCGAGGTCTTGCCGGCGTTGGTGTGGCCGACCACGGCGATGCGGATCGGGCTGCCGCTGTCCGCGGCCGGGGCTGGCGCGCTCACGGGAGCGCGTTCGCTTTCTGTACCGGCCTCTTCGGGCGGCTGGGCCGCACTCATGCCCACCCCCGCAGGGCTTCGTCCAGCCGGGCGGTGCTGACGAGGGCGCCGAACCCGCTGTCGTGCAGCCAGGTCTGCCAGCGCCGTGCCGGCGCGTCCTCGTCCGCAGCCGGGCCGCCCGGGGGCGCGGCCAGCCAGAGCCGGCCTTCGGTGCACAGCGCCAGCACCTCGCGCAGGAAGCGCGCCGTGCCGCGGTCGGGGCTGGCCGTGGCATTGCAGACCAGCAGCACCCGCCGCGGCCGCAGGGCCGCCAGCCGGTCGAGCAGGGCGCTGCGCTGTGCGGCGCTGCCGTCCACACGCAGCGCCGGTGCCGCCGCCGGCAGGCCGGCCGGCGGCCAGGGCCACTCCGGCGGCAGCTCGAAGCCGAGCACGAGCAGGGCGTCGGCGCTGTTCTCTGCGGCCAGTCCAGGCGGCACGGCGGGCAGGGGCAGGCCGGCATCGGCGTCGACGATGCGCGTCGGCGCCAGCGCGTCGAAGCGGGCCAGCAGCAGGCGGTAGTAGGGCGCCGACACCTCCGCCTGCAGCGCGCCGCGCCGCCGCCGCAGCACTGCCAGGCACAGCAGCGCGAGCAGCGCACGCGGCAGCAGGCCGTAGACGGCCAGGCAGCCGGTCAGCCAGAGCGCCCAGGCGCGCTGGCCGGCCGCGTCGGCGGTGGCGGCCCGCACCATCTGCGCGTCGGGCACCGGAAAGCCCAGCCAGGCCGGCGCCCGGCCCAGCAGTTGCACGCCGCGCACGAAGAATTCGGGGTCCAGGATGGTGGTTTCCCATGCCAGGGTGTAGCTGCGGAAGGCCAGCGCAAACAGCAGGGCGCCCAGCGCGACGGCGAAGGACAGGGTCCAGATGGCGTGGCTGACCAGGCCCAGCGCCCAGGGCAGCAGGCGCGCGCGCTCCAGCAGCCCGGTGGCCGCGCGCAGCAGCAGGGGCGCCTGGCCCTGCCGGCCGCCCGCCACGCGCGCGGTCAGCGCCAGCCACAGACCGCCCAGGGACAGCCGCGCGCTGCCGGGCGCCACAAGCACGCCGGCCAGCCACACGAGCAGGGTCAGCAGGTGCAGCCCGAGCAGGCTGGCCAGCGCCGCCATGACGTTGATGCGGCGTGCAGGCTCGCCCACCACGCTGTTGGCCAGGCCCAGGCCGGCCAGCACGACGGCGGCGGCCAGGCCCAGCAGCACCCAGGGCGCCCAGGCGCGGGCGCGGGCCAGGGTGGCCTGCAGGCCCAGCCGCTCGCCCAGCACGCGGGCGCGCGCGTGGATACGGCTCAGCGGCGTGCCCGGCCCGGCCAGCGCCCTTCGCAGGGCCGCCGCATCGTCCAGCGGGCCGTTCTGCTCCGCCCACCGCACCGCCTCGGTGACGATCGCATCGGAGAAGGTGTATTCGGGCGGCGCAGGGCTCAACGGTGCTCCTGGCCCATCCGCATGGCGTACGGGCGCGCCTGCAGTCGATCGACGTAGGCTTCCAGCGCAGGCCGGCCGGTCTTGACTCCCCAGAGGCGCTGCCACATGAACATGGAGCCGACCATGATGTCGGCCATGGTGAACTGCTCGCCAAAGAGCCAGGGGCCACCGCCCAGTTCCCCTTCGACAACGGTCTTGACCGTCTCGAAATCGTTCCAGCCGCGCGAGGGTGGCGTCTCCTGCTTTAGCAGGCTGTCACCCATGGAAGGCTCCACCTGCGCCACGGAATAGACCACCAGCGACAGGAAACGGCCGCGCTCGGCCGAGGAGGGCAGGGGGGCCAGCCCGGCCTGCGGGAACTTCTCGGCCAGGTACAGGCAGATGGCGGCGTTCTCGAAGACCTGTGCAGCGCCATCCACCAGCGCCGGCAGCTTGCCGGCGGGGTTGATGCGCAGGAACTCGGGCGTCTTGTGCTCGCGCTTCTGCAGGTCGACATGCACCAGTTCATAGCCGGCCCGGCATTCGTCCAGCGCCCACTTGGCAATGGCGGCGCGGCTTCGGGGGTTGTAGTAGAGCTTCATGTCGTTTCCATTGTGTGAGCCGGGGCGTGCGCTTCGGCCCAGCGCGCGAAGCGGCCGAGGAGGCCCGCTGCGGCGGGCGTGTCGGCCACGGCTGCGCGCAGCGGCGCAGGGTTGGTGGCCAGCGCGTCTATGTAGCCGCGCATCGCTTCGGCATCGAACTCGGGGTGGAACTGTACGCCCCAGGCGCAGCCACCGATGCGGAAGGCGTGGTGCGGCTCGTGTGCATTGCTGGCCAGCACCACGGCGCCCGCGGGCAGGCGCAGCGCTGTCTGGCGGTGCACGGCGTGGGCGCGAAAGCGGCCCGGCATGCCGCAGAACAGCGGATCGCCCGTCGCCGCAGGGGCCAGCGTGACGTCGATGCTGCCGATTTCCAGGCCCTGCGGGTGGTCGTCCACCACGCCGCCCATCGCATGCGCCAGCAACTGGTGGCCGTAGCAGATACCCAGCAGCGGCGTTCCGCTGGCCACGCCCTCGGCCAGCCATTGCGCCGTGCGCTCGCTCCAGTCGGCGCGGTGCGTGACCATGGCGTGCGAGCCGGTCACCACGGCGCCAGCGATGCTGCGATGCGCGGGCAGCGCATCACCGCGCCGCGGGTCGCAGACCTGCACGGGTACGGCGGGGGCGCCCAGCCCGTCGGCAATCCAGCGGTCGAAGTCGCCGCGCCCGATGCGCAGGCCCTCCAGGGTGTCGCCTAGCTTGATGATCAGGAACGGGAGTGGAAGCGGGGTATCCATCGCACGATGATGCCGCAATTGGTGTGCGTTCCTAGCGTTTCCGTCGGCCGGGCTTGCGGGCCTGGGCCGCCGCCGTGCCGGGCCGCGCGGACTGCCGCTGGCGCAGTGCGGCGGCCAGCAAGGTCCACAGCGTCCGGGCCGGCCGGCTGAGCTCCGCGTCCTGGCGCCGGATCAGGCCGATGCGGCGCACGATGGCGGGCGCCACCAGCGGCCGCGTCTGCAGCTCGTCGCCACCGGCGTCCAGTGCCAGCCGGGGCAGCACGCCGATGGCCGCTCCGCTGCGCAGCAGGCCCAGCATCGACGAGAGGTGCTCCACCTCGTCGAACCAGGGGGCGGCGATGCCGGCCGCTGCCAGGGCTTCGTCGATCTGCTGGCGGTTGGCGCTGGTGGAGCGCAGCGCCACCGGATGCCAGGGGGCCAGCGCGGCCCAGCCCACCCGCGGCAGGGCTTCCAGCGGGTGCCCCGGACGGAAGGCGATCACGTAGGGGTCATCCGCCACATGCTCGACCTGCAGGCCATTGACCGGCGAGCCGAGCACGCTGATGCCGAACTCGGCCTCGCGCTGCAGCACCGAGGCGGTCACGCGCTGGCCGGTGTCGTCGCGCAACTGCAGGCGCACCTGCGGGTACAGCGCCCGGAATTCCTCCAGCACGGGCGGAAGCAACGCGTAGGCCACCGTGGTCAGGCAGGCCACCACGATGCGGCCGGCCTCGCCGCGGGCGCGGCGGCCGGTTTCCTCCAGTGCCTCGTCCAGTCCGGCCAGCAGGGGGCCGGCCTCGCGCACCAGCTCCAGGCCCAGCGGCGACAGTGCCACGCGCCGTGTCGAGCGCTCCACCAGCGAGGCATCGAGCGCCGTCTCCAGCTGGGCGATGCGGCGGCTGAATGCCGACTGGGTGATGTGCAGCAGCTCGGCGCCGCGCACGAAGCTGGCGGTGCGATGCAGCGCGAGCAGTGCGCGCAGGTCGTCGGTTCGGTAATTTATGCGTGGCATGCATCGACTCAGGAAAAAAGCTCAATTTACCGAATGGATGGCCCTTTGCACAATCGCGGCCTTCACTTCCTCCTGCCCCATGCCCGTCATCAAGCTGTTCACCGACGAGAAGCCCCCGGCCGCAGCCGCGGCCGCACTGGCCTCCGACATCGAGACCCTGTGCACCACGGTGCTGAACGCCAGCAGCGACGCGGTGCAGGTAGTCCTGCAGGCCGGCGCCGCCATGCTGCGCGGCGCGCCGCTGCTGGCCGAGGTGCACTACCGCGCCCGCGCGGACCGCGACGCGGCCGCCCTGGCCCGTTTCATGGAGGGGCTGGACGCCAGTTGCCGCCGCCACCTGGGGCTGGCGCCGCGCATCCGCTGCTTCGCGGTCGACCAGGCAACGCTGTACGCCCGCAACTGAAGGCGCATGGCCATGCATGATTCTTCCCTGCGGCTGCGCGCGATCCGCAGCTTCTCCATCGGCGGCCAACTGCGCCGCCTGAGCGGCCTGCCGGTCGAGCAGCGCCGCTTCGCGCAGAACGGCCCGCTGCGCCCTGTCGACCCGAATGGCGACCATGTCACGGGCCAGATGTACGTACAGGCCTACCTGCAGGCCGAGCCGCGGCACCGCCTGCCGGTGCTGCTGTGGCACGGCGGCGGCATGACAGGTGCCAACTGGGAGAGCACGCCCGATGGCCGCCCGGGCTGGCTCACCGCCTTCCTGCGTGCCGGCTTCGACGTCTACGTGAGCGATGCCGTGGAGCGCGGCCGCGCCTCCTGGTCGCGCTGGCCCGAGATCTATGCCGACGCGCCGCTGTTCCGCAGCCTGGATGAAGGCTGGGAAATGTTCCGCATCGGCCCGCCGGGCAGCTACCGCAGCGACGCCGCACTGCGCCGCGCGCATGCCGGGCAGCAGTTCCCGGTGGAGGCTTTCGACGACTTCGCCGCCCAATGGGTGCCGCGCTGGGCCGGCCACGAGGAGGCGACGCTCGCCGCCTATGACGCGCTGCTGCAGCGCGTGGGCGACTGCATCGTCGTGGGCCACAGCCAGGGCGGCGGCTTCGCGCTGGAGGCGGTACGCCGCCGGCCCGCGCAGGTGGCGGCAGTGGTGGCGCTGGAGCCCTCGGGCGCGCCGGCCCCGTCGCTGGCGGCCGCGGGCGGACTGCCTGCGCACCTGGTGGTGTGGGGGGACTACATCGCCTGCCACCCGCTCTGGAGCCGCTACCGCGCGGGCGTGGATGGCTACGTCGCCGCGCTGCAGGCGGCTGGCGTACCGGCCACGCTGTGCGACCTGCCCAGTGAAGGCATCGCCGGCAACTCGCACTTTCCCATGATGGACCGCAACTCCGATGTGGTGGCGCAGCGCGTCATCGACTGGCTGGCCGCTGCTGCCGTGCGCGGTTGAGCCGTTCGATTTCCTTCAACCCGAGACAAAGCATGACCCGACGCCGTTTTCTCCATGCCACCACCGCCTGCCTGGCGGCCCTGGCCCTGTCCGGCCCCGCCGCGGCGCAGCCGCCGGCCTGGCCCTCGCGCCCGGTGCGCGTCATCGTGCCCTTCGGCGCCGGCAGCGGCAACGACCTGGTGGCCCGGCTGCTGGCCGAGCGCCTGTCGCGCACCCTGGGCCAACCTTTCATCGTGGACAACCGCGTGGGCGCCAACGGCTCCATCGGCGCCGATGCGGTGGCGCATGCCGCGCCCGACGGCTACACGCTCTTCGTCACCACCAACACCACGCAGGCGGCCAATCCCAGCCTGATGAAACGGCTCAACTACGACCCGATCAAGGACTTCGCGCCCATCGGCCGCATCGCCAACACGCCGGCCCTGCTGGTGGTGCACCCCTCGGTGCCGGTGCGGTCGGTGCCCGAGCTGGTCGCCCTGGCCAAGGCGCAGCCGGGCAGACTCAGCTACGCATCGGGCAGCGCCGGTACGCTGGTGCCCGGCGCCATGCTGACCAGTGCCGCCGGCATCGACATGCTGCACGTGCCGTACAAGACCATTCCGCAGGCGCTCAACGACGTGATCGCCGGGCAGGTGCAGATGATGTTCACGGACATGGCCACCGGCCTGCCCCAGGTCAAGGCCGGCAAGGTGCGCGCCATCGGCATCAGCAGCCTGCAGCCGGCCGCGCTGCTGCCGGAGGTGCCGCCGATCGCCGCGACGCTGCCCGGCTTCGAGCTACTGGCCTGGTATGCGCTGTACGCACCGGCCGGCACGCCGCAGGCCGTCATCGAACGGCTCGGCGCGCAAACCCGCGCCGCCGTGGCCGACCCGGCCCTGCGCGAGCGCTTCGCGTCCATGGGCCTGGAGCCGGTCGGCAGCACGCCGCAGGAGCTGGCTGCGTTCGGCCGCAGCGAACTGGAGAAGTGGACGCGGCTGATCAAGGCCGCGGGCATCCAGCCCGAATAGGGCCTGCGCCCCAGGCCGTTCAGGCCGCCACCACCGTTGCCGGCTCGGGCTCGTCGTCGGCTTCCTCGCCCAGAAACCCGCCGCTCTGGTGCGCCCACAGCCGGGCGTAGACGCCGCCCTGGGCCAGCAGGCTGTGGTGGTCGCCTTCCTCGACGATGCGGCCGTGCTCCAGCACCACCAGCCGGTCCATGGCGGCGATGGTGGAGAGCCGGTGGGCGATGGCGATCACGGTCTTGCCTTCCATCAAGCGGTACAGGCTTTGCTGGATCGCGGCCTCGACCTCGGAGTCGAGCGCGCTGGTGGCTTCGTCCAGCAGCAGGATCGGGGCGTCCTTGAGCATCACGCGGGCGATGGCGATGCGCTGGCGCTGGCCGCCCGAGAGCTTCACGCCGCGCTCGCCCACGTGGGCGTCGTAGCCGCGGCGGCCCTTGGCGTCGCTCAGCGCGGCGATGAACTCATGCGCCTCGGCGTTGCGCGCGGCGGCGTCGAGCGCGGCCTGGTCGGCGCCGGGGCGGCCGTAGCCGATGTTGTCGCGCACCGAACGGTGCAGCAGCGAGGTGTCCTGCGTGACCATGCCGATGTGCGCGCGCAGGCTGTCCTGGGTGACGTGGGCGATGTCCTGTCCGTCGATCAGGATGCGGCCGCTTTCCACGTCGTAGAAGCGCAGCAGCAGGTTGACCAGGGTGGATTTGCCCGCGCCCGAGCGGCCGATCAGCCCGATCTTCTCGCCCGGGCGGATGCTGAGCGAGAAATCCTCTATCACCTTGCGCGCGCCGCCGTAGCCGAAGCTCACGTGCTCGAAGCGGATGGCGCCGGCCGGCACCGTGAGCGGCACCGCTCCGGGCGCGTCCACGATGGCGCGCGCCCGGCCGAGGGTGCCCATGCCGTCCTGCACCGTGCCGATCTGCTCGAACAGGCTGGCCATCTGCCACATCAGCCACTGCGAGATGCCGTTCAGGCGCATCGCCATGGCGGTGGCCACGGCGACCGCGCCCACGCCGATGGCGCCCTGCGTCCACAGCCACAGCGCCATGCCGGTGACCCCGGCGATCAGCAGCATGCTCAGCGCGTGGTTGGCGACCTCGAAGGCGCTCACCAGGCGCATCTGGCCATGCACGCTCTGCAGGAATTCCTGCATGGCCGCGCGGGCGAAGTCGGCCTCGCGGCGGGTGTGAGAGAACAGCTTGACGGTGGCGATGTTGGTGTAGGCGTCGGTGATGCGCCCGGTCATCAGCGAGCGCGCGTCGGCCTGCGCCTTGCCGACCTTGCCCAGCCGGGGCACGAACCAGGCGCAGGCCAGCAGGTAGCACGCCAGCCAGGCCAGGAAGGGCCAGATCAGCTGCAGGTCGAAGCTCGCGGCCAGCAGCACCATGGTGATGAAGTAGACCGTCATGGACACCATCACGTCGGTGACGGTGAAGATCATGTCGCGCACCGCCAGCGCGGTCTGCATCACCTTGGTGGCGATGCGGCCGGCGAACTCGTCCTGGTAGAAGGACATGCTCTGGCCCAGCATCAGGCGGTGGAAGTTCCAGCGCAGCCGCATCGGGAAGCTGCCCGCCAGCGTCTGGTGCTTGATCGTGGTCTGCAGGCCGATCACCACGATGCTGGCCGCCAGCACCCCCGCCAGCGCCAGCAGGGTCGCGCCCTGCTCCTGCCACAGGCGCGCCGGCGCGGTGTGCGCCAGCCAGTCCACCACGCGGCCCAGCATGGCGTACAGCAGGGCCTCGAAGATGCCGATCACGGCGGTCAGCGCGGTCAACACCAGGATCCAGCCGCGCAGGCCCTCGGTGCCGGCCCAGACGAAGCGCAGGAAGCTGCGCGGCGTCGGCACCGGCTCGGCGGCGGGATAGGGGTCGAGGCGCTGCTCGAAGAAATGGAACAAAACGCAGGCTCCGTAAGACAGTGGTCAGGGGCAGGGGAGGGCGTGGAATGCGCCGGCCATCATAGGCAGGGCGGCGCGCAGCCGGCGCCGCAGGGGCTTTGCGACTGCTTTTTTCGATGATTCATGCAAAGAATTGCCTGAAACCCAGGTGCTTCCTGGGCGGTAAGCTATATATTTTATAGCAAACGAGAGGGTGGCGACTCTTTTACATTCATGCGGGCTGTGGCTGTATGGAATTACAGTATTCTATGACGGATTTCCCTGCCCCGCCATGCCTGCCCTTGCCACCACCGACTTGTCTGCCCCTGATGCGCTGGCGGCCGTCTGGCGCGCCGACCAGCTCGGCCATGCGCAGGGCGGCGTGGTCGCCACGGGCTTCGGCGCGCTCGATGCCGTGCTGCCCGGCGGCGGCTGGCCGCTCGGCAGCCTGACCGAAATCCTGCTGCCCGCGCCCGGCCTGCCGGTGTGGCAGTTGCTGCTGCCCGCGCTGGCCCTGCAACTGCGCCAGGCGCCGGGGCCGCTGGTGCTGGTGGCGCCGCCCTGCGAGCCCTTCATGCCGCACCTGCAGGGGCGGGGCCTGCCCGTGACGCGCCTGCTGCGGGTGCAGCCCGGGCGCGGGGCCGGCGCGCTCTGGGCCTGCGAGCAGGCGCTGCGCTGCGGCGAGGTCTGCGCCGTGCTGGTCTGGCTGTCTGCGGCCCGCAATGCCGAACTGCGGCGCCTGCAACTGGCCGCGCAGCAGCAGGGGCGGCTGCTGTTCGTGCTGCGCGGCGAGGCGGCGCAGCACGAGTCCTCGCCCGCGCGCCTGCGCCTGCTCGTGGGCCCGCTGGACGGCTGTCTCTTATACACATCTAAAAGGGGGGGGGGGGGGGGGGGGGGGGGGGGGGGGGGGGGGGGGGGGGGGGGGGG
>NZ_JAELTO010000011.1 GCF_016428875.1 Xylophilus sp. ASV27
AGGAAGGCGTTCATCTGGCCGAGGGCGCGCTGCAGCTCGCCGAACTCGTCGCGCCGGGTGCTGACGATCTGCTGCGTCAGGTCGCCGGCGGAGATGGCATGGGCCAGGTCCACCGAGCGCGCCAGCGGGTCGCGGATGGAGCGCACCAGCAGCGCGGCGACGGCCATGCCCAGCAGCACCAGCACCAGCGCCCCGGCGCCGCCCGCGATGGCCAGCCGCCGGCCCGCGGCGGCGGCCTCGGCCGCGACCGTCTCCGAGCGCTCCTGCCGGATGCGCACGTAGTCCTCGATGGCCGCGAGATAGGCCAGCGCCGCCGGCCGGTAGGTGCCCTGCAGCTTGCCGACGACCACGGCGCCATCGCCGTCCTCCGCCGCCGCCAGCAGGACGCCCGTGCCCTCCTTCAGTTTGGCGGCCAGTTCGTCGATGCGCGCGAGTTGCGCGCGGCCGGTCTCGGTGTCCTCGGAGGCGCCCAACTTCTCGCGCAAATTCTGCATGGCGGCGGCGGCGTGGGCCTGCTCCTCCTTGAACAAGTCCGCCACCGTCGGGTCGGCGCTGAGCGCGCCGGCCATGGTCTTGGTGATGCTGACTTCCGTCAGCCCGCGCCACTGCAGGGCCTGGGCGATCAGGTCGTAGCGGGCGGCATCGGCATTGCGGGCCTGGGTCTGCCAGTAGGTCAGCGCGGCAATGGCCAGCATGGCCGCCAGCAGCAAGACGAACGCGCCCCAGACCTTGCGGGCGACCCGCATGTTTTCAAAGAAGCTCACGGTGGGGGGGGTTGTCTTGTGGCAAATAGAGGCTGTGGCCCCAATCGTGCCATGCAAGGGACATACCCGCATGCATTCACCGGCCGGAAGGCCGGCGCGACTGTAAGGCGCGCCGGGCGCCGGTGCCAATGCCGAAGCAGGACGGATCCATGCAAAAAATGCATCGGCATTCCTCGCATGGGCGGCGCGCGTCAGCTTGGCTCTTCGGCGCCTTCGGGCCAGTCGCGGATGTAGGCCTTGAGCATCTTGTTCTCGAAGTTCTGGCTGTCCACCACGGCCTTGGCGACGTCGTAGAAGCTGATCACGCCCATCAGCATCTTGCTGTCCATCACCGGCATGTAGCGCGCGTGGCGGTCCAGCATCATGCGGCGCACCTCGTCCAGTTCGGTCTCGGAGGTGCAGGTCAGGGGGTGGTCGTCCATGGCGGAGCGGACCAGGGTGGCGCCGACGCCGCCGCCGTTCTTCACGATGGTCTGGATGACTTCGCGGAAGGTGAGCATGCCCACCAGATCGCCCAGCTCCATCACGACCAGCGAGCCGATGTCGCGCTCGGACATGATGTTGATGGCCGAGGCAAGCGGTTCGTCGGGATTGACGGTGTAGAGCGTATTGCCCTTGACGCGCAGGATGTCGCTGACTTTCATGGGGGTCTCCGTGGGATAGCGCGAATTGAATATAGCCCACAATGCCCCCAACCGCGCACCCGGCGCGCGGACACGTGATTCACGAGGAGACTGCATTGCCCGGCTATTCCGACCCCGGCTTCGACACGCTCGCCCTGCACGCGGGCGCCGCGCCAGACCCTGCCACCGGCGCGCGCGCGGTGCCGATCCATCTCACCACGTCCTTCGTGTTCGATTCGAGTGAGCACGCGGCTTCGCTGTTCAACCTGGAGCGCCCGGGACACGTCTATTCGCGCATCAGCAACCCGACCAATGCGGTGCTGGAGCAGCGCGTGGCGGCGCTGGAGGGCGGCATCGGCGCGCTCGCCACGGCCAGCGGCCAGGCGGCGCTGCACCTCTCGGTGGCCACGCTGATGGGCGCGGGCAGCCACATCGTGGCCTCGACCGCGCTCTATGGCGGCTCGCAGAACCTGCTGCACTACACGCTGCGGCGTTTCGGCATTTCCACCACCTTCGTCAAGCCGGGCGACGTCGACGGCTGGCGCGCCGCCATCCGGCCCAACACCCGGCTGCTGTTCGGCGAGACGGTGGGCAACCCGGGCCTGGACGTGCTGGACATCCCCACCGTCTCGTCGATCGCCCACGAAGCCGGCGTGCCGCTGCTGGTGGACTCCACGCTGACTTCGCCCTGGCTGATCAAGCCCTTCGAGCATGGCGCGGACATCGTCTACCACTCGGCCACCAAGTTCCTGTCGGGCCATGGCACCGTGGTCGGCGGCGTCGTGGTCGACGGCGGCAGCTTCGACTGGGACCGGTCCGGGCGCTTTCCCGAGCTGACCCGGCCCTACGACGGCTTCCACGACATGGTGTTCGCCGAGGAAAGCACCGTAGGCGCCTTCCTGCTGCGTGCGCGCCGCGAGGGGCTGCGCGACTTCGGCGCCTGCATGAGCCCGCACACCGCCTGGCTGATCCTGCAGGGCATCGAGACGCTGCCGCTGCGCATGGAGCGCCATATGCGCAACACCGAGAAGGTGGTGCAGTTCCTGGCCGGCCACCCGCTGGTCGGCCGCGTGGGCCATCCGCTGCTCGAAAGCCATCCCTCGCACCAGCTCGCGCAAAAGCTGCTGCCGCGCGGCGCGGGCCCGGTGTTCAGCTTCGACCTCAAGGGCCATCGCGGGCAGGGCCGCGAGTTCATCGAAACGCTCAAGGTCTTCAGCCACCTGGCCAACGTGGGCGACTGCCGCAGCCTGGTCATCCACCCGGCCAGCACCACGCATTTCCGCATGAGCGACGAGGCGCTGGCCGACGCCGGCATCACCCAGGGCACGATCCGCCTGTCCATCGGCCTGGAAGATGCCGACGACCTGATCGACGACCTCAAGCGCGCCCTCAAGGCCGCCGAGAAGGCCGCATAAGCACACGGAAAGAGCGCATGAAGATCGACGTACAAGGCCACGCCCTCTACGCCTACACCGGCGGCAAGGCCTTCGACCCCGCCCAGCCCACGGCCATCCTGATCCACGGCGTGCTGGGCGACCACAGCGTCTGGGCGCTGCAGAGCCGCTACCTGGCGCACCACGGATGGAACGTGCTGGCGCTCGACCTGCCCGGCCACTGCAGGAGCGAGGGCGAGGCGCCCGAGAGCGTGGAGAGCGCCGCTCAGTGCATCGCCCACCTGATGGATGCGGCCGGCCTGCACAAGGCCGCGCTGATCGGCCACAGCTGGGGCAGCCTGATCGCCATGGAAGCGGCGGCACGGCTGGGCGTGCGCGTGAGCCACCTGGTGCTGGTGGGCACGGCCTTCCCGATGAAGGTCTCGCCCGCGCTGCTGGAGTCGGCGCTGAACACGCCCGAGCAGGCCATCCGCATGGTCAACACCTTCTCGCGCGCCACGCTGGCGCCACCGGGCGGTGCGGGCAGTTGGGTGTTCGGCGCCGGCATGGCGCTGGGCCGGCGCGTGCTGGCCAGCAATGCGCGCACCAACCTGCTGCACGCCGGCTTCAAGGCCTGCGACGGCTACGCGGGCGGCACGGCGGCGATGGCCGCGCTGCAGTGCCCGGTGCTGTTCGCGCTGGGCGAGCAGGACCAGATGACGCCGCCCAAGGCCGCGCAGGGCCTGATCGAGGCCGCCCGGGCCGCAGGGCGCGAGGTGCGCATCGCGAGCCTGCCCAGCGGCCACCACCAGATGAGCGAGGCGCCGGAGCAGACGCTGTTTGCGATCCGGGACTTTCTCGCACGATAGGCGCGAGCCCCGGGGCGCCGGAAAGCTGCTCTTGCTGACATCGGCGCCTTGCTGGCGCTGGGCGCATTGAAGAAAACACCCGGGGGTGGGCGCAGCACCGCCTATGAACCGGGGGATTCATCAAAATAGATAGCATCGAGCCCTAGAGTGGCGTGCTTTCCATGCATAAAGCAATAGGAACTTCAGATGGTTCCAGGGCTTTTAGCTCTGCTATCTATAGCACTTCAGCCAGCATCAACCGCTCCAGCCGGGCGTTTTCCCACAGTGGCTCGAGCGTGGGCGCGCGCGGCAGCAGCAGCCGGTGCACCAGGGGCGCGAGCGGGGTGCGCGCCGGGTCGGCCAGCAGCACGTTGCGCGAGGGCGCGTCGTCGGCCTGCTCGCGCAACTGGCCGGTCCAGTCCAGGGCGCTCAGGGTATCGAGCACAGGCCGCAGCTGCAGGGCGTCGATCCGCAGCGCCTGCGCCAGCTCCAGCGTGGTGCGCCCGGCGATGCCCGCCTGCTGCGCCTCGCGCAGTTGCTGCAGCACCTCGATCGCCAGCTGGAACTGCCAGCCGTGCGCCCCGGCGCGCCGGGCCACGCCGGCCAGCAGGCTGGGCAGGTAGGCGGCGATGACCGCGCCCAGCAGCACGATGACCCAGGCCATGTACATCCACACCAGCAGGATCGGCAAGGCCGCGAACGCGCCGTACAGCACCGAATAGGTCGGCACCGCCGCCACGTACAGGCCCAGCAGCTTCTTGCCGCCTTCGATGCAGAAGGCCACGAACAGGCCGCCGATCCAGGCGTGTCCCCACTTCACCCGGGTGTTGGGCACGTAGTGGTAGAGCGCGGCCATGCCGGCGGCCAGCAGCAGGAATTCGAGCGAACCCAGCAGCAGTTGCAGCCCGCCGGGCAGCCCCTCGACCACGCCGCGCGACTGCGAGACCGCGAACGAGGTGATGGACAGGCTCACGCCCAGCACCAGCGGCCCGAGCGTGATCGCGGCCCAGTAGATCAGCACCCGCTGCCCGAGCGGGCGCGGCCGGCGCACGCGCCAGATGGCGTTGAGCCGCTGGTCGATGGTGAGGATCAGCGCCAGCGCCGTCACCAGCAGGAAGGACAGCCCCGCCACCCCGAGCCGGCTCGCCTTGCTGGCGAACTGGGTCAGGTAGCCCAGCACCTGGCGCGCAATGCCCTCGGGCACCAGGCTGGCGATCAGCCAGCGCTGCAGTTGCTCCTGCACCTGGCTGAACATGGGAAACGCGGTGAACACCGCCAGCGCCACCGTGAAGAAGGGCACCAGCGCCAGCACCGTGGTGAAGGTCAGGCTGCCGGCCGTGAGCGCGAGCTGGTCCTCGCGGAAGCGCTCGCGCAGCGTGAGCGCGGTCACGCGCCAGGGGAAGCGGGAGAGGCCGCGCAGCAGCGTCCTGACCCGTGCGCGCAGGGCATGGATGCGCGAACGGCGCTGCAGGGGCGGGGGCTCTGACATGGTCTCGTATGATGCCATCGCCATGACCCGCCCCACCCCACCCGTACACCAGGCCGTGCGCCGCACCCGCTGGCTCGCCGTCGGCAGCCTGCTGGGCCTGATCGCGCTGTCGCTGGCGTGGGAGCTGGCGCTGGCGCCGCTGCGGCCGGGCGGCTCGTGGCTGGCGCTGAAGGCGCTGCCGCTGTGCATTCCGCTGGCGGGCCTGCTCAAGCACCGCATGTACACCTACCGCTGGGTGAGCCTGCTGGTGTGGCTGTACTTCACCGAAGGCGTGGTGCGCGCCTGGAGCGACCCGCCGCCCGGCAACTGGCTGGCCATGGCCGAGATCGTGCTGTGCCTGCTGCTGTTCCTGGCCTGCGCGCTGCACGTGCGGCTGCGCCTGCGCCACGCGCGGCAGGCCGCTGCGGCGGCGGCGCAGCCGGGGTAGTCCGTTTCTGACGAAAAGTGCCTCCAGCCCAGAATCCACCTGGGCTATAAGCTATATATTCGATAGCAAACCAAGCGCTGCCGCTCAGAGCCAGCCGGCGCGCCTGAAGCGGTAGTACAGATAGCCGCAAGTGCTGACGATCAGGCCCAGCGCCACGGCGTAGCCGTAGCGGAATTTCAACTCCGGCATGTGCTCGAAGTTCATGCCCCAGATGCCGGCGAAGGCGGTGCACACGGCGAAGATGCTGGCCCAGGCCGCCAGCCGCTTGGTGACCTCGCTTTCCTCGATGGTGACCATCGAGAGGTTCACCTGGATCGCCGTGCCGATGGTGTCGCGCATGGCGTCGATCGAGCCGTTGATGCGCCCCAGGTGGTCGCCCACGTCGCGGAAGTACTCCTGCGAGCTGGCGCAGACCTGCGGCGCGCGGCTGCCGTGCAGCTTGCCGGCCGCCTCCAGCAGCGGCGCCACCGCGCGCTTGAGGACCATGCTGCGCCGCTTCAGGTCGTAGAGCTGCTTGATCTTGTCGCGCGCCGCGCCGCCCTGGCCGAAGAGCTGCTGCTCGATGGATTCCAGCTCCACCTCCAGCGCGTCGATCACCGGGAAGTAGCGGTCCACCACCGCATCCATCAGCGCATACAGCACGAAGCCCGCGCCGTTGCGCAGCAGCTCGGGCTCGCGCTCGCAGCGCTCGCGCACGCCCAGGAAACCCTGCTGGCTGCGGTTGCGCACCGACAGCACGTAGTTGGCGCCGACGAAGACGTCGACCTCGCCCACATTGGCGCAGTGCTCGCCCTCGGCCGAGGGCTCGACCAGGTGCATCACCACGAACAGCGAATCGCCGTACTCCTCCACCTTCGGGCGCTGATGGCCGTGGTGCGCGTCCTCCACCGCCAGCGGGTGCAGGCCGAACTCCTGCTGCATCTCGCTCAGTTCCTCGTCCGAGGGATCGCGCAGCGCCACCCAGACGAAGCACCCCGGGCGGCTGATGTAGTCGCTGATGTCCTCGACCGAAATGTCGGCGAGCTTGGCACCGTTTTCGTACGCCACGCAGTTGATCAGCATCGGAACCCCACGAATTCGCTGTGAAAGGAGCCGCCGATGGTGCCACGCCCGCAGGCGCCCTACCGGTCCACGGTGATCTGCGCCGTCTTGATGATGCGCGCCCACTTCTCGCGTTCGGCATGCATGAAGTCGCCGAAGCGCTGCGCGCTGCCGCCGCCGTCCTCGGCGCCGAACTGATCGAGCCGCGCGATCACGTCCGGCATCGCCAGCACGGTGTTGACGTCCTTGTTCATGCGCGCGACCAGCGCCGGGGGCATGCGCGCCGGCCCGACCAGGCCGAACCAGATGCTGGCCTCGAACCCGTCGAACCCCGATTCCGCGAGCGTGGGCACGGCCGGGAAACTCCTGGAGCGCCGCAGGCGCGTCTGGGCAATCGCCGTCATCTTGCCGCCGCCGAGGTACTGCGCGGCGGTGGTCATGCCCTCGAAGCTGTACTGCACGTGCCCGCCGAGCATGTCGGTGACAAGCGGCGTGGAGCCCTTGTACGGCACGTGCAGCACGTCGATGCCGGCGCGCGCCTTGAACAGCTCCAGCGCCAGGTGCTGGGCCGAGCCGTTGCCGGCCGAGCCGAAGACGATCTTGCCGGGCTGGCTGCGGCACAGCGCGACCAGTCCGTCGAGCGTCCTGACCGGCTGGTCGCTGGCGCAGATCAGCATCTGCGGCGTGGCGCCGACCAGCGCAATCGGCGTGAAGTCGCGCTCGGCGGAATAGGGCAGGCCCGGCTGCAGCCCGGGCGCGATGCCGTGGCTGTTGATGTGCGCCATGAGCAGGGTCGCGCCGTCGGGCTCGGCACGCGCCACCTGCTCGGCCGCGATGATGCCGGCGGCGCCGGCCCGGTTGTCGACGAACACCGGAATGCCCCACGTCGCCCCCAGCTTCTGGCCCAGCAGCCGCGCCAGCACGTCGGTGCCGCCGCCGGGCGGAAAGCCGACGACGATGCGCACCGCGCTCCTGGGCATGGTCTGGCCGAACACGCCCGTGGCGCCCAGGCCGGCGGCAAGCGCGGCCCCCGCAAACAGTCTGCGTTGCATGGTTTGTCTCCTTGTGGTGAATCTCAAGCGGCGAGTGCCGCTGCGTTGGGCATGCAGAAGCCGCGGCCGTCGAGGCCCTCGGCCAGCTCCGCGCGCTGCGCGTCCTCGATCTCGACCAGCGGCGGACGCACGGCCGCCCAGCCGGCATCGCCCGTGAAGCGCGCGATGGTCGCCTTCATGGCCGCGATCATCGGCAGCTTCTGGAACACGGCGCGGGTTTCGTTCAGCGCTTGCTGCTTGTCCTCGGCGTCGGCGTCGCTCCAGTGCCGGTAGAGGTCGACGATGGCCGCCGGATTCACGTTGCCGGTCGCGGTGATGCAGCCCGCGCCGCCGCCGCGCAGGGTTGGCAGCAGTACCGTCTCGGTGCCGGCGAAGACGTCGAAGCCCCCGGGCTGGAACTCGCGCAGCAGGGCCTCGGTATTGCTCCAGTCGCCCGAACTGTCCTTGATGCCGGCCACCGTGTGCGGGTAGGCCCTGAGCAGGCGCTCGACCAGGCCCAGGCTGATGCCGACCTGCGCCACCGGCGGAATGTGGTAGAGGTAGACGCGCAGGCGCGCGTCGGCGACCGCATCGATCACCCGCGCGAAGCTGCGAAAGAGCCCTTCGTCCGACACCCCCTTGTAGTAGAACGGCGGCAGCATCAGCACCCCGGCGCAGCCCGCGGCCACGGCATGCCGCGTGAGCTCGATGGTGTCGCCGAGCGCGCAGGTGCCGGTGCCCGGCATCAGGCGCCCAGGCGCTATGCCCTCCTCCAGCAAGGCATCCAGCAAGGCGCGCTTTTCCTGCACGGTGAGTGAATTGGCCTCGGAATTGGTGCCGAAGACCGACAGCCCCACGCCCTGATCGAGCAGCCAGCGGCAATGCCTGACGAAGCGCGGCCGCGATGGCGCCAGATCGGCATCGAAGGGCGTGAGCACCGGCGACAGCACGCCGCGCAGCTTCTGCGCGCTCATCGCAGCACGCCCCATCGGCCGTACTGGCGCACCGCCTGCTCGTCGAAGCCAAAGCCCAGGCCCGGGCTCTGGTGCAGCACGACGCGGCCGTCGCGGTGGTCGAGCTGCCGGTCGATCAGGCGGCGGAAGTTCAGCACCTGGTCGTCGCGGAAGAATTCCACGTAGCGCGCGTTGGGCGTGGCGGCCACCAGCGGCGCATGCACGTCGTGGAACCAGTGCGGGCACATCACCACGCCGTAGCTGGCGGCGGTGGCGGCAATGCGCCTCCACTCGGTGATGCCGCCGCACACCAGTGCATCGGTCTGCAGGATCGAGGCGGCGCCCTTGTCGAGCAGTTCCTTGTGGTACCAGCGGCCGTAGCCGATCTCCGCCGTCGCCACCGGGACACGGGTCAGGCGGCCCAGCTTCGCATGGCTGTCGATGTCGTCGGGGCCGAAGGGCTCCTCGATGAAGTACGGGTCGTAGGCCTCGAAGCGGCGCATGTACTGCATCGCCTGCGTGGTGTCGGTCCAGCCGTTGTTGCAGTCCATCATCAGTTCGACGTCCGGCCCGACGGCGTCGCGCGCGGCCTTCAGCCGCGCCTCTTCCTCCTTGGGCGACAGGCGGCCGGTCTTCATCTTCACGGCCGTGAAGCCCTGCTCGACGTAGCCGGCCATCTCCTGGCCCAGCATGGCGGGCGTCTTGCCTTCGAGGTAGTAGCCGCCGCTGGCATAGGCCGGCACCGATTCGAGCTCGACCGCGCCCAGGTACTTGTGCAGCGGCAGCGCATGCGTCCTGGCGTTCAGGTCCCACAGCGCCGTGTCCAGCGCGCTGATGGCGCGCATGACGGTGCCCGAACGCCCCTGCAGCAGCGACTCCTGGTACATGGCGGCCCACAGCCCCTCGACGGCGTAGGAGTCCTTGCCGAGCAGCACCGGCGCCAGCAGTTGCTCGACCGCGGTGGTGAACAGCGCACCGGCGGCGCTGCCCACGTAGCAAAAGCCGATGCCCTCCACGCCATCATCGGAGCGGACCTTGACCAGCCCGTAGTGGCGCGTGCTGACGCTGCGCCCGGAGAACGAGGTGACGCGATCGAGCGCAACGGCGGCGGCGCAGAAATGGATGGATTGAATCTTCGGCAAGCTGATCTCCTGTGGTTGTCGCAGGAGATTCTGGGATCGTGCAAAGCAAAGAAAAATGCTTGTTTTGTATCTTCTGAAGAAGTAAATTATTTCTTTTATTGCAGGAGCGGCCGGTATGGATTCGCGTTTTCTGCAGAGCTTCGTGTCGGTGGTGGAGCTCGGCTCCATCGCCGAGGCGGCGCGCCATCTGGACATGACGCCGGCCACCATCGCGCAGCGCGTGCGGGCGCTGGAGGCGGACATCGGCAGCCAGCTCATCGTGCGCTCGGGGCGCACCGTCCGGCCGACGGTGGCCGGCACGCGCATCCTGGCGCGGGCGCGCAGCGTGCTGCGCGAGCTGCGCGACCTGCGCTCGGCCGCCTCCGACACAGAGCTGCCCGCCGGGCCGCTGCGGCTCGGCGCGATTCCCACCGGCCTGACCGGCATCCTGCCGCTGCTGCTGAAAGACTGGGTGCGGCGCCATCCGCAGATCGGGATCTACGTCGAACCCGGATCGAGCACAGCGCTGCATGGCCGCGTGATGGCAGGCGAGCTCGATGCCGCGATCCTGGTGCATCCGAGCTTCGATCTGCCCAAGACCAGCAGTTGGCACGCCTTGCGCCGCGAGCCGCTGGTGTTGCTGACGCCCGCGCGCATGAAGGTCGCCTCGGCGCTGGACACGATCGCGCGCGAACCCTTCATCCGCTACGACCGCCAGGTGGTCGGCGGCAAGATGGCCGACGACTATCTGCGACTGCTCGGCGTTCGCCCCAACGCCCGCGTCGAACTCGATGGCATCGAGTACATCGCCAAGCTGGTGGCAGAAGGGCTGGGCGTTTCGGTGCTGCCCGATTGGGCCGTGATCGGCACGCCCCACCGGGACCTGAAGAAATGGCCGCTGCCCCCGCCCTGCCCGGCCCGCACGGTGGGCCTGCTCTGGCAGCGCGCGACCGTGCGGGCGCCGCTGGTCGATGCGCTGGTGCAGATCGCGCGGCCCCATTTCGGGCGTCACGGCGACGCCGAATAAGTCCGCGCGCCAGCGCGGGGACTTGGTCGGCATTGCCTTAAGCTTGCCGTCCTGAACGGAGAGACCTTCCATGATTCCCGCCCTGCTCGAAGCCCTGCGCACCATCGTCGGTGACGCCCACGTGCTGACCCATCACCACGAGCCCGCCCTGGACCTGACCGCCTGGGAACAGGACTGGCGCAGGCGCGTGCGCGGCAAGGCGCTGGCGGTGGTGCGCCCGGGCAGCACGGCCGAGGTCGCGGCCGTGGTCAAGGCCTGCGCCGCCGCCGGCACGGCGCTGGTGCCGCAGGGCGGCAACACCGGTCTGGTGGTGGGCGGCACGCCCGACGACAGCGGCACGCAGGTGGTGCTGGCGCTGACGCGGCTCAATGCCGTGCGCGCCATCGACGCGGCCAACCTCACCATGACGGTGGAGGCCGGCTGCATCCTGCAGAACCTGCAGGATGCGGCCGCGCAGGCCGGCCTGCTGTTCCCGCTGAGCCTCGCTGCCGAAGGCAGCTGCACCATCGGCGGCAACCTGGCCACCAATGCCGGCGGCACGCAGGTGGTGCGCTACGGCAACGCACGCGAGCTGTGCCTGGGCCTGGAGGTGGTCACGGCGCAGGGCGAGGTCTGGGAGGGCCTGACCGGCCTGCGCAAGGACAACACCGGCTATGACCTGCGCGACCTGTTCATCGGCAGCGAGGGCACGCTGGGCGTCATCACCGCGGCCACCCTGAAGCTCTACCCGCAGCCCGCGGCCTCGCTCACCGCCTGGGCCGCCGTGCCTTCGCTGGCGCACGCGGTCACGCTGCTGGGCCTGGCGCACCGGCAGCTCGGCGCCGGCCTGACCGGCTTCGAGGTGATGGGCCAGTTCGCACTGAGCCTGGTCGGCAAGCACATGCCGCAATTGCGCGTGCCCTTCCTGGGCGACGAGGCCGCGCCTTACTGCGTGCTGCTCGAAAACTCCGACAGCGAATCCGAGGCGCACGCGCGCCAGCGCTTCGAGCAACTGCTGGAGACCGCCTTCGGGCAGGGCTGCGTCGGCGACGCCGTGGTGGCAGAGAACCTCTCTCAGGCGCAGCAGCTCTGGCACGTGCGCGAGAGCATCCCGCTGGCGCAGGCCGAGGAGGGCCTGAACGTGAAGCACGACGTGTCGATACCGGTGTCGCGCATCCCGGACTTCGTCGCCGCCACCGACGCGCTGCTGCAGCGCGAGATCCCCGGCGTGCGGCTGGTCAACTTCGGCCACCTGGGCGACGGCAACCTGCACTACAACGTGCAGGCCCCGGCCGACGGCGATGCCAAGGCCTTCCTGCGCGATTGCGAGGAGCGCGTGAACATGCTGGTCTACGAGTCGGTCGCCGCCTTCGGCGGCTCGATCTCGGCCGAGCACGGCGTGGGCGCGCTGAAGGTGGACAAGCTGCCCCACTTCAAGCCCGCGGTGGCGCTGGACATGATGCGCGCCATCAAGCGCGCGCTGGACCCACAGAACCTGCTGAACCCGGGGCGGGTGGTGGTGGCCTGATTCAGGCCGCGCGGATAGGGCTGCGCTCGACCACGGCGTGGAAGCGCGCCAGCATCCAGGGGTCGTTCTTCACGCCGGATTCGGCCTCCAGTATGTCCATGACGGCGCGGTGGCTGCGCGGCGGATGGTAGGGGCGCAGCGTCGACAGCGCCTCGTAGGCATCGGCCAGGTGCAACATGCGCGCCAGCGGCGGAATGGCCTCGCCACGCAGGCCGTCCGGGTAGCCGCTGCCGTCGACGGCTTCGTGGTGGTGGCGCACGACGGTGCCGATGCGCGCCAGGCTGTCCAGGCCGGAGGCCAGCAAGATGCGCTCCCCGATCACCGGATGGGCCTGCATCCTGGCCCAGTCCTCGCCCTGCGGCCGGCTGGGGCTGTGCAGCACCACGTCGGGCACGCCGATCTTGCCGATGTCGTGCAGCAGGGCGGCCAGGCGCAGGCATTCGAGCTCCGCGGCCGACAGCGCGCACTGTCGGCCGAGTTCCACCACCAGCGCGCTGACCCGGTCCGAATGGGTCCAGATGAGCGCATCCCGCGCTTCCAGCGCCTGGACCAGCACCTTCAGACAGAGCTGGACCTGCCCGGCTTCGTCCGGGGCTTTTTCATCGATTGCCATCATCCGCGTGTCATTCCGCCAGTGCCCTTGGGTGCGCAAGAAATGGGGATGCTATGCCATCGCGATTGCCATTGCCGCTGCCGTTGCCATTGCCGGCAGCCATGCGCATGTCCGCGCCTAAAATCAGGCGCATCCGCCGTCCGTCCACCGCCGCGTCGCCACGGCGATCCGCCTGCCATGCCATCCTCCACCGAATCCCGCCCCGTCCGCACCCAGTACGAGGACTTCGTGCGCCACGTCCTGGCGCATGGGGTGCAGAAGGGCGACCGCACCGGCACCGGCACCACCAGCGTGTTCGGCTACCAGATGCGCTTCGACCTGCGCGAGGGCTTCCCGCTGGTCACCACCAAGAAGGTGCACCTGCGCTCCATCATCCAGGAGCTGCTGTGGTTCCTGAGCGGCTCCAGCAACAACCACTGGCTGAGGGAGCGCGGCGTCACCATCTGGGACGAATGGGCGCGCGAGGACGGCAGCCTGGGCCCGGTCTACGGCGTGCAGTGGCGCAGCTGGCCGACGCCCGAGGGCGGCCACATCGACCAGATCGCGCAGGTGATCGACACGCTCAAGACCAACCCCGATTCGCGCCGCATCATCGTCAGCGCCTGGAACGTGGCCGAGCTGGACAAGATGGCGCTCATGCCCTGCCACGCCTTCTTCCAGTTCTACGTGGCCCCGCCGCAGGCCAGCGGCGAGCGCGGCAGGCTCAGTTGCCAGTTGTACCAGCGCAGCGCCGACATCTTCCTGGGCGTGCCCTTCAACATCGCCAGCTATGCGCTGCTGACCCACATGGTGGCGCAGCAGTGCGACCTGGACCTGGGCGACTTCATCTGGACCGGCGGCGACTGCCACATCTACAGCAACCACCGGGAACAGGTGGCGCTGCAGCTCGCGCGCGCGCCCTACCCTTACCCGACGCTGCACATCAAGCGCCGGCCGGACTCGATCTTCGACTACGCATACGAGGACTTCGAGGTGCTGGACTACCAGTGCCATCCGGCGATCAAGGCCCCGGTGGCGGTATGAGGCCACAGGGCTTGAGCGGCGCTGCCACCGCTTCGCCCCTGATCGCCAATATCCAGTCCCTGCGGTTCGTGGCGGCGTTCTGGGTGATGCTGCACCACATGCGCCCGCCCATCGCGCCATTCGCCGTCACCGGCGCGGCACGGCACGGCCGATTGCCGACATGGGCTTCGCGGGCCTGGACCTGTTCTTCGTGATCAGCGGCTTCATCATGGTGGAGACCACGCGCCACATGCCTTCCGGCAAGGTCGCTGGCGGGCTGCGCTTAGTCGGCGTTCGCTTTGCGCGCATCTACAGCGGTTGGTGGCCCTTCTTCTTCGTCTACTGGGCGGCCTACGCGACGACCCACCACCTGCGCCCGGAAAGACGCTGCTGCCCGGCTCGGCCTACCTGGCGCCCGTCGGCATCGCCGCCGCCACGGGGGCGACTCTGCTAGTCTCGTGGTGCACCACCGCTGGCTGGAGCGCCCGCTCTACGGCTTCATCAAAGGCAGGCTGGGCTGGCACCTGGGGCGATCGAAACTTCCAACCCGCCAAGCACCATGAAGGTCAACCTGATATTCGCCCGCGCCGCCAACGGCGTGATCGGCAAGGACAACGCCATGCCCTGGCACCTGCCCGAGGACATGGCGCATTTCCGCGCGCTGACCCAGGGCCATCCGGTGATCATGGGCCGGCGCACCTGGGACTCGCTGCCGGCGCGCTTCCGCCCCCTGCCGGGGCGCGCCAACATCGTCGTCACGCGCCAACAGGCTTGGAGCGAAAAAGGCGCGAATCCCGCATCCAGCCTTGGTTACGCGCTACGGTTATGTGAGCACGACGAGGAGGTGTGGGTGATCGGCGGCGCGCAGATCTACGCCCAGGCGCTGCCGCTGGCCGAGCGCGTGGAGGTGACCGAGATCCACCGCGACTTCGACGGCGACGCCCATGGGCCCACACTCGGCCCCGAGTGGCGCGAGACGGCGCGCGAGGCGCATGTGGCCGCCAGCGGCCTGCCCTTCAGCTTCGTGCGCTACGAGCGCGGCCTGTAGCCAGGCCGCCGCCGCGGCCCGGGCCGCGCAAGCTGATGCGGGGATGATGAAGGGTGGCCCGCCCTACTCCACCCGCAGCACGGCCTGCGGCTTGAAGCCCAGGTCGGCGACCTTGCCCTTGCGGCCGCGCGCGGCGCGGGCGTTGTTCAGGCTGCGGATCTCCAGCGTCTCCTCGCGCGGCTTGCCGCCGCGGCCCAGGCCCTCGATGCGCACGCTGCGGGTGTAGGCCGCCGCGCCGGCCAGGGTGTCCTTGGGTTCGAGGTCGATCAGCGTCAGGCCGCGGCCGCCCTTCTCCATGAGCTTCAACTCGCGGATCTCGAAGGTGAGGATGCGCCCGCCGGTGCTGGCGCAGGCCACGTGCGTGGCGGGCGCCAGCGTGCTGCCGGGCAGCATGGCCAGGCTCGGGCGGCACAGGGTTTCGCCCTCGCCCAGGGCGACGAAGGCCTTGCCGCCTTTCTGGCGCGACACCATGTTCTCGACGTTGGCGATGAAGCCGCAGCCGCCCGAGCCGGCCAGCAGCAGCGCCGCGCCCGCGGGCCCGGCGAAGTAGTGCGCGATCTGCGTGCCCGATTCGAGTTCGATCAGCGTGGTCACCGGCTGGCCGTCGCCGCGCGCGTTGGGCAGCGCGGCCACCGGCACCGAGTACACGCGGCCGTTGCTACCGAAGGCCAGCAGCAGGTCCACCGTGCGGCATTCGAAGGTGCCGTACAGGCCGTCGCCGGCCTTGAAGGCGAAGCCCGCGGCGTCATGCCCATGGCCGCCGCGCGCGCGCACCCAGCCCTTCTGCGACACGACCACGGTGACCGGCTCGTCCACCACGCGCACCTCGGCCACGGCGCGCTTGTCGGCCTGGATCAGGGTGCGGCGCGCGTCGGCGAACTGCTTCGCGTCGGCTTCGATCTCCTTGACCATGAGCCGGCGCAGCGCGGCCGGGCTGCCGAGGATTTCCTCGAGCTTCTTCTGCTCGTCGCGCAGCGTGGCCAGTTCCTGCTCGATCTTGATCGCCTCCAGCCGCGCGAGCTGGCGCAGGCGGATTTCCAGGATGTCCTCGGCCTGCCGGTCGGACAGGCGGAAGCGTTCGATCAGCGCGGCCTTGGGCTCGTCGGCCTGGCGGATGATGGCGATCACCTCGTCGATGTTGAGCAGCACGGTCTGCCGCCCTTCGAGGATGTGGATGCGGTCCAGCACCTTGTCCAGGCGGTGCTGCGAGCGGCGCTGCACCGTCTGCTGGCGGAATTCGATCCACTCCAGCAGCATCTGCCGCAGCGACTTCTGCACCGGCCGGCCGTCGAGCCCGACCATGGTCAGGTTGATCGGCGCGGAGGTCTCCAGCGAGGTCTGCGCCAGCAGCGTGCCGATGAGTTCGGCCTGCGGCGTCCTGCCGGTCTTGGGCTCGAACACCAGGCGCACCGGCGCGTCCTTGCTCGACTCGTCGCGCACGCCGTCGAGCACGCCCAGCAGCACGGCCTTCAACTGCGCCTGCTCGGCCGAGAGCGCCTTCTTGCCGGCCTTGACCTTGGGGTTGGTCAGCTCCTCGATCTCCTCCAGCACGCGCTGCGCGCTGACGCCCGGCGGCAGCTCGGTGACGACCAGGTTCCACTGGCCGCGCGCAAGCTCCTCGATCTTCCAGCGCGCGCGCACCTTGAGGCTGCCGCGGCCGCTGCGGTAGGCGTCGGCGATGTCCGAGGCGGCGCTGATGATCTGGCCGCCGCCCGGGTAGTCGGGGCCCGGCACCAGCGCGAACAGTTCCTCGTCCGGCATCTGCGGCGTCTTGATCAGGGCCACGCAGGCGTCGGCGATCTCGCGCAGGTTGTGGCTCGGGATCTCGGTGGCCAGGCCCACGGCGATGCCCGAGGCGCCATTGAGCAGCGTGAACGGCAGGCGCGCGGGCAACTGCCGGGGTTCTTCGGTGCTGCCGTCGTAGTTGGGAATGAAGTCGACCGTGCCCTGGTCGATTTCCTCCAGCAGCAGGCGCGTGATCTTGGCCAGGCGCGCCTCGGTGTAGCGCATGGCCGCGGCGCCGTCGCCGTCGCGGCTGCCGAAGTTGCCCTGGCCGTCGATCAGCGGGTAGCGCTGGCTGAAGTCCTGCGCCATGCGCACCAGCGCGTCGTAGGCGGCCTGGTCGCCGTGCGGATGGAAGCGGCCCAGCACGTCGCCCACCACGCGCGCGCTCTTGACCGGCTTGGCCCCGCTGGCCGCATTGGCGCCGGTGAAGCCCAGGCCCATGCGCTCCATGGAATACAGGATGCGGCGCTGCACCGGCTTCTGGCCGTCGCAGACGTCGGGCAAGGCGCGGCCCTTGACCACCGACAGCGCGTACTCCAGGTAGGCGCGCTGGGCGTAGGCCCCGAGGTCGGGGGATTCGTCGGGATCGCGCGGGCGGGCGAGGTCGAGGGGGGCTTGGTCGCTCATCGGGTGGCAATCAGGGGAAAAATGCGCCAGTGCTGGCCGCGCACTTCAAAAAACATAGCATGAAACCCAGGATATTCCTGGGCTGCAGTCCTATTTGGCTCAAAATCAGGACTCTGGCATGGCGGACAGGCTCAGACGTCGATCTCCACCGCATCGCCGTGCAGCTCCATCAGCTCGCGGCGCGCGGCCGCCTCGCCCTTGCCCATGAGCTTGGTGATGAGCTGCTCGGTCTGCAGGAAGTCCATGGCCCCGAGCTGCACCGGCAGCAGGCGGCGCGTGTCGGGGTTGAGCGTGGTCTCCCACAACTGCTCCGCATTCATCTCGCCCAGCCCCTTGAAGCGGCTGATGGTCCAGGCGTTTTCCTTGACGCCTTCCTTGCGCAGCTTGTCGAGCGTGGCGCTGAGTTCGCCCTCGTCCAGCGCATAGACCTTGGCGGCCGGCTTCTTGCCGCGCGCCGGCGCGTCGATGCGAAACAGCGGCGGCCGCGCCACGTAGACGTGGCCGGCCTCGATCAGCTTGGGGAAGTGGCGGAAGAACAGCGTGAGCAGCAGCACCTGGATGTGCGAGCCGTCCACGTCGGCGTCCGACAGGATGCAGACCTTGCCATAGCGCAGGCCGGATAGGTCCGGCGTGTCGTTCGGGCCGTGCGGATCGACGCCGATGGCCACCGCGATGTCATGGATCTCGGTGTTGGCGAACAGCCGGTCGCGCTCCACCTCCCAGGTGTTGAGCACCTTGCCGCGCAGCGGCAGGATGGCCTGGCTCTCCTTGTCGCGGCCCATCTTGGCGCTGCCGCCGGCGGAGTCGCCCTCGACCAGGAAGACTTCGTTGTGGGCGATGTCGCGGCTCTCGCAGTCGGTGAGCTTGCCGGGCAGCACGGCCACACCGGAACCCTTGCGCTTCTCGACCTTCTGGCCGGCCTTCTGCCGGGTCTGCGCGGCCTTGATGGCGAGTTCGGCCAGCTTCTTGCCGTAGTCCACGTGCTGGTGCAGCCACAGCTCCAGCGCCGGACGCACGAAGCCGGACACCAGCCGCACCGCATCGCGCGAATTGAGCCGCTCCTTGATCTGGCCCTGGAACTGCGGGTCCAGCACCTTGGCCGAGAGAACATAGCTGGCGCGCGCGAACACGTCTTCGGGCAGCAGCTTCACGCCCTTGGGCAGCAGCGCGTGCAGCTCGATGAAGCTCTTGACCGCGTTGAACAGCCCGTCGCGCAGGCCGCTTTCATGCGTGCCGCCGGCGCTGGTCGGGATCAGGTTGACGTAGCTCTCGCGCACCGGCGCGCCGTCTTCGGTGAAGCCCACGCACCAGGCCGCGCCCTCGCCCTCGGCAAAGCTCTCGTGCTGGCGGTCGGCGAAGCCCTCGCCCTCGAACAGCGGGATCACCGGGTCGGCGTTGAGCGTCTGCATCAGGTAGTCGCGCAGGCCGCCCTTGTACTGCCAGGTCTGCGTCTCGCGGGTCTTCTCGACCAGCAGCGAGACCGTGACGCCGGGCATCAGCACCGCCTTGCTGCGCAGCAGGTGGGTGAGTTCGCCCATGGGCAGCGCGGCGGATTCGAAGTACTTGGCGTCGGGCCAGACCCGCACCGTCGTGCCCTGCTTGCGGTCGCCCTCGCCCGAGGGGCGCGTGACCAGCGGCTCGACCACGTCGCCACCGCTGAACACCAGGCGCGCGGCCTGGCCTTCGCGGTAGGAAGTGGCCTCCAGCCGGGTGGACAGCGCATTGGTGACCGACACGCCGACGCCATGCAGGCCGCCCGAGAAGCTGTAGGCGCCGCCCGAGCCCTTGTCGAACTTGCCGCCGGCATGCAGGCGGGTGAAGACCAGCTCGATCACGGGCGCGTTTTCCTCCGGGTGCAGGCCGAACGGGATGCCGCGGCCGTCGTCCTCGACGCTGACCGAGCCGTCCGCATGCAGCGTGACCTTGATCTTCTTGCCATGGCCCGCCAGCGCCTCGTCGGCCGCGTTGTCGATCACCTCCTGCACGATGTGCAGGGGGTTGTCGGTGCGGGTGTACATGCCCGGGCGTTGTTTGACCGGCTCCAGTCCCTTGAGGACGCGGATGGAGCTTTCGGAATAGACGGGTGGAGTTGCCATGGGTGCGGATTGTAGTGAGCAGATACTGGATGCTCGTACAGCCTCGACCAGGAACCATCGCCGGCACCGCGAACGCGGGACCCGCGCGCGGCGCGGGGCGGCCGGACATTGATGCGCAGCCATCATCGGTTCGGGCCGAAAATGTCACCAATCCGGGTACACGCCCCTCTGCCGCACTGCAGCGCATCTGGCTACATTCAAGTGATGTCCGCAACCGTCCCCGCCCCGTCCCTGTCGCTCGGCCGCGTGCTGCTCTGCGGCGCGGCCATCGTCACCCTGTCCATGGGCGTGCGCCACGGTTTCGGCCTCTGGCTGCAGCCGGTGACGCAGGAGATGGGCTGGTCGCGGCAGAGCTTTTCCTTCGCCATCGCGGTGCAGAACATCGCCTGGGGCGTGTTCGGCATCTTCGCCGGCATGGTGGCCGACCGCTTCGGCGCGTTCCGGGTGCTGATCGCGGGCGCCGTGCTGTATTCGCTCGGGCTGGCCGGCATGGCCCTGTCGCCCACGCCGCTGCTGTTCGCCCTGAGCGCGGGGATCACCATCGGCGCGGCCCAGGCCGGCACGACCTATGCCGTGATCTACGGCATCCTGGGCCGGCAGATCCCGGCTGAAAAGCGCTCCTGGGCCATGGGCTTGACCGCGGCGGCGGGCTCCTTCGGCCAGTTCCTGATGGTGCCGGTGGAGGGCCAGCTGATCGCCCAGCTCGGCTGGCACCAGGCGCTGCTGGCGCTCGCGGCGATGGTGCTGCTGATCGTGCCGCTGGCCTTCTGCCTGCGCGAACCCGGGTTCGGCAAGGGCAGCGTGCGGCCGGCGCGCGAGCAGACCATCACCCAGGCGCTCGGCGAAGCCTTCCGCTACCGCAGCTTCCTGCTGCTGACGGCCGGCTACTTCGTCTGCGGCTTCCAGGTGGTGTTCATCGGCGTGCACATGCCCAGCTACCTGCGCGACCAGGGCCTGCCGCCGCAGGTCGCCAGCTACGCGCTGGCGCTGATCGGGCTGTTCAACGTGTTGGGCACCTACATCGCGGGCTCGCTCGGCCAGCGGCTGGCCAAGCGCCACATCCTGTCCTTCATCTATGCGGCGCGGGCGGTGGCGATCACGGTGTTCCTGCTGGTCCCGGTGACGCCCATGAGCGTCTACATCTTCTCCGCCGTGATGGGCACGCTGTGGCTGTCCACCATACCGCCCACCAACGCGGCGGTGGCGCAGATCTTCGGGGTGCAGCATCTGTCGACGCTCAGCGGCTTCATCTTCCTATCGCACCAACTCGGCTCCTTCCTCGGGGTGTGGCTGGGCGGTCTGCTGTATGACCGGACCGGCAGCTACGACGTGGTCTGGAAGATCTCGATCGCGCTCGGCGTGTTCGCCGCGCTGGTGAACCTGCCGGTGCGCGAGGAGCCGATCCGCCGGCCGCTGGCCCGCACGGAGCCGGCCCGATGAGGCTGCAGCGCCGCGCCACGCAGGTGGCCGCCTATGCCGCGGCCCTCGCCGCGCTGGGGGCGGTGTTCGCGCTGTACATCCGCCCCGACTTCCTGGTGCTGCTGGCAGACCGGGTGTGGGCCTGCTTCTGATGCCGGAGCCGGCGGCGGCGCCCTCGGACTGGATCCTGCGCTGGGCGCATCTGGTGCCGGCGCGCGGGGCGGTGCTCGACGTCGCCTGCGGCAGCGGCCGGCACCTGCGCTGGTTTCATGCAAGAAATCATCCTGTAGCCGGCGTGGATATTAGGCATGACGCTATTAATAGCGTAGCAAATCTCGGTGAAATGTTGCAGGCCGACATCGAGGCCGGCCCGTGGCCTTTCGCCGGGCGCCGCTTTGCCGGGGTGGTGGTCACCAACTATCTCTGGCGCCCCTTGCTGCCCGCCATCGTCGAGTGCGTCGCGCCGGACGGCGTGCTGCTGTACGAGACTTTCTCCGCCGGCAACGCGGCCTACGGCCGGCCGTCGCGGCCGGAATTCCTGCTGCGGCCGGGCGAACTGCTGCAGGCCTGCGCCGGCCTGCGCGTGGTCGCCTACGAGGACGGTTTCCTGCCTCTGCCCTCGCCGCGCTGCGTGCAGCGCATCGCCGCCGTGCGCCTGGCGGATGACGCGACGCCCGCGCTGGTGTGAAGGCGGGAACCAAGCCGCGCGGCCGCGGCTCCATCGCGGGCGGCGCCCGGCGCGACCCCTCCAACGGTGCCGGCCCGGCCGGCAGCTAAAATCCGCGGTTACTCGACAGACAGGCACCCTCCCAGGACATGACCTCCCCTACCGGCCCCATTACAGGCAGCATCGTCGCCCTCGTCACCCCCATGCACGACGACGGCAGCGTGGACTATCCCGCGCTGCGCAAGCTGATCGACTGGCACATAGCGCAGGGCACGGACTGCATCGGCGTCGTCGGCACCACGGGTGAATCGCCCACGGTGGACGTGGAGGAGCACCGCGAGATCATCCGCGTCTCGGTCGAGCAGGCCGCCGGGCGCGTGCCGATCATGGCCGGCTGCGGCGCCAATTCCACCCGCGAAGCCATCGAACTCGCCAGCTATGCCAAGGCCGTGGGCGCCGACTGCCAGTTGCAGGTCGTGCCCTACTACAACAAGCCGACGCAGGAAGGCCAGTACCAGCATTTCAAGGCCATCGCAGAGGCCGTGGGCGACCTGCCCACCGTGCTCTACAACGTGCCCGGCCGCACCGTCGCCGATATGGCGCACGACACCGTGCTGCGCCTGGCTCAGGTGCCGGGCATCGTCGGCATCAAGGAAGCCACCGGCAACATCGAGCGTGCGCAGTGGCTGATCCGCGAAGTCCCGAAGGGTTTTGCCGTCTACTCGGGCGACGATCCGACCGCCGTGGCGCTCATGCTGTGCGGCGGCCAGGGCAACGTCAGCGTCACCGCCAACATCGCACCGCGCCTGATGCACGAATTGTGCGTGGCCGCCATCGCCGGCGATGCGCGGCGCGCCCTGCAGATCCAGATGCAACTGCTGCCGGTGCACAAGCACCTGTTCGTCGAAGCCAACCCGATCCCGCTCAAGTGGGCCATGGAACGCCTGGGCCTGTGCGGCGGAGCGATGCGCCTGCCCATGACGCGCCTGACGCCGGCCAACGAACCCGTGGTCGAACAGGCACTGCGCGCCAGCGGCCTGCTCTGATGCTCCGCATCGCAGCGCTCCCACCTTCACCAACGCAAGGGATTTTTCCGTGACCCGCATTGCACCCGTCGTCCGCAACATCGGCTTGCTCGGCCTGGCCCTGGCCCTTTCGGCGTGCTCGATCCTCGAGAACGACAAGATCGACTACAAGAGCGCCACCCGCGCCAAGTCCACGCTGGACGTGCCGCCCGACCTGACCCAGCTCACGCGCGACACGCGCTACGCCATGCCGGCCGGCGCGCCGGTCTCGGCCAGCGGCTTCGAGGCGGCGCAGGCCGTCACCTCGCCCGCCGGCAGCGCCAACGCGGCGGCGTCGAGGATCGGCGACGTGCGCATCGAGCGCGACGGCAATACCCGCTGGCTGGTGGTGGACCGCCCCGCCGACAAGCTGTGGGACCCGGTGCGCGACTTCTGGATGGAGAACGGCTTTCTGCTGACCATCGACCAGGCCAACCTGGGCATCATGGAAACCGACTGGGCCGAGAACCGCGCCAAGCTGCCGCAGGACATCATCCGCAGAACGCTGGGCAAGCTGATCGACTCAGCCTACTCCACCAGCGAGCGCGACAAGTTCCGCACCCGGCTGGAGCGCACCGCCGACGGCAAGACCGAGATCTTCATCAGCCACCGCGGCATGCAGGAGGTCTACGTCGACAAGGTGCAGAAAGACCAGACCGTGTGGCAGCCGCGCCCGGTCGACCCGGAACTGGAAGCCGAATTCCTGCGGCGCCTGATGGTCAAGCTCGGCGGCGCCACCGAAGTGCAGTCCAGGCAGATGCTGGCCAGCGCGCCGGAGGTGCGCAACACCGTGCGCGTGGCCAGCGACAACGGCACCCCCGTGGTGCAGCTCGACGAGAACTTCGACCGCGCCTGGCGCCGCGTCGGCCTGACGCTGGACCGCACCGGCTTCACCGTCGAAGACCGCGACCGCAGCCAGGGCCTGTACTTCGTGCGCTATGTGGCGCCCAACCCGGACAAGAAGGACCAGGGCTTCCTCGGCAAGATCTTCAACCGCAACCCGGATGCCGCGCCGCCGGTCAAGTACCGGATCGCCGTGCGCGGCCAGGGCAACGCCACCACGGTGTCGGTGCAGAACGCCAACGGCGCGCCCGAAACCTCGGCGGACGCCGGGCGCATCGTCAAGATCATTGCCGACGATCTGAAGTGAGGCCACGCCCAGGCCGCGCGCTTCGCGTCTTCGCCAACCCCCTCAAAGGGGGCACATCCTGCGGCCCGGAAAATCCGGTTCCGCGGATGTCTGCGCATGGCCTGCCCCGCAGTCTTCTGCACCTCCGTGCCCCATGCGCTGCGGGTGGTGCGCGGGCGCCGTGGACAGTTGAGATGATCGCGCGCCGGCTGCGTGAACGGCCCTTGCTCTTGCGGTAGCGGCCATGCTGCGCTTGCGCAACCTGGGTAGCGGCAGTTCCGGCAATGCAACGGTCATCGAGGCGCGCTGCGGCACTCAGGCCACGCGCCTGCTGATCGACTGTGGGCTGGGCATGCGCCACCTCGCGCAGCGCCTGGACGCCGCCGGCCTGGCACCGGAGGCGCTGGACGCGATCTTCATCACACACGAACACGCGGACCACATCGGCTGCGCGCAGGCGCTGGCCTTGCGCCATCGCATCCCGGTCTGGATGAGCCACGGCACCCACGTCGCGCTGGGCCTGCCGGATTTCGATGGCCTGCTGCACATCGCGCACGACCTGCAGCCCATCGCCCTCGGGGCCCTCGAACTGCGCCCCTTCACCGTACCGCACGACGCGCGCGAGCCGCTTCAGTTGCGCTGCTCCGACGGCGCCTCGCATCTGGGCGTCCTGACCGACCTGGGCCACGCGAGCAACCACGTCGTGGCGCAACTGCAGGGCTGCCACGCGCTCATGCTCGAATCCAACCACGACCCGGATCTGCTCGCCCAGTCGCGCTATCCGGAATTTCTCAAGCGCCGCGTGGGCGGGCGCTATGGCCACCTGGCCAATGCCGCGGCAGCGGACCTGGCGCAGCAACTGCGGCACCCCGGCCTGCGCTGGGTCGTGGCCGCCCATCTGAGCGAACGCAACAACCGCCCCGAACTGGCCCGCGCCGGCCTGGCCACGGCCCTGGGCTGCGAGCCGCAGGACATCCACGTGGCAGCGCCGGTCGCCGGCACCGATTGGCTCGAGGTTTGACAGCGGCCCATGAAAAATGTCCGCTGTCAAGTACCCAAAGCATTTCGGCAGCGACGCAAAAGTCGAGTGCAGCCAATCACTTGGAGTGCCGGCGCTCCCACAGCTTCCCCCCGTGCTGGTGAGGCCAGGAGTCACATAGGAGCCTTGCCGCAGCCGGCGATAGCGTGTCCGGGCAAGTTGAACGCTGCAGCGGACATCGCCGATCCGGCTCAACGGTCTACTTGCGAAGCAGATTGTCCGATCGGCTGCACTCAGCGACGTTCTGACAAGGGCGCGACTGGGCCGGTCCGTTATCCACGAAGATCCAACCACGGTTTCGCAGCTTCAAGCTCATAGGCCAGCGCGAACAGCATCGATTCTCCGCCGAGACGCGCCGCGAACTGTGTGCCGATCGGCAGCCCATGGCTGCTGCGTCCCAAGGGAACGGACATCGCAGGCGTGCCCGCCACGTTGTGGATCGGGGTGTAGCCGACGTAGCGCAGAAGGCGCTCCCACAGAAGTGGGCCCGGAACCTGCGGCCCCAGGAAGCCAAGAGGAGGCGGCTCGTCGGCGACGACTGGGCTCAGCAGCACGTCGATGGCCGAGAACAGGGCGTCCATGTTCTCTCTCACCTGCGCGAACGTTGTTCGCGCCCGTGCAGGCGCTTGCGGCGGCAGGCCGCGGGCGTGCTGCGCCAGGTAGAGCGTCCACGGCTCCAGCGCCTGCTGCGGATCGGCGTTGCGGCTCTCCGCAACTCTCAACATGTGCTCGGCGCCGCCGCTCCATGCGGTCATGAAGCCGTCCATGAATTGCTCGCCGTCCACAGGCAATCGCACATGGGCGACGTGATGACCCAGCCTCTCGCAAAGCGCTGCGGCTGCCAGGGTCGCTTGACGCACGTCGGCACTGGGCTGCCGCCCGAAGACGTCCTCGATGCAGACGCCGATGCGCAACCGCTGAGGTGAAGCTCGCTCGACCACGGGCGTGGCTGGCAGCGGCGCTTGAGCGTCGCTGCGCTGGTTCCAGGCGAACAATCGCGCGCTGTCGCGTATGGAGTGGCTGACGCAATTCTCAACGCCGCTGTCAGTGTCCGCCGACCCGACCATGCGCCCTCGGCTGGGCTTCATGCCGAAGAGTCCGCAGCACGAAGCGGGGATGCGGATCGAACCTCCGCCATCGCTCGCATGCGCCATCGGCAGCATGCCAGAAGCCACGGCCACGGCAGCCCCACCGGACGATCCACCGGGCGAGCGGCTCACGTCCCACGGATTGCGGGAAGGCCCGAACAGCAGTGGTTCCGTACTCGCGTCGAGCGCGAATTCGGGCGTGTTGGTCTTGCCCAGGACGATCAGTCCCGAATCTTCAGAGCGCAGCACCAGCGGCGCGCTCGTCGCCGCCACGTTGTCACGCAGCAGTCGTGAGCCCGAGGTCCGCCGCAGGCCCTTCACGTCCAGTAGGTCCTTGATGGCATAGGGTACGCCTGGAAACGGCCCCGCTCCGGACGCATTGACCAGACGCGCGCGATCCCGCGCCCTGTCGAAGTCCGGCGTCACCAGGGCGTTGAGGCGGGGATTGAGTCGCTCGATGCGGGCAATGGCCGCATCCACCAGTTCGAGCGGAGAGACACGACCCGAGCGCACGAGGGCGGCTTGGGCGCTGGCGTCCAGCCTGGCAAGTTCGTCGCTGTCCGCGACGGACTGCAAGTTGCGGGCGCCGACGCTGCGGGACGACGCGTCGGCCGATGCGCAGGCGGCGCTCGCCATGGCCGACGCGCTTTTCAGGAGGGCTCTTCTGTCCATACACTCTTTCATTTGGTCGTTTCAGGGACGGGCCCGCGAGCTGCGGGACTCTCAGCAACGCCTATCGTGTCGAACACCCTCCGGCCATGCTTGTATGAACGCGCCATCAACGATCCATGCGAAGAGCTACCATCTGCTGAGTGCAGGTCTCGATGACGGGCTGCGCTCGCCCGTTGATCTCTTCTCCTGGAGCGTGCGCGGAACCGTGTCCGGCCTGGTGAACCATGCGAGCTACATCGCCAATAGCCGCGACGCTCGCTCGTGCGGCGCAGCCCGTACGCCGACCGCTCGGCGCTTCGGCGAACTGGTCGCGCTCGACGCGAATCCGGTGGCGCGCCTTCTTCTTGGCGCGCAGAGCCAGGAATCGTTGCAACTAGGGTGGAACCGCTACAACCGCAAGGCCCCGCTGGCCGTCGACACGGAATGGACGGCTGAACCCGAGGCCCTTCGCCGCCAGCTGAGAAGCGGCGTGGACGACGATGGTTTTCGGCGCGACACGATCTCCGCCTGCCTTGAAGGCTTGCGCGAATCCGCGGCCCGTTCGAAGACCCCGTCGGCTCGAACGCTCTTGGCGGTGTGGTGCGCATTGGGCGAGGCGGATCGCGCCGTCGGCGATGCAATCGACTGCCTCTACGAAGAACCCGCTGCGGACATGGCCGCAAGTGCCCTCTGGCTGGGCTGTAGCCCGCGGACCCTGCAGCGCCGCTTGAGCAGAGCTGGCCTGAACTTCAGCGTCTTGAAGCAGGCCGTGCGCATCGACGTGGCAGGAATGCTCATGCGAGCGCCGGTGGCGCATTCGCTGACAGTGATCGCTCAGACGGCCGGATTCTTCGACTCCGCGCACTTCGCGCACGCTTGGCAGCAGTCCTGCGGGCTAGCGCCATCGGCCTACCGCCAGCTTGCCGCGGACATGCACTCACTCCGATAGCTGCGCGTGAAGGCGTGCTGGCCTACCTGGTGGACAACGCGCTGACCTATGCCGGAGGCTCGGTGCTGCCCGACCCCGACAGCCCACTGGAGGCCAGCGTCTTGACGTCCGAGTTCAAGATCAACTATCTGCGCCCCGCGCACGATGGCGAGCGTCTGGTGGCCGTGGCCACAGTGGTTGGTAGCGGCCGGACTCAGGCGGTATGCCGCTGCGACGTGTTCGTCGAGAAGGACGGCCAGCGCAAGCTGTGCGCCGCGGCGCAGGGCACGATCCGCAAAGCATGATGAACATCGCCCCCAGCGTTCAGGTCGTTCTGGAGCAAGCCGCATCGAAGCTCCTGCTCCATGAGGGCACCAGCGTGTACCTGAGTTCGACGGCCAGGGCCTGGGGTTGTGCCGCATCGACTGCGGACTTGGTGAGCTCGATTCTTGCCATGACGACTCCTCGGTGAGAACCGATTCCCAGGAGCCAGATGGGGGCCAGCAGAAGGGAAACCGGGTCAGGGTTGAGAAAGCACCGTCATATGTTGGACTCGCCTAAGTGATTGATAAACCTGCTGTATCTGGCTTCGGCGTAGTCCAGCGAAGTTCGGCGCGGGAGTCATGGTGAAATGAAAAACGCCCCGATCGGCCAATGCCAGTCAGTTAAGAGCTGACTGGCATTTTCTTTGTGGGGAACTTGCTGCGAGAGCGCTTGACCTCGCGCGGGAATGACCGCCCGGCGCGGCGAGGCGGGAGCACGAAGTAGCGGGCTTGCTCCAACAGCCGCTGCAAGAGCGCAGGCAAGGAGCCGGCGCGCGCCAGGTGCACCGTGTTGATCGTCCCCACGATGGCATGGCGCGCTGTATGGAAGCTGCTGCGGGTGGGCTCGACACCCGCGTGCCGGGCCATCAGGCGCATCCATCGGCGCAGCAGTGTGTGGGCAATCAAGATGCCCCAGACCTCCTGCCTGACCAGTTCAGGCTGCTTGCTGCGCAGCACGGCTTGACCTTGCTGCAGTGATTGCTTGATCTCCCGAAACCCCAGCTCGATCTCCCAGCGCTGGCGGTACAGCTGCGCCAGCGACGCTGCGGCAAACCGCTGAAGATCGAGCATCGAGGTGATGAAGCGCCTGATCTTGCCGCCAGCGCTGAGCTCGATCAGACGGGCCTGCCAATGGCTGGGCAGTTCTGGGTGCAGCTTCCTGGCACGCGGTGACACGGGCATGCGGATCAGCCAGTCGCCTGCGCCCAAGGTCTGGGCCATCTCCTGCACGACTTGCCACAGCGGCATCTGACGGAACAAGGCCAGACCAATCACCAGCCACACGGCATGTTGCGCCGGCAGCTTGCGGCGCCGTATCGAAGCCTTGCCCGTGGCTTGCAAGGCTTGTTCGATCCAGCCCGGGTCGATCAGGGCGCTCAACTCGGCTATCCCATTGGCAGGCAGTGCCTCCAATGTCTCGTTCAGGGTGGTTTGCAGCAGGCTCAAAGTAAAAAGGGAACGTGGTCCATACGTTCCCTTTTTACCTGCCTTCAGCTTCGCTTGGGCTTATCTGACTGGCATTGGCCTCGCGGTGACTATTTTCATGGAGGCGATGAAAGAGCGCTTACTTCTTGGCAGCATCCGCGGCCGCGTCGGCCGCCTTCTTGGCCGCCTCGCTGGCAGCATCCGCGGCGTTGTTGGCTGCGTTGGCTGCGTTGGCCGCATCGGCTGCGGCTGCGGCGGGGGTGGCATCGGCACCAGGGCCAATGGACGCGCCGGGCACTGCGGGGGCCGGGGCCGGAGCGGGCGCCTCTACCGGAGCCGGCGGCGGCACGGGTGCGGGTTCCTCCTTCTTGCCGCAGGCAGCGAGGGCCACGGCAGAAACCAGAGCGGCGAGTACGAGCGAGTTCTTCATGTCGGAATTCCTTTGGAACAGATCAAATTTCGAAAACCGCCGGCGCTGTGTACCGCGAAGCGGGCGCACACAGCACAAAAACGTCCGGCCCATTTTCAGCACTAACCGGACATCGATTGTAGAGGCTCGTGTCCGGGGGCCACGGCCTGACACAGTCCATTTCACTTGGACATCAGGCATTTCCCTGACTGCATTGATTCACCGCAATGGCTCATGCACCAGCCTCGTGCAGCCATCCCGCCTCACCCCAGGATGAGAGCAGCTCACGCGCCTCGGCGCTGGCGGCGGCCACTTCACGGGCATTCAACGCCCGCGCGTCGGCCAGGCGCTGCATCAGGCGGGCATCCCGGCCGGCCGCGCGGTAGCTCTCGCCATTGATGAAGACATGGCGCGGGTCGTAGAGCATGCGGGTGCGGCGGTCCAGCCGCACAGCCGCCGGCAGGGCCGGTGCGGCGCCCTGGTCGAACCACACCTGGGGCTTGGGTTCCGTCAGGTACTCGCCCAGGGCGCGCGGCAGGGCATCGCGATCGCGCAGCAAGTCCTCCAGCGCCGAGCGGGCGAAGGCCTGGAGCGCCTGCGGCACCGCGCCCGGCGCGGACACTGCCGGCTGGCCGGCGTCGCCATAGAGCCGCTCGCTGCCGTCGGCCGCGTCTTCGGCAAGCCGCTGCAGCAGTTCCTGCGCCAGTTCGTTCGCGCGCGGCGCGCGAAAGCCGATGGAGCAGGTCATGCATTCCCCCTGCGCCACACCGTCATGCGCATAGCGCGGCGGCAGGTACAGCATGTCGCCAGGCTCGAGCACGAACTCCTGCTCGGGCGTGAAATGCGCCAGGATCTTGAGCGGCACGTCTTCCTGCAGGGTCAGGTCCTTCTGCCGGCCGATGCGCCAGCGGCGCCGGCCATGCGTCTGCAGCAGGAACACGTCGTAGCTGTCGAAATGCGGGCCCACGCCGCCGCCGTCGGTGGCAAAGCTGATCATCACGTCGTCCAGCCGCGCATCCGGCACGAAGCGGAACTGCTGCAACAGATCGTGCGCGCCTGCGTGGTGCAGGTCCACCCCCTGCACCAGCAAGGTCCAGTCGGGTGCCGCAAGAGGGGGCAGCGCGCGCCGCGCAAACGGGCCGCTGCGCATCTGCCAGCGCCCCCCGGCGGCGCGAATCAGGCGCGACTCGACCTCGTCGCGGGCGGCCAGGGCCAGCAGTTCGGCGCGGGCCGGCAGCCACGATTGCGGGTCGGGCACGGCCTGTCGCACCAGCAGGGGCTTGCGCTGCCAGTGGCGGCGCATGAATCGGTCGGGGCTGAGGCCGCCCAGCAGGGCCAGCGGCAAAGAGGTTTCCATGGAATAGGTTTGGCCGCGGGTGACGGCAGAAGCGGAGTCGAACTGCGACAATTCTCGTATGGAAATCTCGGAACAATGCGTGGTCGCCCTGACCTGGAAACTGACGGACACCCTGGGCGAGGAACTCGACGTGCTGGACAGCCCGGTCGAATTCCTGGTGGGTGGCGACGATCTGCTCAAGAAGATCGAGGAGGCGCTGCAGGGCCACGTGGCCGGCGACCGGCTCAAGCTGCACATCGAGCCGGAAGAGGCCTTCGGCGACTACGACGACAAGCTGCTGTTCCTGGAGCCGCGCGCCAGCTTCCCTCCGGAACTCGAAGAAGGCATGACCTTCGAGGGCAGCGCACTGCCGCCAGGCACCAACCCGGAGGCCCCGCGCGACGCGCTCTACACCGTGGCAGACATCTACCCGGACCACGTGGTGCTGGACGGCAACCATCCACTGGCCGGCATCGCCATCCGGCTCGAACTGAAGGTGGAGGGCGTGCGCCAGGCGACCGAGGAAGAGATTGGCCGCGGCTCGGCCGGCACCGGATTCTTCCGCATACAGGCGCAGGCGCCGGGCAGTTCAACGCTGCACTGACCTCCCCGCCCCGGAATGCAGACAGGGCCGCCGCGGCAGCCCTGTCTGCAGGATTCATGCGGGCTTCAGAAGCGCTGGATCTGGCCGTCCTGGATGCGCACCCGGTCGCCGATACGCAGGTCGCCCGGCGAGGGCACGTCGAAGGCGCGCATGCTGCCATTGTCGGTCTGCACCGAGATCCGGTAGGTCTGCACGATCGGACCGCGCTGATTGCCCTCGATCTGATTGCCGGCCACCGCGCCGCCCATGACACCGATGCCGGTGGCCAGCGCGCGGCCACCGCCGTGACCGATCTGGTTGCCCACGACCGCGCCGAGCAAGCCCCCGATGATCGCGCCGGCGCCCGATGGCGCACGCGCCTGCTCGGATTGCATCACCTCGATGTTGCTGATGCGGCCATATTCCAAGTAAGAGGACTGCTGGTAGGCCGGATAGGGCGCGGGACGCGCCACGGGCGCCGGATAGGCGGTCGGGTACGGGGCAGGCCGCGCATAGTACGGATCGGTCACGCAAGCCGACAGCGAAACCACGGCGACGAGGCCGAGTGCCAGGGAAAGGCTGCGGGGAAGTGAGGTCATGCTGAACTCCTGTCCTGTGAGAGGTAATGTGCCGATTCGTCAGGCAGGCCCGACGCAGTTCGATGAAATTGGGCCTGCCTGCATCGCGCCACACGAGCCGGTAATCGCCCAAGGACCCGTGGGATGTACAACGCAGCAATGGTAGGAATCCGCCGACGCGCCGCCGCGAAGACGGTGCAAACAAGCGTTACCAGGTGCGTCCTCAGCTGCGGCCCGTGGAGCCATAACCGCCTTCGCCGCGCGGCGAGGCGGGGAAGTCCTCCACCACCCGGAAACGCGCCTGCACCACCGGAACGATCACCAGTTGCGCGATGCGCTCCATAGGCGCGATGGTGAATGCCGTATCGCTGCGGTTCCAGGCGCTGACCATCAACTGGCCCTGGTAGTCGCTGTCGATCAGGCCGACCAGGTTGCCCAGCACGATGCCGTGCTTGTGGCCCAGGCCCGAGCGCGGCAGGATCAGGGCGGCGTAGGCCGGGTGGGCCAGGTGGATGGCGATGCCGGTGGGCACCAGTTGCCAGGCGTTGGGTGCCAGTTCCAGCGGGGCGTCCAGGCAGGCGCGCAAATCCAGCCCGGCGCTGCCGGGAGTGGCATAGGCGGGCAACTGGTCCGCCATGCGCGGGTCGATGATCTTGACGTCGAGTTCCATATTTGAAGGTTCAGGTTGCTGCGCCAATGTCCATCCGGCGCGCGATCTCCGCCACCAGCCGGCGCGCCAGCGCCAGCTTGGAGGCGCGTTCGGTCGGCTGCGCACCCCCCGCATCGACCAGCAGCAACTGGTTGTCGTCCTGGCCGAAGGCGGCGGGGCCGATGTTGCCTACCAGCAGCGGGATGCCCTTGCGCTCGCGCTTGGCCTTGGCATGCGCCGCGAGGTCGTGGCTCTCCGCGGCAAAGCCGACGCAGAACAGCCGGCCGCTGCGCGCCCGCTCGCTCTGCGCCAGGGTCTGCAGGATGTCGGTGTTCTCGACGAACTCCAGCGCCGGCATGGCGCCAGTGCCGTCCTTCTTGATCTTCTGTGCGCTCGGCGCGGCGGGCCGCCAGTCCGCGACGGCCGCGGTGGCCACGAACACCGTCGCCTGCGGGGCCGCGGCCGTGGCGGCATCGAGCATCTGGCGCGCCGACTGCACGTCGACGCGGCGCACGCCGCGCGGCGTCGGCAATGAAACGGGTCCCGCCACCAGCGTGACCTCAGCCCCCGCCTCGCGGGCTGCGCGTGCAACGGCAAAGCCCATCTTCCCGGAGGAATGGTTGGTGATGCCCCGTATCGGGTCGATGGCCTCGAAGGTCGGCCCCGCCGTGACCAGGACGTGCTGCCCGGCCAGCAGCTTGGGCTGACAGTGGGCGATCAGGTCTTCCAGCAACTCTGCCGGCTCCAGCATGCGCCCGTCACCGGTTTCGCCGCAGGCCTGCGGGCCGTTGCCCACGCCCAGCACCACGGCACCGTCGGCCGCGAGCTGGGCCAGGTTGCGCTGGGTGGCCGGGTGCAGCCACATTTCGCGGTTCATGGCCGGGGCCACCAGCAGCGGCACGCGGGCCACGGGCCGGGCCAGGCACAGCAGGCTCAGCAGTTCGTCGGAGCGGCCCTGCACCAGCCGGGCGATGAAGTCGGCGCTGCAGGGCGCGATCAGGATCGCATCGGCCTCGCGCCCCAGCTTGATGTGGGGCATGTTGTCGGGCTCGCGCGCATCCCACTGCGAGCGGTACACCGGCCGCTGCGACAGCGCCTGCATGGTCACCGGCGTGATGAACTGCTCGGCCGCCTCGGTCATCACCACCTGCACCGTGGCACCGGCCTTGACCAGCAGGCGGCAGAGTTCGGCCGATTTGTAGCAGGCGATGCCACCGCTCAGGCCGAGGACGATGTGTTTGCCGGAAAGGTCCATGCGCTGCGCTCGGGGAAGGAGGGAAACCAGGGGAGCGGGCAATGTAGCAGACCGTCGCGGCGGCCGGAGCGCGCCGGGGCCGACCTCTATAATCTCGCTTTACCACCTCCCGGGAAGCAAGGCTCCCGACCCGACATGACCAAATTCGTCTTCGTCACCGGCGGTGTGGTGTCCTCCCTGGGCAAGGGAATCGCCTCAGCCTCCCTTGCCGCGATCCTCGAATCGCGGGGCCTCAAGGTCACGCTCATCAAGCTCGATCCCTACATCAACGTGGATCCGGGCACCATGTCCCCCTTCCAGCATGGCGAGGTGTTCGTCACCGACGACGGCGCCGAGACCGACCTGGACCTGGGCCACTACGAACGCTTCATCGAAACGCGCATGAAGCGCACCAACAACTTCACCACCGGCCGGATCTACCAGTCGGTGCTGGAGAAGGAGCGCCGTGGCGACTACCTGGGCAAGACGGTGCAGGTGATTCCGCACATCACCAACGAGATCCAGGAATACATCAAGCGCGGCGCCGGCTTTGGCGCGGCCGAGGCGGTGGACGTGGCCATCGTCGAGATCGGCGGCACCGTGGGCGACATCGAGTCGCTGCCCTTCCTGGAGGCGGCGCGCCAGATGAGCCTGAAGCTCGGCCCCAACAACACTGCCTTCGTCCACCTGACCTACGTGCCCTGGATCGCAGCGGCGGGCGAACTCAAGACCAAGCCGACCCAGCACACGGTGCAGAAGCTGCGCGAGATCGGCATCCAGGCCGACGCCCTGCTCTGCCGCGCCGACCGCCGCATTCCCGAGGACGAGCGCGCCAAGATCTCGCTGTTCACCAACGTGCCCGAATGGGGCGTGATCTCCATGTGGGACGTGGACACCATCTACAAGGTGCCGCGCATGCTGCACGAGCAGGGCCTGGACGGCCTGATCTGCGACAAGCTGCGCCTGAACACGCCGCCGACCAGCCTCAAGCGCTGGGACGACCTGGTGTACGAAACCACCCACCCTCAGCACGAGGTGTGCATCGCCATGGTCGGCAAGTACGTCGATCTCTCGGACAGCTACAAGTCGCTCAACGAGGCGCTGCGCCACGCCGGCATGAAGAACCATGCGCGGGTGAAGATCGAGTACGTCGACTCCGAGACCATCTCCCCCGACAACGTGGCGCGGCTAGCGAAGTTCGACGCCATCCTGGTGCCCGGCGGCTTCGGCAAGCGCGGCGTGGAAGGCAAGATCTGCGCGGCGCGCTTCGCCCGCGAGCACAAGCTGCCCTACCTCGGCATCTGCCTGGGCATGCAGGTGGCCACCATCGAGTACGCGCGCCACGTGGCCGGCCTGAAGGACGCCAACAGCACCGAGTTCGAGCCGGAAACGCCCTGCCCCGTGATCGCCCTGATCACCGAGTGGAAGGACGCCGACGGCACGATCAAGACGCGCTCGGCCAATTCCGACCTCGGCGGCACCATGCGCCTGGGCGCACAAAGCTCGGACGTCACCCCCGGCACGCTGGCGCATGAGATCTACGGCGACGTGGTCACCGAACGCCACCGCCACCGCTACGAAGCCAACGTGAACTACCTGGAGCCGCTGCGCCAGGCCGGCCTGGTGATTTCCGCCCTGACGCAGCGCGAGCAACTGACCGAGATCGTCGAACTGCCGCGCTCGGTCCACCCCTGGTACATCGGCGTGCAGTTCCATCCGGAATTCAAGTCCACGCCCTGGGACGGCCACCCGCTGTTCAATGCCTTTGTCAAGGCTGCGCTGCAGCACCAAGGCGCGGATAAGAAAGCACTGAAGGTCGTTGCATGAAGCTTTGCGGATTCGACATCGGGCTCGACAAGCCCTTCTTTCTGATCGCCGGGCCCTGCGTCGTCGAGTCCGAGCAATTGCAAATTGATGCAGCCGGGACGCTGAAGGAAATTACCTCCAGCCTTGGCATTCCCTTCATTTTCAAGAGCAGTTTTGACAAGGCCAACCGAACCAGCGAAACGGCATACCGGGGCCTTGGTATGGACAAAGGGCTTGAAATTCTTGCGAAGGTCAGGCGCGAGATAGGCGTCCCTGTTCTCACGGATATCCACCGCGAAGACCAGATCGCTCAGGTTGCGTCGGTGGTGGACGTGTTGCAGACTCCGGCCCTTCTGTGCCGGCAGACCGATTTCATCCATGCCGTGGCTCTGTCTGGCAAGCCCGTGAATATCAAAAAGGGGCAATTCATGGCGCCCGGTGACATGAAGAATGTCATCGTCAAAGCGCGCGCCGCTGCGAAAGCTGCTGGGCTGAGTGAAGACAACTTCATGGCCTGCGAGCGTGGTGCGAGCTTTGGCTACAACAACCTGGTGTCGGACATGCGCAGCTTGGCCATCATGCGCGACACTGAAGCGCCAGTGGTGTTTGATGCAACGCATTCGGTGCAGCTGCCCGGTGGTCAAGGCACCAGCAGCGGCGGCGTTCGTGAGATGGTCCCGGTCCTGGCCCGCGCGGCCGTCGCTGTGGGTGTTTCAGGTCTGTTCATGGAAACCCATCCCGACCCTGCCAATGCGCTGTGCGACGGCCCCAACGCCGTGCCGCTCAAGCACATGAAGGCCTTGCTCGAAACCCTGCTGGCGCTCGATGCGGTGACCAAGCAGAATCCCTTCCTCGAGGAGACCTTCTCAGCATGAGCAGCGGCTACATCATCGCCCACGTCGACGTCACCAACCCGGCCCAGTACGAGGACTACAAGAAATGGTCCAGCGAGGCCATTCGCATGCACGGCGCCGAGGTCTGCGTGCGCGGCGGCCAGGTGCAGGTGCTGGAGGGCGACTGGTCGCCCGCGCGCGTGGTGGTCCTCAAGTTCCCGAGCTTCGAGGCGGCCAAGGCCTTCAGCGCCTCGCCCGAGTACGAGAAGGCGCGCGCGTCGCGCCAGGGCGCCGCGGTGATGCGCATGATCGCAGTAGAAGGCCTCTGACCGCGGCCGCAGTGGCCGGGCGCAGGCTTTCCGTTTTTTTGGCATCCAAGGAAAAGAGAAGAACGCATGAGTGCAATCGTTGACATCGTCGGCCGCGAAGTGCTGGACAGCCGCGGCAACCCCACCGTCGAATGCGACGTGCTGCTCGAATCGGGCGTGATGGGCCGCGCCGCCGTGCCCTCGGGCGCCTCCACCGGCAGCCGTGAAGCCATCGAGCTGCGCGACGGCGACAAGAGCCGCTACCTGGGCAAGGGCGTGCTCAAGGCCGTCGAGCACATCAACACCGAAATCTCCGAAGCCGTGCTGGGCCTGGATGCCTCCGAGCAGGCCTTCCTGGACAGGACCCTGATCGACCTCGACGGCACCGACAACAAGGGCCGCCTGGGCGCCAATGCGATGCTGGCCGTGTCCATGGCCGTGGCGCGCGCCGCGGCCGAGGAGTCGGGCCTGCCGCTGTACCGCTACTTCGGCGGCATGGGCGGCATGCAACTGCCGGTGCCGATGATGAACGTCATCAACGGCGGCGCGCACGCCAACAACAGCCTGGATCTGCAGGAATTCATGATCATCCCGGTCGGCGCGCCCAGCTTCCGCGAGGCCGTGCGCTACGGCGCCGAGGTGTTCCATGCGCTGAAGAAGATCATCAACGAGCGCGGCATGAGCACGGCCGTGGGCGACGAGGGCGGCTTCGCGCCCAGCGTCGAGAACCACGAGGCAGCGATCCAACTGATTCTCGAAGCCATCGACAAGGCCGGCTTCACCGCGGGCGAGCAGATCGCCCTGGGCCTGGACTGCGCCGCCAGCGAGTTCTACAAGGACGGCCAGTACGTGCTCGAAGGCGAAGGCGGCCTGAAGCTGTCGGCCGCCCAATGGACCGACATGCTCGCCGCCTGGTGCGACAAGTACCCGATCATCAGCATCGAGGACGGCATGGCCGAGGGCGACTGGGACGGCTGGAAGCACCTGACCGAGCGCCTGGGCCGACGCGTGCAACTGGTGGGCGACGACCTGTTCGTCACCAACACCAAGATCTTCAAGGAAGGCATCGACAAGGGCATCGCCAACTCGATCCTGATCAAGATCAACCAGATTGGCACGCTGACCGAGACCTTCGCCGCCATCGAGATGGCCAAGCGCGCGGGCTACACCGCCGTCATCTCGCACCGCTCGGGCGAGACCGAAGACAGCACCATCGCCGACATCGCCGTGGGCACGAACGCCGGCCAGATCAAGACCGGCTCGCTCAGCCGCAGCGACCGTACCGCCAAGTACAACCAGCTGCTGCGCATCGAGGAAGACCTGGGCGACATCGCCCACTACCCCGGCCGCGCTGCCTTCTATAACCTGAAGTAGCACACCGCTCCAACCGAGGGCCAGCGTCTCATGGTGAATCGGGTCGTCCCCATCGTGCTGATCGCCGTGCTGGCGCTGCTGCACAGCCAGCTCTGGTTCGGCCGTGGCAGCGTGCCCGACGTCAAGCAGATGCAGCGCCGCATCGAGGCGCTCAAGGAGTCCAACGCGCAGGCGCAACGGGTCAATGAGCGGCTGACCTCCGAGGTCGAAGACCTGAAGGCAGGCCTGGACATGGTCGAGGAGAAGGCGCGCAGCGAACTGGGCATGGTCAAGCCCAACGAAATCCTGGTCCAAATCGCCAGATAGGGCACACCCCCAGGCTGCGCGCTTCGCGTCTTCGCCTCCCCCCTTGCAGGGGGCACATCCTGCGGCCCGGCAAAGCCGGTTCCGCGGATGTTTGCGCATTGCCTGCTGTGCTGGCGCAGCACCATCCCGATCTTGTATGGCCGAACTTTTCACCGCTGAAGCCTTCACCCTCTGGGGCGCGCCGACCGCGTGGGTCGAGGTGCTGGCGTTCGGGCTGGCGCTGTGGATGGTGCGCATGAACATCCGCGAGATCCACTGGGGCTGGCCGCTGGCCATCCTCAGTTCGGTGCTGTACTGCGGCGTTTTCTGGCGCAGCCGGCTGTATGCGGATGCCTCCCTGCAGATCTTTTTTGCCGTGATCGCCTTCTGGGGCTGGACGCAGTGGCTGCGCGGCCGGCGTGGCGATGGCGCGCCGCTGGCGATTGCCCGGCTGTCCTGGCGCGGGCGCGCGATCGCGGCAGCGCTCACGCTGCTGCTGTGGCCCGCCATCGGCGGCTTCCTGCACCATTTCACCGACAGCGACGTGCCCTGGTGGGACGCCTTTCCCACGGCGCTGAGCCTGGTGGGGCAGTTCCTGCTGGGACGCAAGTTCATCGAGAACTGGCTGGCCTGGCTGGTGGTGAACCTCGTGAGCGTGGGCCTGTTCGCCTACAAAGGCCTGTGGCTCACGGTGCTGCTCTACCTGCTGTTTGCCGTGCTCAGCCTGGTGGGCTGGCGCGCCTGGCAGCGCCGTGCGGCGGCGCCGCAGGCCGCATGAGCATTCCGGCGATCGCCCTGCTGGGCGCCGAGAGCACCGGCAAGACTTCACTGGCCATCGCGCTGGCCGCGCACCTGCGCGGGCTCGGCTGGCGCGTCGCGCTGGTGCCGGAGGTGCTGCGCGGCTGGTGCGAGCGCGAGGGCCGCACGCCGCGCCCCGACGAGCAGCGCGCCATCGCCGAGGAGCAGGCGCGGCAGGCCAACGACGCGCGCGATGCCGACGTGATCGTGGCCGACACCACGCCGCTGATGACCGCGGTCTACAGCGACCTGCTGTTCCAGGACTGCTCGCTCTACCCGTTCGCGCTGCAGCACCAACGCCGCTACGCCGCCACCCTGCTCATGGGCCTGGACCTGCCCTGGATGGCCGACGGGCTGCAGCGCGACGGCCCGCAGGTGCGCGAGCCGGTGGACGCGCGGGTGCGCGCGGCGCTGCAGGGCGCCGGCCTGCCCTTCCAGGTGATCCATGGGCAGGGACGGCAGCGGCTGGACCAAGCCCTGAATGCTATCAATTACATAGCATATAGCCCAGACAAAACCTGGGCTACAGCCACTTTTTCTTCAGAAAACGGCCCTTCGGGCGGCTGGAGCTGCGAAGCCTGCAGCGACCCGGACTGCGAGCACCGGTTGTTCACCCGGCTGCTGGCCGGGCGGGCGGGCGGGCAGCGTCCCTACTGAACCACGCTGCTGGCCGGCGGCAACTGCGTCGGGCCCTTGAAGATCTGCGCGGTGTCCACCGGGTCGAAGCGGTACTGCTGGCCGCAGAACTCGCAGCCGACCTCGATCTCGCCGCGCTCCTCGATGATGCTGTCGGCCTCCTCCGCCCCCAGGCTGCGGATCATGGCCGAGACGCGCTCGCGGCTGCAGGTGCAGGCAAAGCGCGGGCCGCTGCCGCCCTCCTGCGGCACGAAGCGCAGCAGCTTCTCTTCCCAGAACAGGCGGCGCAGGATGGTGTCCACGTCCAGCGTCAGCAGCTCTTCGCGCGTCAGGCTGGCCGCGAGATGGGCGATGCGGTTGTAGTCCTCGTTGCGGCCGATCTCGGCCTCGTTCTCGGCGCTCACCATGCTGCCTTCGAGGTTGCGCTCGCCCTGCAGCGGCATGCGCTGCACCAGCAGGCCGGCGGCCACCTGGTCGTCGGCCGCCAGCACCAGCGTGGTGTCGAGCTGTTCGCTCTGCAGCATGTAGTGCTCCAGCACCTTGCTGAGTTCCTCGAGTTTCTCGTGCCGGTCGCCGAACAGCGGCACCACGCCCTGGTAGGGCTGCTGGCCGGGGAACTTGTCCTTCGGGTCCAGCGTGATCGCGCAGCGGCCCTTGTTGTGCTGGTTGACCATCGCGCTCAGGCGCGCTTCGGCCGGCACCACGCCCATGACCGACGCGGTGGCGCGCAGGCTCAGGTCGGACTGCACCTCGGCCACCAGCAGCTTGACCGGGCCGTCGCCGAACACCTGCAGCACCAGGGCGCCGTTGAACTTGATGTTGGCCTGCATCAGCACGCCGGCCGCGGCCATCTCGCCCAGCAGTTCGGCCACGGGCGCGGGATAGGCACCGGTGGCGGTGTTGGCGGCCCGGCGGTGCAGGATCTCGGTCCAGGCATCGGTCAGGCGCACGATGGCGCCGCGCACGGGCAGCCCGTCGAAGATGAATTTGTGGAGTTCGGACAAGCGGGCTTCCTGCAGGGCAAAAACAAACGGGCGGCCGAAGCCGCCCCGTGCTCAAGGTTCCGATTGTAGAAAAGGCGCGATGCGGGCCATGCCGCCCCTTGGCAAGACCCTGCGCGGCTCCTGGCGCTGGCCGCGCGCTTGCTCAGGCCACGCGATGCAGGCCGCTGCGGAAGCGGCGCGCATTGTCGACGTAGTGCCGCGCGCTCTGCCGCAGGCCTTCGATCTGCTCAGGGCTCAACTGCTTCACGGCGCGCGCCGGGCTGCCCAGGATCATGGAGCCGTCGGGGAATTCCTTGCCCTCGGTCACCAGCGCGCCGGCGCCGACCAGGCAGTGGCGGCCGATGCGGGCCTTGTTGAGCACCACGGCGCCGATGCCGATCAGGGTCTCGTCGCCGATGGTGCAGCCGTGCAGCATGACCTGGTGGCCCACCGTGACGTTGTCGCCGATGGTGAGCGGCACGCCATGGTCCGCATGCAGCACGCTCAGGTCCTGGATGTTGCTGCCGCGCCCGACGCTGATCCGGTCGGTGTCCCCGCGCAGCACGGCGCCGAACCAGACGCTCGCGTCCTCGCCCAGCTCGACGTCGCCCAGCACCTGGGCACTGTCGGCCACCCAGGCCGACGCGGCGATGCGGGGCGTGACGCCGTCCAACTCGTAGATTGCCATCGCTTGTGTCTCCTTGCAAAACAGCATTGTAGAAAGACCGGAAAACTAGAATCTGGGTCTTTCGCCCTGTACCGCCTGCCACTCCATGCCCACACTCCGCCACCGCGCCCTGTCCGTCCTGCAGCAGCCCGACCCGGACCGCAAGGCTGAACTGGCGCGCGCGATCGCGTCCGGGCTGCCGAGCGGCTCGGCACTCGCGCTGGAGGAGCCCGCGGGCCTGCCCGGCCGGCCGCAGCGGCCCGCGCTGGCCGGCCATACCCAGGTCAAGCAGCGCTCCATCGCCACGCCGCAAGGGCGCGCCATCCTGCTGCATGCGCTGGCGCATATCGAGCTGAACGCGATCGACCTAGCGGCCGATGCGGTGTGGCGCTTCGCCGGCATGCCCGATGCGTTCTACGAGGACTGGGCCCAGGTGGCGCGCGAGGAGGCGCTGCACTTTCAGCTGCTGCGCGACCACCTGCAGGGCCTGGGCTACCGCTATGGCGACTTCCCGGCCCACAACGCGCTGTGGGAGATGGCCGAGCGCACCCGCCACGACGTGCTGGCCCGCGTTGCGCTGGTGCCGCGCACCATGGAGGCACGCGGCCTGGACGCCTCGCCCGCCGTGCGGCAAAAGCTGGTGTCGGTCGGCGACGAGGCCGGCGCGGCCATCATCGACATCATCCTGCGCGACGAGATCGGGCACGTGGCCGTCGGCAACCGCTGGTACGGCTGGCTGTGCGCGCAGCGCGGCCTGGAGCCGGTGGCCACCTACGCCGAACTGAGCCGTACCTACCAAGCCCCACGCCTGCGCGGCCCCTTCAACCTGCCGGCGCGCAAGGCCGCGGGTTTCAGCGAAACCGAACTGCAGGCGCTGGCCGCGGGGCAACCGGCGGGCCTCTGTTCATAGAATGGTCCGATAACGCGCCCCCATGCGCGACGATCCCTATGGAGAACGACATGCCGCATTCCCGAGCGGCCGCGAGCGCGGGCCCTTGCGCTGCGCCCTCGGTCCTCATCGCCCGCCAGGCCATCGTCAACCCGCAGCAGGCCGTGGTGGGCTATGAGCTGTTCGATCGCTCCCAGAGCGCAGGCTCCCACACCGCCGCCAGCGACGTCTCGCTGATCTTCCATGCGTTGTCGCATGCCGGCCCGGAGAATCTGATCGGCCGCCTGCAGATCTTCCTCAACTGCACGTACCACAGCCTGGCCGGGGGGCACCTGGACCTGATAAGGCCGGACAAGGTGGTGCTGGAGCTGCCGCCGCTCGAGCATGCGGATGCCGAAGACATCGCCAACCGCGCCCCCATGCTGGCCAGCCTGCGCGAGCGCGGCTTCCAGCTGTCCTTCACGCCCTCGGTGCTGTACGCGGCGTACCGCCCCTGGCTGCCGCTGGCCGACTACATCAAGTTCGACATGGCGCAGATGGCAGCAGCGGACCTGTCCGAGCACGTGCTGCGCGCCCAGGCCCATTCGACGGCCGAGCTGGTGGCCGAGAAGGTCGAGACCGCCGCCCAGTTCGAGGCCGCGCGCGCGCTGGGCTTCGGAATGTTCCAGGGCTACTGGTTCGACCGGCCCTCCGTGGTCGAGACACGGATGGTTTCGCCCTCGCAGCTCGCCGCGATCGAGCTGCTGAACCTGGTGCGGCGACAGGCCAGCACCGACGAGATCGAAACCGTGCTGAAGAAGGACACCGGCTTGGCCTTCAACCTGATGCGGCTCGTCAACTCCTCGGGCTTCGGGCTGGCGCGCAAGGTCCACTCCTTCCGCCAGGCGGTGATGCTTCTGGGCCTGAACAAGCTGTTCCGCTGGGCGGCCCTGCTGCTGCAGGCCTCCAGGAACGGCACGCCACCCTCCGTCGGCGGCATGGCCGTGGTGCGTGGGCGGCTGATGGAACTGCTCGCCGGCGAGCGGCTGCCGCCGCAAGAGCGCGACGACGCCTTCGTCACCGGCATCTTCTCGCTGCTGGACGTGATGCTCGGCATGTCCATGGAAGACGCGCTGCGGCTGCTCGACCTGCCGCAGCCCGTGGTCGACGCCCTGCTCCACCACGGTGGCCTGCTTGGCACCTACCTGCAACTCGCCGAGGCCTGCGAGAGCGGCGACGAGCAGGCCTTCACCCAGGCCGCGGACGCGCTCGGCCTCAATAGCCAGGAGATCAACTGGGCCCACGTGCAGGCGCTGGCCTGGTGCGACGAACTGATCCGCCCGTAGGGCTTGCTCCGTAGAATCGGCATGGTTAGAAAAGTCCCTCCCACACTGCCCGGCACGCCTCCATGACCTCCGAGATATCGTCCAGCATCGAAGCAGCCCCGAGGCCCGACCAGGGCGAGGGCGGCCCCACCCTGTCCGGCATGATCGCCCGGCAGGCCATCGTCGACCACCGGCGCGCGGTGTTCGGCTACGAACTGTTCGACCGCTCCACGCAGGTCCAGGGACACACTGCGGCCTCGGACGCCGCGCTGCTGTTCAACGCGCTGGCCGGCGCCGACGCGGAGATGCTGGTGGGCCGCAAGACGGTATTCATCAACTGCACCCACGAGAGCCTGGCCGGCGCGCACCTGGAGCTGATCCACCCCGAGAAGGTGGTGCTGGAGATCCCGACGCTGCCGGGCGACCCGCCGGAGCAGATCGCCGCGGGCGGCCAGGTGCTGCAGGAACTGCACGAGCGCGGCTTCCGGCTCGCCTTCAACCAGTCCGTGCTGAAGAAGGCCTATCTCTCCTGGCTGCCGCTGGCGGCCTTCATCAAGCTGGAGATGAGCGCCTTCAGGCCGGAGATGGCCGAGCCGCTGGTGCAACTGGTGCGCAAGCACACCAGCGCGCAGATCATCGCCGAGAAGGTCGAGACCGACGAGCAGCACCGTCTGATGGCCGGCCTGGACGTGCCGCTGTTCCAGGGCTACTGGTTCGCCAAGCCCACGCTGGTGCAGAGCAAGACCGTGCGCCCGGCGCAGGCCACCATCGTGCAGCTCATCGACCTGGTGCGCAGGCAGTCCGAGATCGCCGAGATCGAGGACGTGCTCAAACGCGACCCCACGCTTTCCTTCAACCTGCTGCGCTTCATCAACTCCTCCGGCTTCGGGCTGAACGTGGAGATCACCTCGTTCCGGCACGCCGTGATGATCCTCGGCATGAAGAAGCTGTTCCGCTGGGCCGCGCTGCTGCTGACCACCTCCAGCGGCGGCTCGCCGCCGGCGCTGGGCAGCACCGCCGTCGTGCGCGGCCGCCTCATGGAGCTGCTGGCCGCCGAACTCATGCCGGCCGAAGAATGCGACAACGCCTTCGTGGTCGGCGTGTTCTCCCTGCTCGACAGCATGCTCGGCATGCCGATGGACCGGGCGCTGGAATCCATCGCGCTGCCGCAGCCCGTGCAGGACGCCCTGCTGCGCCGTACCGGCGTGTACGCCCCCCTGCTCACGCTGACCGAAGCCTGCGAGAGCGGCGACGAGAGGGTCTTCGCCGACACGGCCAATGCGCTGGCCCTGTCCAACCACCAGATCAACTGGGCCCACCTGAATGCGCTGATCTGGGCCGAGAAAACGGAAGCACCGGGCTGAAGCGCCGCCCTGGGTGTTTCAGCATCAAAAAGAGCGATAGCCCAGGTAGGACCTGGGCTATCAGCTATACATTCAATAGCAAAATGCCGGCTCAGCGCAAGCGGGCCATGCCGCGAGAACCCCGCTACTCGGCCTTGATGCCCGCGGCGGAAATGATGCGCGCGTTGGCGGCGGACTCCGCCGCGATCTGCTTGGCGAAATCGGCCGCGCTGCCGCCGGCCGGCACGTTGTCGGCGGCCACCAGCCTGGCGCGTACGTCCGGCTGCGCCAGGGCGGCATTCACCTCTGCATTCAGGCGCTCCAGCAGCGCGGCCGGCGTGCGCGCCGGCGCGAAGATGCCGAACACCGAGGACTGGTTGGCCGCGGCGAAACCCAGCTCCGCCAGGGTCGGCACCTGCGGCAGATTGTCGAGCCGCGCCGGCGCACCCACCGCCAGCGGCCGCAGCTTGCCGGACTTGATCTGCGCGTCCAGCGCCGGGCCTGCGTTGGTCGACAGAATTTCGAACTGGCCGCCGAGCGCATCGCTCATCTGCTGGCCGCCGCCCTTGTAGGGCACGTGGGTGATGGAGACCTTGGCGCTGGCCATGATCTGCTCGAGCATGATGTGGCCCACCGAGGCCTGTCCCGACGTCGCCCAGCGCACCGCCCCGGGCCTGGCCTGCGCCTGGGCCAGCAGGGTGCGGAAATCCGGCGCGCTGCTGGCCGAGGTGGCCAGCAGCAGCACCGGCGAAACCATCACCCGCGCCACCGGCGCAATGTCGCGGAACGGATCGAACGGCGAGCGGCCCAGCAGCGGGTTGAGCGCCAGCGGGCTGATCGACGAGAAGCCCAGGGTGTAGCCATCCGGCGCTGCCTTGGCCACCGCATCCATGCCGATGCTGCCGCTCGCGCCGGCTTTGTTGTCGACCACCACCGTGGTCCCCAGTTGCGCGGCCAGCCGCTCGGCCAGCGCGCGCGCCACGCCGTCGCTGACGCCGCCCGCCGGGTAGGCCACCACCAGGCGGATCGGCTTGCCCGCGGGCCAGGCCGGCGCCGGGGACTGGGCATGGCCCCACAGCGGAGCCAGGGACAGCAGCGAAAGGGAGGCCACGAGGGCGCGGCGGCGGTTGGTTTGGTGCATGGAAAGTTTCCTCTTCGGATCAGTTTTCTAGGTTGCAAAGCACAAAATGCCGCGGAGCAGGCCCAGCGCAGACATCCGCGGAACCGGCTTTGCCAGGCCGCAGGAGGTGCCCCCTCGAGGGGGAAGGCGAAGACACGCAGTGCGAAGCCTGGGGGTGTACTGCATCTACCCCCGCGGGTGATGCCGCGCATGCAGCGTCTTGAGCCGCTCGCGCGCCACGTGGGTGTAGATGGTCGTGGTGGAGATGTCGGCATGGCCCAGCAGCAGTTGCACGGCGCGCAGGTCGGCGCCGTGGTTGAGCAGATGGGTGGCGAAGGCGTGGCGCAGCGTGTGCGGCGAGAGCTTGCCGCGGATGCCCGCGGCCAGCGCATGCTTGTGCACGATCAGCCAGAAAGCCATGCGCGTCATGCCGGCGCCGCGGCCGGTGATGAACAGGTCCTCGCTCTGCCGCCCCGCCAGGATCGCCGGCCGGCTCTCGGCCATGTAGCGCGCCAGCCAGTCGCGCGCCACCAGGCCGAAGGGCACCAGGCGCTCCTTCGCGCCCTTGCCGGTGACGCGCACGATGCCGTCCTGCATCGACAGCTCGAACACGCGCAGCGCCACCAGCTCGCTCACGCGCAGCCCGCTGGCGTAGAGCAGCTCCAGCATGGCACGGTCGCGCAGGCCCAGCGGGGTGCCGGTGTCGGGCGCGGCCAGCAGGGCCTCGACCTGGGCTTCGGTGAGGGTGCTGGGGTTGCGCATCGGCGCGCGCGCGGCCAGCAGGCGCAGCGTCGGGTCGGTGCTGATGGCGCCTTCACGCAAGGCCCAGTGGAAATAGCGGCGGAACACCGTCAGGCGGCGGTTGGCGGTGGTGATCCTGGTGACCGGGTGCTGGACGGCGAAGTAGGCCTGCAGATGCTGCTCGCCCGAGTCGTCGAGCGCCAGGCCCTGCTCCTGCAGCCAGGCGGCATAGAGCGTGAGGTCGCGCCGGTAGGCGGCCAGCGTGTTGCGCGAGAGCCCGTCCTCCAGCCACAGCGCGTCGATGAAGGCGTCGATGCGGTGCTGGCTGGGCGTGGCGGCGGTCATGCGCCGACGATAGCAAAAAGGCCGCCGGCAGATGCTCGGCGGCCTGGATGGCGAAGCCCCGCGCGCGGCGGGCGCGGCTCACTCGAGCGTGAGCTTCTGCTGCGTCACGACCTTCTTGTAGACCTCGTACTCGTCCTTGATTTCCTGGGCGAACTGCGCGGGCGTGTTGCCGACGACGATGGAGTCGGTGTCCTCGATGCGCTTGCGCACGGCCGGGTCTTCCAGCACCTTGCGCACCGCGGCATTGAGCTTGTCGACGATGTCCTGCGGCATGCCCTTGGGGCCGAGGATGCCGTAGTAGGCCATGCGGTTGACCGGCTCCAGGCCCACTTCCTTGAAGGTCGGCACGTTGGGCAGCACGGCCAGGCGCTGCGGCGCCGACACCACGATGGGCACCAGTTTGCCGGCCTTGACGAAGGGCAGCGTGGAGGGCAGGTTGTCGAACATGATCGGCACCTGGCCGGCCACCGTGTCGTTGAGCGCCGGGCCCGCGCCGCGGTACGGGATGTGGGTGACGAAGGTGTGGGTGAGGCTCTTGTACAGCTCCATCAGCAGGTGGCCGATGCCGCCCGCGCCGGAGGACGCGTAGGAATACTTGCCCGGCGATTTCTGGAGTTCGGCGACGAAGTCCTTGTAGTTCTTGGCCGGGAAGCTCGGGTTGACCGCGATGATGTTGGGCGTCGCGGCGATGTTGATGATGGGCGTGAAGTCGGTGACCGGGTTGTACGGCACCCTCGGGTTGATCGCCGGGTTGGCCGCCGTGCTCGACACGGTGGCCAGGCCCAGCGCGTAGCCGTCCGGCGCCGACTTGGCGGTGTCGTTGGCCCCCACGATGCCGCCGCCGCCGGCCTTGTTCTCGACGATGACGGGCTGGCCCAGCACCTTGCCCAGCGGGTCGGCGATGACGCGGGCAATGATGTCGGTGGTGCCGCCGGGCGCAAACGGTACGACCAGCCGGATCGGCTTGCTCGGGTAGCCCTGCGCAAAGGCCGTGCTCGTGACAGCGGCCATGGCAAGCACCACCAGGTTTCGACGTTGCATGGACAAACTCCTCTTGGATTGGAAACAAGCGGCCAATGCTAATGGCCGGGACTGGCGTATCCGCCCCGCGCGGCCCCCCAATTCGCCAGGGTAAACCCGCACTCCTGCGCGCACGCACCGGCCCGTCCGGGCGCCGCCGCACCGGCTGCTATCCTGCCCGCCGTGAACTACGCGCTGCTGCTTTTCCCCGACTTCTCGCTGATCCTGCTGGGCTACCTGATCTGCCGCTTCACCCCGCTCAACCGCGACGTCTGGGGGCCGGTGGAGGCGCTGGTCTACTACTTCCTCTTTCCGGTCCTGCTGTTCCACTCCATCGTGCGCAGCCCGCTGGACCTGCGCGCGGCCTCGGACCTGATCACGGCCGGCCTGCTGCTGGGCCTGGTGGCGGTGCTGCTGGCCTATGCCCTGCCCCATCTGCCCTGGCTGGGCCGGCGCCTGGACCGGCGCGACGCGGCGGCCAGCGCGCAGGTGGCGTTCCGCTTCAATTCCTTCATCGCGCTGGCGCTGGCCGAGCGGCTCGGCGGGCCGCAGGGGCTGCAGATGATCGCGGTGCTGATCGGCCTGTGCGTGCCGCTGTTCAACGTCGCCGCGGTCTGGCCGATGGCCCGGCACGGCGGCCACCGCGTGCTCGGCGCCATCGTGCGCAACCCGCTGATCATCGCCACCACGCTGGGCCTGGCCTGCAACCTGCTCGGCCTGCGCATTCCGGACTGGATGGCGCCCACTTTCGTGCGCATCGGCAATGCCTCGCTGGCGCTGGGCCTGATGTCGGCCGGTGCCGGCATGCAGTTCGCGGCCATGGCCGGCGGCGCCCTGCTGGGCGCCTCGGTGCTGGCGATCCGGCATATGGTGCTGCCGCTGGTGGCCATCGTGCTGGTGCGGCTGCTGCGCCTGGACGGCCCGCAGGCGGTCGTGCTCATGAGCTTCTCGGCGCTGCCGACCGCCTCGACCTGCTATGTGCTGGCCCAGCGCATGGGCTACAACGGTCCCTATGTGGCGGGGCTGGTGACGCTGTCCACCCTGCTCGGAGTGGTGAGCCTGCCGTTCGCGTTCTGGCTCGCGTCACGCTATTGATTTAATAGCAATAAGCCCAGGTATTACCTGGGCTTCAGGCACTTTTCCTCAAGAAAACTCCAGCGCCCAGGCCACATGCTCGCGCACCAGCGCGTCGGGGTGCTGCGCATGGCGCTGCAGCGCGGCGCGCTCGGCCTGGCCGCCCGCGCCCGAGCGCAGCGCATTGCCCAGGGCCACGGCCACGTTGCGCAGCCAGCGCGCGTGGCCGATGCGGCGGATCGGGCCGCCCTCGGTGCGGCGCAGAAAGTCCTGCTCGCTCCAGTCCATCAGCGCGGCCAGCGGCTGGCCGAACAGGTCCGGGCGCGCATCGAAGTCGGCCAGCGTGCTGGGCCGCGCGTACTTGTTCCAGGGGCAGGCGAGCTGGCAGTCGTCGCAGCCGTAGATGCGGTTGCCGATCAGCGGCCGCAGCTCCAGCGGGATCGGCCCGGCGTGCTCGATGGTCAGGTAGGAGATGCAGCGCCGCGCATCGAGCCGATGCGGCGCGACGATGGCCTGCGTCGGGCAGACGTCGATGCAGGCGCGGCACTGCCCGCAGTGCGCGCTGACCGGCGCGCTCGGCGGCAGCGCCAGGTCGAGGTAGATCTCGCCCAGGAAGAACATCGAGCCGCCCTCGCGGTGGAGCACCAGCGTGTGCTTGCCGCGCCAGCCCTGGCCGCTGCGCGCGGCGAGTTCGGCCTCCAGCACCGGCGCCGAATCGGTGAACGCGCGGTGGCCGATGGGGCCGACTTCCTGCGCGATGCGCTCGGCCAGCTTCTGCAGGCGGCCGCGCAGCACCTTGTGGTAGTCGCGCCCCCGGGCATAGACCGAGACGATGCCCTCGGTGGGGCGCTGCAGCCGCGCGAATTCGATGCCCTGCCAGCCCTCCGGCGTGGCCCTGGGCAGGTAGTCCATGCGCGCCGTCAGCACGCTGACCGTGCCCGGCACCAGCTCGGCCGGCCGGGCGCGGCGCAGGCCATGGGCCTGCATGTAGTGCATGCTGCCGTGGAACCCCTGCTCCAGCCAGGACACCAACCCCGCTTCGGCGGAGGACAAATCCACCCCCGCCACGCCGATTTGGGAGAATCCCAGCTCGCGCGCCCATTCCTGAATCCGAGAGAAGAGTTGTTGACTGCCGCCGACCATCACCCCGGGATTGTAGAAACCAGCCCTGCCGGCACGCCGCCGGCCGCGCGCGTGCTGCGCTGGCCGAGCGAGGACGACACCGCGGCGTGCGCCCGGCGCCTGGCCGCGCTGCCGGCATTGCGCAACGCCTTCATCGCGCTGCACGGCGACCTGGGCGCGGGCAAGACCACCTTCGTGCGGCACCTGCTGCGCGCGCTCGGCGTGCAGGGCCGCATCAAGAGCCCGACCTACGCGGTGGTGGAGCCCCATGACGCGGCCGATGGGCTGGCGGTCTACCACTTCGACTTCTACCGCTTCGACGACCCGCGCGAATGGGACGACGCGGGCTTTCGCGAGCTGTTCGCCGGCCCCGGCCTGAAGCTGGCCGAGTGGCCCGAGAAGGCCGCCGGCATGCTGCCGCCGGCCGATCTGGACCTGCGCATCGAGTCCGACGCCGATGGCCTGCGCACGGTGCAACTGCATGCCGCCAGCGCCGCCGGCGGCACGCTGCTGGAGGCTGCCGCGGCATGACACGTCACCAGAAACCGTCCTCGTCTCCCACGCGCCGCCGCGTGCTCCAGTCCGGCAGCCTGTTGCTGCTGCTGGGCGTGGCGGAGATCGCCCGCGGCGCCACCATCGTCGCCGTGCGGGTCTGGCCCGCGCCCGAGTACACGCGCGTCACCATCGAGTCCGACGGCGCGCTGGCAGCCAGGCAGTTGTTCGTCCCGAGCCCGCCGCGGCTGGCGGTGGACATCGAAGGCATCGAACTCAACCCGGCGCTGCGCGAGCTGGTGGCCAAGGTCAAGAGCGACGACCCGTTCATCGCCGGCGTGCGCGTGGGCCAGAACGCGCCGAACGTGGTGCGCCTGGTGCTGGACCTGAAGCAGCCCGCCCGTCCCCAGGTGTTCACGCTGCCGCCGGTGGCCGCCTACCAGCACCGCCTGGTGTTCGACCTGTACCCGCAGCAGGAGATCGACCCCCTGGAAGAACTGATCGCCCAGCGGCTGCAGGATACGCAGCGCCAGGCCGGCACGGCAGCGGCGCCGGCCCCCGACCCGCTGGGCGAACTGATCGCGCGGCAGATGGAGCACCCCCGGCCCGTCCCCGGCCTGCCGCCGGCCACGCCCGTGCCGCCGGTGATCGCGCGGGCCACGCCGACCGCGCCGGTGGCGCCCGGCAGCCCGCCGCCCAGCAGCACCCGCACCGACCGCCTGATCATCGTCGCCATCGACCCGGGCCATGGCGGCGAAGACCCGGGCGCCACCGGCGTCAGCGGCACGCGCGAGAAGGACGTGGTGCTGCGCATCGCCCACCTGCTGCGCGACCGCGTCAACGCCACCACGCTCAACGGCAACCCGATGCGCGCCTTTCTCACCCGCGACGCCGACTTCTTCGTGCCGCTCAACGTGCGCGTGGAAAAGGCCCGCCGCGTGCAGGCCGACCTGTTCATCAGCATCCATGCCGACGCCTTCACCACGCCTGCGGCGCGCGGCGCCAGCGTGTTCGCGCTGAGCCAGCGCGGCGCCTCCAGCTCGGCCGCGCGCTGGCTGGCCAACAAGGAGAACGCGGCCGACCTGATCGGCGGCGTCAACGTGGCCGGCGTGCGCGACGCCCACGTACAACGCGCCATGCTGGACATGAGCACCACGGCGCAGATCAACGACAGCCTGAAGCTCGGCTCCTCCATGCTGGGCCAGCTCGGCAAGTTCGCGCGGCTGCACAAGGGAGAGGTGGAGCAGGCCGGCTTCGCCGTGCTCAAGGCGCCCGACATCCCCAGCGTGCTGGTGGAAACCGCCTTCATCAGCAACCCCGAGGAAGAAGCCCGGCTGCGCGACCCGGCCTACCAGCAGCAGCTGGCCGATGCCCTGATGCGCGGCATTGCCGGCTATTTCTCGCGCAACCCGCCGCTTGCGCGCAGCCGCACGCTGTGATCGCCCAGTCCAGACGCCGCGAGACGACAGGCGCCGGTGCCTTTCTCCTACAGGCATCGGCAGAACTGGTTGCTAGAGTGCACCCTCATGATCCATATGAGGTGACCACCATGAAGACAACATTGCTTCTTTCCGCAGCCGCCGCTGCGCTCATCGGCCTCTCCGGCTGCGCCAACAACCGGGAACTGGGCACCGGCACCGGCGCCGTCCTGGGCGGGGTCGCCGGCAATGCCCTGTTTGGCGGCACGGCCGCCACCGTGGGCGGCGCCGCCGCCGGCGCGCTGATCGGCAACGAGGTCGGCCGCCGGCAGGACAACCGCTGACCGCGCGCCCCTGCGCACATTGAAAAGGGCCTTTCACGAGGCCCTTTTTGTTGTCAGGCCGCGCTGCGTTGGCTGCCGCCGGCGCGCCAGGCGCCGAAGATCGCGATCAAGCCAGGGATCAGGATCATGCCCCAGATGATCTTCTCCAGGTTCTCGCGCACCCAGGGCAGGTTGCCGAAGAAATAGCCGGCCACGCTGATCCCCACCACCCACAGCACGGCGCCGCCGATGTTGTAGGCCGTGAAGCGGCCCCGGTGCATGGCCGCCACGCCGGCCACGAAGGGCGCGAAGGTGCGGATGAAGGGCATGAAGCGCGCCAGCACCACCGTGATGCCGCCGTAGCGCTCGTAGAAGGCGTGCGCCTGGTCGAAGGCGCGGCGGTTGAAGAAACGCGAGCTTTCCCACTGGAACACGCGCGGCCCAATGGCGCGGCCGATGGCGTAGTTGCACTGGTCGCCCAGGATGGCCGCGGCCAGCAGCACCGGCACCGCGATGCCCAGTTGCAGCAGGCCGGCGCCGGCCAGCGCGCCGACGATGAACAGCAGCGAATCCCCCGGCAGGAAGGGCATCACCACCACGCCGGTCTCCACGAACACGATCAGGAACAGCAGCGCATATACCCAGGCACCGTAGTGCACGACGAAGGCTTCGAGGTAGCGGTCGATGTGCAGGATGAAGTCGATGGCGAGGGCGATCAGGTCCATGGGTCTCCTTGGGGCGTGCCAGCGGGCGATTATCCGGGCTGGAGCGACCCCCTAAAATCATTCGGTGAACGCCCTCCTCTCCCCGCCTCCCCGCCGCCCGATTCTTGAACTGCCCGACGAGCTGATCAGCCAGATCGCCGCGGGCGAGGTGGTGGAGCGCCCCGCCTCGGTGGTGCGCGAGCTGGTGGACAACGCGCTGGACGCCGGCGCCACGCAGGTCACCGTACGCCTGCTGGCCGGCGGCGTGCGCCTGATCGCGGTGGAGGACGACGGCTGCGGAATTCCGCAGCCCGAGCTTTCCGTGGCGCTCAAGCGCCACGCCACCAGCAAGATCGCCAGCCTGCACGATCTCGAATCGGTCGGCACCATGGGCTTTCGCGGCGAGGCGCTGGCGGCGATCGCCTCGGTGTCGGAGCTGTCGCTGCTGTCGCGCCCGGCCGGGCAGGCCAGCGCCTTCCTGCTCGACGGCCGCAGCGGCGAGCTGCGCCCGGCCGCGCGCGGCACCGGCACCTCGATCGAGGTGCGCGAGCTGTTCTTCTCCACCCCGGCGCGGCGCAAGTTCCTCAAGACCGACGCGACCGAGCTGGCGCACTGCATCGAGGCCGTGCGCCGCCATGCGCTGGCCCGGCCCGACGTGGGCTTTGCCATCTGGCACGAAGGCCGGCTGGTCGAGCAATGGCGCCGCTGCACCGGCACGCCGCGAGAGGCGCAGGATCGGCGCCTGGCCGACGTGCTGGGCGAAGATTTCCTGCAGCAGTCGGTGGCCGTGCAGTATGCCAGCGGCGGCGTCACGGTGCACGGCCGCGCCGGCATTCCGGACGCGGCGCGGGCGCGGGCCGACCAGCAGTTCTGCTACGTCAACGGCCGCTACGTGCGCGACAAGGTGCTGACCCATGCCGCGCGCAGCGCCTACGAGGACGTGCTGCACGGCCAGCGCCAGCCGGTCTACGCGCTGTACGTCGCCCTGGACCCGGCCCGCGTCGACGTCAACGTGCACCCGACCAAGATCGAGGTGCGCTTCCGCGACAGCCGCGAGGTGCACCAGGCCGTGCGCCACGGCGTGGAAAACGCCCTGGCGGCCCCGCGCGCCGGCACCGAGGCCGTGGCCGCGCTGCGGCCCGCCGCCGCGCCGGCGGCCGCGCCACCGGGGTCCGCGCCTGCCTCCAGCCCATTTTTCAAGCCAAACAGGCCTGAAGCCCAGGATTTTCCTAGGCAATCAGCTATCAATTTCAGAGTATCCACACCCCAGGTCGGCGTGCGTGTGTCCGACCTGCAGGCGCTGTGGCAGCCGGCGCAAAGCATGCCGCCGGCCGCGCCCGCCGACGCCCCCCAGGACTGGCCGCTGGGCCGCGCGCTGGCGCAGTTGCAGGGCGTCTACATCCTGGCCGAGAACGCCCAGGGCCTGGTCATCGTCGACATGCACGCGGCGCACGAGCGCATCGTCTACGAGCGGCTCAAGCAGCAGATCGACGCCGACGCCATCGCCAGCCAGCCGCTGCTGATCCCGGCCACCTTCGCCGCCACGCCGCACGAGGTGGCCACGGCCGAGGCCTGCGCCGAGGTGCTGCGCACCCTGGGCCTGGAGATCACGCCCTTCTCGCAGCGCACCCTGGCCGTGCGCGCCGTGCCCACGTCGCTGGCGCACGGCGACCCGGTGGAACTGGCGCGCAGCGTGCTGGCCGAACTGGCCCAGCACGACGCCAGCACCGTGGTGCAGCGCGCGCGCAACGAACTGCTGGGCACCATGGCCTGCCACGGCGCGGTGCGCGCCAACCGCCGCCTGAGCCTGGAGGAGATGAACGCCCTGCTGCGCCAGATGGAAGCCACCGAGCGCTCCGACCAGTGCAACCACGGCCGCCCGACCTGGCGCCAGTTGACCTTGCGCGAGCTGGACGCGCTGTTCCTGCGCGGGCGTTAGCCAGCCCACAATGGGGCATTCAACGCCCCACGCCAGGGCAAAAACGCACCTTATTCATGCATGAACGACATGAGCGCATGCCGTCATGCACATAACTGGTGCAACAAGCGGCACAATTCCGGATTTTTTGATTGTTTCAACCCCTCCGGAGCGCCATGAGCCAAGCCAGCACCGTCCACGAATTCCTCGCCCAGGTCGAGCAACGCAACCCCGGGCAGCCCGAATATGTGCAGGCCGTCACCGAAGTGATGGAGAGCCTCTGGCCCTTCGTGGAGCAGCATCCCCAGTACCGTGACAACGCCCTGCTCGAGCGCCTGGTCGAGCCCGAACGCATCATCAGCTTCCGTGTCTGCTGGACCGACGACGCCGGCCGGGTCCGGGTCAACCGCGGCTACCGCATCCAGCACAGCCTGGCCATCGGCCCTTACAAGGGTGGCCTGCGCTTCCACCCCTCGGTGAACCTGTCGATCCTGAAGTTCCTCGGCTTCGAGCAGACGCTCAAGAACGCGCTGACCACCCTGCCCATGGGCGGCGGCAAGGGTGGCGCGGACTTCGACCCGCATGGCAAGAGCGAAGGCGAAGTCATGCGCTTCTGCCAGGCCTTCGCGCAGGAGCTGTTCCGCCACATCGGCTCGGAGACCGACGTGCCGGCCGGCGACCTGGGCGTGGGCGGCCGCGAGGTCGGCTACATCGCGGGCATGGTCAAGAAGCTGACCAACCGCGCCGACTGCGTCTTCACCGGCAAGGGCCTTTCCTTCGGCGGATCGCTGATGCGGCCGGAGGCCACCGGCTACGGCACGGTCTATTTCGCGCAGGAAATGCTGGCCACGCGCGGCCAGTCGTTCGAGGGCTGCCGCGTCGCCGTGTCGGGCTGCGGCAACGTCGCCCAGTACGCGGTCGAAAAAGCGCTGCGCCTGGGCGCGACGGTGGTCACCGTGTCCGACTCCGACGGCACGCTGGTCGATGAGAAAGGCTTCACGATCGAGACGCTGGAGCGCCTGATGGACTGGAAGAACGCCAGGCGCGCGCGCCTGAAGGACTTCCCGGCCGGCCCGACGGCGCAGTTCCACGCCGGCAAGCGCCCCTGGCACGTGCCGGTGGACATCGCCCTGCCCTGCGCCACCCAGAACGAACTCGGCATCGACGACGCGCGCGCCCTGGTCGCCAATGGCGTGGCCTGTGTCGCCGAAGGCGCCAACATGCCCTGCACCATCGAGGCGGCGCGGTACTTCGAGGCACAGGGCGTGCTCTATGCGCCAGGCAAGGCCAGCAACGCCGGCGGCGTCGCCACCTCGGGGCTGGAGATGAGCCAGAACTCGCTGCGCCTGTCCTGGAGCAGCGAAGAGGTGGACGAGCGCCTGCTCTCCATCATGAAGGGCATCCACGCCGCCTGCCGGCGCTACGGCGGCCGCCCGGACGGCAGCATCAGCTACATCGACGGCGCCAACATCGCCGGCTTCGTGAAAGTGGCCGACGCCATGCGCGCGCAAGGTGTGACCTGAGGTAACGCCCTGCTCAAAGAAGCCAGGCCCAGGGTTTGCTTGTAGGTAACAGCCGGTCAAAGGACGTTATCCGGGAAACTTTGCACACTCCCCACGGGTCGATTGCTTCCATGAAATTCCGCTCTCTGCTGGCGCCGGTTTCGGTTGCCGCGGCTGTCCTGGCCGGTTGCTCGACGCTCGACTACAAGCAGCGCGAATGGATCTTCCAGCCCAGCGACCGCGCCTGGGGCAATGCCCAGCCCGCGCCGGACATGCAGGACGTCTGGATCGACTTTCACTCCCGGTCCGAAGACACGCCGGCACGGCTGCACGCGCTGTGGCTGCCGGCGGCCACGCGCCCCAACCTGCCCATGGGCAGCGCCGCCGAAACGCCGGGCGGCGGCCCGCCGGTGCTGCTGTACCTGCACGGCGCGCGCTGGAACGTCAACGGCTCGGCGCCGCGCATGCGCCGCATGCAGGAAATGGGCTTCTCGGTGCTGGCCATCGACTACCGCGGCTTCGGCAAGAGCAGCGCCGGCCTGCCCTCCGAGACCACCGCCGCCGAAGACGCCCAGGCGGCCTGGGACTGGCTGGCCCAGCGCTTTCCCGGCCGTGCGCGCTACGTGTTCGGCCACTCGCTCGGCGGCGCCATCGCCATCGACCTGGCCACCCGCGTCCCGGACGCCAGCGGCGTGATCGTGGAAGGCACCTTCACCAACATCGCCGACGTGGTGAGCAACTTCAAATGGGGCTGGCTGCCGGTGTCGGTGTTCATCACCCAGCGCTTCGAATCGATCCAGAAGGTCAGGCACCTGCGCGCCCCGCTGCTGGTGGTGCACGGCTCCGAAGACAGCCTGATCCCGGCCGCGCTGGGCCGCCGGCTCTACAACGCCGCCACCGGCCCCAAGCAGTTCGTGCTGGTCGAAGGCGGCTCGCACCACAGCACCAATTCGGTCGGCGAAGCGCAGTACCGCATGGCGCTGCACCAGTTGTTCGGGCTGGATACGCTGCCGCAGCGCCCGGCACCCGGGCTGGAGCCACCGGCCCCGGCCACCGTCGCCGCGCGCGGCTAGAGGGTAGCGGCGGGCTCTGCTACCCTCCCCGCATGTCCCCCTCCTCCCCGGCGAGTACGGCCCACCGCGCCGTCCGCCCACTGCCGGCGATCTGCCTTGCCGGACCCACCGCCGCAGGCAAGACGGCCGCGGCCCTGGCCATCGCCCGGCACCTGGCGCCGCGCTGCGCGGTGGAAATCATCAGCGTCGATTCCGCCCTGGTGTACCGCGGCATGGACATCGGCACAGCCAAGCCCAGCGCGGCCGAGCTTGCCGCCGTGCCGCACCACCTGATCGACATCCGCGACCCGCTGCAGGCCTACAGCGCGGCCGAGTTCGTGGCCGATGCCACGCGCCTGGTGGAGGCGATCCGCGCGCGCGGCGCGCTGCCGCTGCTGGCGGGCGGCACCATGCTGTACTTCAAGGCCCTGTTCGACGGCCTGGACGCGCTGCCGCCGGCCGACGCCGCGGTGCGCGCCGCGATCGAGGCCGAGGCCGCCGCGCGCGGCTGGCCCGCGCCTGTCTCTTATACACATCTCCGAGCCCACGAGACCGTACAGGAAATCTCGGATGCCGTCTTCTGCTTGAAAAAGGGGGGGGGGGGGGGGGGGGGGGGGGGGGGGGGGGGGGGGGGGGGGGGGGGGGGGGGGGGGGGGGGGGGGGGGGGGGGGGGGGGGGGGGGGGGGGGGGGGGGGGG
>NZ_JAELTO010000120.1 GCF_016428875.1 Xylophilus sp. ASV27
ACTTGTTCTCGGCCAGCATGCCGCTGCCCAGCGCGTGCTTGTCCCACAGCGCCGTGCGGAACGCGCCCGGCACCAGGGTGTTGACGCGAATGCGGTGCCGCCCCAGCTTGAGCGCGCAGTGCTGCCCAAGCATCAGCACGGCGGCCTTCGCGGTGCTGTAGGCCAGCGGGCCGGAGCCGCCCAGGCGCACGCCCGCGCCCGAGGAGGTCAGGATGATGGAGCCGCCGCCCCGCGCCTTCATGGGTTCCACCGACACCTTGACCGCCAGCATGCTGGCCGTCAGCAGCATGTCCATGGCGGCGTTCCACTGGTCGACCTCCATGCCCTCGATATCGGCTGGTGTGCCCACGGTGCCCGCGTTGTGGTACATCACGTCGAGCCCGCCGAAGTGCTTCACGGCGACGTCGACGGCCTCGCGCAGATCGCGTTCCTTGCGCACGTCCGTCTGTATGAAGCGCACGGCATCGCCCAGCCGCTGCTGCGCGGCGGCGCCGGCCTCGGTGCTGATGTCTGCGATCACCACCCTGGCGCCGTGGGCCACGAATTTCTCCGCCGAGCTCAGGCCGAATCCCGCGGCACCGCCGGTAATCACGGCCACGCGGCCTTTCAAGAGTTCAGTCATTTTGTCTCCTTGGTTGAATATGTCTATTTAAGCCGCTGCTTTGCTTGCGGAAATATCTTTGCGGATTATCAAAATCCATCGCATTGCGAGGATTTTTACTCGGTGCTTCTGCTTGGCGGCTGCGACTTTCGCCCTTGGTGCTGAGCAAGGCAATTGACGAAATCAGAAGCCTCGATTCGATTTTCTCGAAGTCCATGAATATGCTGCGCACTCGGGGTTCTTGGAAATTGAATGGGTATCCACTCGGCTCCACAAAATGGAGAAAATGGTATTCATGCGACTATTCGGGCCGGCACTGGACGATGTCCCGGTACGTAGCGGGCGCCGTGTGCATCGCCTGCTGCAACAGGCGGTGGAACAGCAGGCCCACCGAATCGGCGCCGCGCAGGTTGAAGCGGAAGGAAAACTCACGCAGGTGCGCGTCCAGCAGCGTGGGCTGGACCGCGCCCTGGGGAAGGTGCTGCTCCCAGCGCCTGACCAGCGCGGCGACGCGGTGCATTCCGGGCATTGCCGGCTGTCGGGCGCCCTGCGGGGCCGCGTGCTCGCAGGCGTAGCCCAGGCGGGCGAGGGCCTGGCAGTCTTCTGCGTGGGCGCTGCGGAGTGCGGCACCCGGGGCGACGTTGCCGAGGATGAATGACGCCATTGCCGTCATGGAGGGGGCGGCCAACCGCCGCAGCCGGACCTGTCCCACGCCCGGGGGCCGCGCGACCTCCACGGCCAGGGCGATGCGCCCGGCGTCCAGGCAGAAGTCGCCTATTTCCACCACCCCCTGCAGCGGGGCAGGCGCCGGCGGCGCCATCGCTTTGCGCAGCCGGTGCAGCATGGTCCACGCGGTCTGGTAGCTGCCCAGCCCCAGGGCGCGCTGCAGCCCCAGCGCGCTGGCGCCGTGTTTCTGGTTGACGAGGTACCAGCACGCGGCCAGCCATACGCGCAGCGGCGTGCGGGTCTTGTCGAAGACCGTGCCCGCCGTCACCGTGGCCTGGAAGCCGCAGGTGCGGCAAACCAGCCTGCCGCGGCTGCAGGGGTAGGGCGCCGTCCGCGCCGCGCAGTGCGGACAGACGAAGCCCTGCGGCCAGCGCAGCCCTTGCAGGTAGGCCACACAAGCCTCTTCAGTGCCGAAGCGGTCCAGAAACTGGCGCCAGCTCACCGGGTAGTCTTCCCCGGCCCTCGGAGTTCCGTCTTGTGCATGCATGGGGCGAAGAGGTTTGTGGAGTCAAGTGGATAGGCTGTGCGGATGTGCAGTACTGCCGTCGCTGCCGCCCCCAAAGCAGCGCAGCCACCGCACCGGCCGGGGCCGATGGGGTGGCTGCGCAGGGCGGGAGGAGAAAACGTCAGGGCGCGGCGACGAACTGCCCGTCCTTGAGCACCAGCACCATCGCGCCGAAACGGGGCCGGCGCTCGGTCTGGTTCCACAGGCCGGAGCCGCCCAGGATGGGCACGTCCCTGAGCCGCAGGTAGGCGTCGCGCACTTTCTCGGGTGTGGGGTCGGGCCCCGCCTCCTTCAGGGCGGCCAGACCGACCTGGGCGAACGAGTAGCCGATGGTGGCCCAGCTGTCCGCCTCGATGCCGTAGCGCGCCTGGTAGGCGGTGGCGAAGGCCTTGTTCAGCGGCCGGTCCACGCCGGGCAGGTGGTCGGCCACGGCAATCGTGCCCTCGGCCGCCTTGCCCGTCATCGAGATGAACTTGGGCGAGGCCATGGCGTTGGAGCCGACGAAGCGCACCCTGTCGGGCAGGCCCGACTGGCGCAGTTGCAGCAGTACGTTGGCGGTCTGCTCGGTCAGCGCCGAGATGTAGACCGCGTCCACGTCCAGGGACTTGAGCTTGGTGGCCAGCGGCTGGAAGTTGGAGTCGGTGCCGATGATCGCCTCCTCGGCCGCCACCGTGCCGCCGCCGGCCTTGAAGGCCTCGCGGAAGGCGTTTTTCTGCTCGATCAGCGCCTCGTTGGTGCGGTCGAACACGAGGGCGGCCTTGCGCGCGGGCGTTTTCTCCAGTACGTACCTGGCCACCTGGGGCGTGGCGGCGGCGGCGGGCTGCTGGAACATCAGGCTGAAGGGGCCATACTTGAGCACCGCGTCCGAGGTGGCGAAGCTCAGGTTGGGCACCTTCTTGTCGTTGAAGATCGGCGAGACGGCCACGGCCTCGGCCGAGGTGGAGGGGCCGAAGACGATGACGGCGCGGTCGCGGCTGATGGCCTGGTTGGCGAGGTTGATGGCCTGGCCTTTGTCGGTGGCGCTGTCGTGCTCGATCAATTTGATCTTCTGGCCGCCCACGCCGCCTTTCTGGTTCAGTTCCTCCACCGCCAGCCGGATGGCGTTCTGGTAGTGGACGCCGGCGAATGCGGCCGGGCCGGTCATGGCCTGGATCGAGGCCACGGCAATGTCCTGCGCCTGGGCCGCCACCGCGGTCATGGCTGCCAGGGCGGCCGCGCCGGCCAGTTTCAAGCGAATGTGCTGCATGCGTGCCTCCTGTGGCGGATATGGATTCATGGCGCGACGACGAACCTGCCGTCCTTGACGAGCAGCACCACCGCGCCGAAGTCCGGCTTGCGGTCCGTCTGGTTCCACAGGCCCGAGCCGCCCAGGATGGGCACGTCGCGCAGGCGCATGAAGGCGTCGCGCACCTTCTCGCGCGTCGGACGGGGGCCGGCCTCCTTGAGCGTGGCCATGCCCACGAGCGCCAGCGAATAGCCGACGGCGGCCCAGCTGTCGGGCTCGGCGCCATAGCGGGCTCTGTAGGCCGCCTCGAAGGCCTTGTTGAGCGGGCGGTCCAGGCCGATCACGTGGTCCGACACCGCGATCGCGCCCTCGGCCGCCTTGCCCGCCACCGCCAGGAATTTGGGCGAGACCATGGCCACGGCGCCGATGAAGCGCACCTTCTCGGGAATGCCCGCCTGGCGCAGTTGCAGGATGATGTTGGCCGACTGCTCGGGGTAGGTGGCCAGGTAGACGGCGTCCACGTCCAGCGTCTTGAGCTTGGTGGCCAGCGGCTGGAAGTTGGCGTCGGTGGTGACCACGGCCTCCTCGGCCACCACGGCGCCGCCGCCGGCCTTGAACGGGTCGCGGAAGTTGTTCTTGGAGTCGATCCAGGCCTCGTTGGTGCGGTCGTAGACGAAGGCCACTTTGCGGATCGGCGTCTTCTCCAGCGTGTACCGGGCCACCAGCGCGCTCACGACGGCGGGCGACTGCTGGAACTTCATGCTCCAGCTGCTGGCCTTCAGGGTGGCGTCCGAGGTGCCGAAGTGCAGATCCGGCACCTGCTTCTCGGCGAAGACCGGCGCCACTGCGAGCGCGTCGGCGGTGGAGGTGGGCCCCAGCACCAGCAGGGCGCGGTCGCGGTCGGCGGCCTGGTTGGCGAGGTGGATCGCCTGGCCCTTGTCGCTGCCGTTGTCGCGCTCGATCAGCCGGATCCTCGCGCCATGGATGCCGCCCTTGGCGTTGGTCTCGTCCACGGCCAGGCGGATGGCGTTCTGGAAGAAGATGCCGCCGTAGGCCAGCGCCCCGGTGGAGGCCTGGATCGAAACGACGTTGAGCTCTTCCTGCGCGTGGGTTGCCGTAACGCCGAGCGCGCAGGCGGCCAGCGCCGCGATGCGGGCGAGTTTGAGGGCTTGAAAGTTCATGGTGTCTCCGGTTGTGCAGTGAACGGGTTCAGCGCGCGACGTAACCGCCATCGACGGGCAGGGCCACGCCCGTGACGTAGGAGGCGTCGTCCGACAGCAGCCACAGCGCGGCGTGGGCGACTTCCTCGGGCCGGGCCAGCCGGCCCAGCGGCACGGCGGCCACGATGCGTGCCTGGTTGGCGGCCTGGCCCGCCGCATCGACGTTGCGGCCCATGAACGCGGGCAGCATGGGCGTATCGACCGGGCCGGGGCAGACGGCGTTGACGCGGATGCCGTCGGCGGCAAAGCGCTGCGCGAGCGACTGTGTGAAGCCGACCAGGCCGAATTTGAGCGCCGAGTACACCGGGCTGAAGGTCGAGCCCACCAGCCCCGCCACCGACGAGGTGAACAGCAGCGCGCCGCCGCCGGCCTGGCGCATGTGCGGGGCGGCCTCGCCCGCGCAGAGCAGGGCGGAGGTGAGGTTCAGCGCCACGGCGGCGTTGAGCTCGCCGACATCGATGCCTTCCACGGCCACCGGGCCGGGCGAGCCCGCATGCGCCCACAGCACGTCGATGCCGCCCAGCCATGTGGCAGCCTCTGCGATCACGCGCCGGCATTCCTCGGGCGTGGAGAGGTCGGCGACGAATCCCCGGGCGCGGCCGCCCGCGGCTGTGACCTCGGCCACCACGGCGGCGGTGCGCCCGGCGTGCAGGTCCACCACCGCCACCGTGGCGCCTTGCTGGGCGAACAGCATGCAGCCCGCGCGCCCCATGCCCGAGGCGCCTGCCGTCACGATGGCGCGCTTGCCTTGCATGCGCATGGCAGAACTCATGAAGATCTCCTTCCTTGGAATGGCCGCCGCACGTTAGGGAAGGAGAACCGGAGGGTCAATTGACGATGCGCGAATCGCTGATTCGGCAATATTGAATTGAATCGCCCGGCGCGCGTGGATACGCTGCCCCGGCATGACCGGCGATGCACGGCGACGTTGCCGAGTCGCTCAAGGATTCAAACCAAACGGAGACCCATCCCATGACGAACCCATCGTCCGAACACGAAAAGAAGTTGCAGCAGCTCCTGGACAAGGATGCAATCCGGACGCTAATGTCCCGCTATTGCCACGGCATCGACAAGAAGGACGAAGCCCTGTTCATGAGCATCTGGGCCGAGGACGGCACCTACGAATTGCCGCGCGGCCAGGGCAGCGGGACGGAGGGCATTCGCCAGCTCGTGCAGAAGGTGTGGCGCGAGGTGCCCAGGTGCCACCACCACATCACCAACCCGCTGATCGACGTGCAGGGCGACAAGGCCTCGGCGAAAACGGATGTCGCCTACTTCCGCGAGACCGCCGATGGCGCGCGGTGCCTGCTCTCTGGCGGCTACAGCTTCGAGTTCGCCAGGGTGAAGGGCGAGTGGAAGACCAAGCGCCTCACGTTCGACAGCTTCGTCGACACCAGTCCAATTTTTCAAAATTCATAGCAGCCTGCGAAGACTGCTGTAGGGCTTGAGGCCAAAATGGCTTCAAGCCCTGGGCGCCATGCCTTTCAAGGTCCTGTGATCTGTTCGGTGGTTCTCGTGTCCTGTCGAGGGCGAATCCCGGCTCCCGCAGCGCACCCAGCCCAGCGATATCTCAAAGACCTTGAAATGGATCGCCCTGGGCGCCTTACATGAAGTAGGGCTTGTCGCCGTCGCTGCCCGGCTTGTGCACGCCCAGGTTCCCGCCCGCGTGCAGCGCGGGGTTGGCGATGATCCTTGCGATCAGGTCGCCCACACTCCTGCGCGACACCACGGTGCCCTTGAAGGGTTGGCCCTTGGCGGTGGTTTCGTAGTCCACCTCGTCCTCGTCCGTCAACCAGGCCGGGCGCAGGATGGTGTAGTCCAGCCCCGATGCTTCGATGGCGTCGGCCGCGCGGCGGTAGGGCTTGAGCTCTTCTCCGATGAGGGCCTGGTTCCATGCGCCGAAGCTGCCCGGCACCTCGTCGTAGATGCCGAGCGACAGCACGAAGACCAGGCGCCGGACACCTTCGGCCTGCATGGCGGCGATGACGGCCTGGGCCTGCCGGTCCAGGTCTTCGCCGCTCAGGTTGGCATAGACGATGTCCTGCCCGGCCATGGCGCTCTTGAGCAGCTTCCTGTCGAGCACGCTGCCGATCGTGAGCGTGGCGTTCGCGGGCTCCCGGCCCGTGAGCTTCTTCGGGTCGCGCAGCAGCAGGGTCTGGCGCAGGTCCGGATCGCCGGCCAGCGCCTTGACCACCCATTGCGCGATCTGGCCGCTGGCGCCGAGGATGAGTACCTTGCGCATCACAAGGTTTCCTTGAAGAAGGGCACCACCCGGGCCAGGGCCAGCGCCACCGGCTCGGGCTTGTCGTACAGGTCGTAGTGCGACCAGCCCTCGGCCACCACGATTTCCTTGCGCTGCGACGCGGCGCGGCCGTAGATCTCCCAGCCGTCGCGGTAGGCACCGAAGGCGCCGGGCTTGTCGCCGATCACCACCATCAGCGGCTGTGTCAGCAGCACCTCGGCATGCAGGAAGGCGTCCCAGCCCATGGCGGCGCCGCTGAACGACATCAACTGGCTGGTGGCGCCGTGGGGCTGCTGGCCGCGCGCGGTCTTGTAGTACTCGGTGGCTTCGAGCACGTCGATGTCGGTGATGCCCGCCTGCCGTGCGGCCTCGACGGATGCGGGCAGCAGATCGGCCACGTCGCGCTCGGCACCCTGGGCCTGGGCCGCGCGCATCCTGGCGATGTTGCGCGCCATTTCGAGCGGCTTGAACTGGGCGAAGCCCTCGCGGATCAGGCGGCCGTAGTTCACGCCGGTGATGGACACCAGCGCCTTCAGGCGGTGGTCGGTGATGCCCGCTTGCACCGTGTAGGCGCCGCCGCCGCACACCCCGATGGCGCCGATGCGCTCGGCATCCACGTAGGGCAGCGATTGCAGGTAGTCGACGGCAAAGCGGATGTCGGAGACGCGGATCGCCGGGTCCTCGATGAAGCGCGGCGCGCCGCCGCTGGCGCCCTGGAAGCTCGCGTCATGCACCAGCACGACGAAGCCCGCCTCGGCCAGGCCCTTGGCGTAGACGTTGCCCGCGGTCTGCTCCTTGCAACTGCCGATGGGGTGGGTGCTGACGATGGCGGGGTACTTCTTCTGGTCGTCGAAACCAGGCGGCAGGTAGATGTCGGCGGCGGTGTCCCAGCCGAGGTTCTGGTAAGTGACGGTCTTGAGCTGGGTGCTGGCGGTCATGGTGTTTTCCTTTCTCGAATTACAGTTTGGTGCTGAAGAACGGGGCCAGCTTGGCGACGGCCTCGTCCACGTACTTGGGCACGTCGTACAGCGACATGTGGTGGGCGCCCTCGACGACGTGCAGCGTCTTGTCCGTGCTCGCCGCGCGCGCCAGCAGGTCGTCGCTCATCCACCTGCTGCCGGCTGCGCTGCCCACCACCGCCAGCATGGGCTGGGTCAGGAAGGCTTCGGCCTTGTGGTAGGCGTCGTAGGTGATGATCTGCGTCAGGCTGCGCGCCAGCATGAAGCCGGGGGCGTTGGGATGTTGGCAGCGCGGCGTGTGGTAGTACTCCCAGGCTTCGCGCAGTTCGGCATTCGGGGCATCTTCCTCGCGCATCGGGGCCAGCGGCAGCGTGGCCGGCTCGGTGTTGCGGGCGTCTGCGGTGCGGGCCTTCGAGCCGAAGTCGATGTAGCCCACGGCGTCCGCGTCCTTGACGGTGTTCTCCCAGCCGTTGCGGAACATCTGGCCGATGTTCACCGCGCTCACCAGCCCCAGGGCCTTGATGCGGCGGTCGTTGATGGCGGCATTGGCGCTGTAGCCCGCGCCGGCGCAGATGCCCATTGCGCCGATCCTGTCCGGGTCCACGTAGGGCAGCGTGCTCAGGTAGTCGATCACGGCGCTCACGTCTTCGGTGCGGACGTGGGGGTTTTCCAACTGGCGCGGCAGGCCGGTGCTCTCGCCCTGGTACGAGGCATCGTAGGCAATGGTGATCAGCTCGCCGTACTCGGCCAGCTTGCGGGCATACAGCCCGGCGGCCTGCTCCTTCACCCCGCCGCCCGGATGCGAGACGACGACGGCCGGGTACTTCCTCGCCGCATCGAAGCCGGCAGGGAAATGGATGACGGCGGCCATGGTGACGCCCTGGCCGTTGAGGTTCTGGAAAGTGACTTTGGACATGTGATCGCTCCTGTGGGACATGAAAGAGGTTCGGTGGATGACGATGAGGACTGGGTTGAATGGTCGCGCTTTGATTAGATTTAATAAATAGTCTTATGAAGACATGAGTGATTAGTTAAACTAAACAAATGCCCATCGCCCCCTCGCTCGTCTCGTCCCTGACCTGGTTCGCCCACATCGCCCGCCACCGCAGCTTCACCAAGGCCGCCACGGAGATGGAGGTGACGCGCGCGGCCCTGTCGCAGCACCTGAAGGGGCTGGAGCAGCATCTGCAGGTGCGGCTGCTCAACCGCACCACGCGGGACATGTCGCTGACGGAGGAGGGACAGCGCCTGCTCGACGTCCTGCAGCCGGCGCTGAGCGCCATCGAGCGGGCGCTCGGTGAACTGGGCGAGGCGCAGGCCGAGCCCTCGGGCCTGATCCGCATCACCTCTTCGCGCGTGGCAGCGCGAATGCTGATCGAGCCGCGCATGGGGCAGTTTCTGGCGCTCCACCCGAAGCTGCGGCTGGAGCTGGTGATGGACGACGGCTTCTCCAACATCGTGGCCGAGGGCCTGGATGCCGGCATTCGCCTGGGCGAGAGCCTGGCCGAGCACATGGTGGCGGTACCGGTCACGCCGCCGCTGGAGATGGCCATCGTCGGCGCGCCGGCCTACTTCGAGCGCCACGGAGTTCCGCAGACGCCCGAGGACCTGATGCAGCACAACTGCCTGGCCTACCGCTTCACCTCCAGCGGCACGATCGACCGCTGGTCATTCACCTCGCCCGATGCCGAAGGCCGTACCGTGGTGTTCGAGCCGCAGGGCAACGCGCTGTTCAACGACGACGAGAGCATGCTGCGCGGCGCCCTGCAGGGCGTCGGGCTGGTGCAGCACATCGACCTGTACGTGCGCCGATACCTGGCCGATGGCTCGCTGGTGCGGGTGCTGGGCGCCTGGTGCCCGCCGTTTCCGGGCTTCTACCTCTACGTGCCCTCGCGCGCGCAGATGCCGGCCAAGATCCGGGCGCTGATGGACTTTCTCGTCGCGCAGCGGGAACGGCTCGAACGGGGCGCCTAACGCGCGGCGGCGCACAGCCCCATCAGCTCGGCGGCCCGCATGCGCGGGTCCATCGCGCGCAGCGCGGCCAGCAGCGCGCGGGCGCGTCCGGTGCCCAGCACGTCAGCGGTCAACTCCATGAACTTGGCGTCCTGCTCGTCCTCGGGCATAGGGTTCTGGTCGGTGCCGATAGGGTCTTCCACGAAGGCATGAGCGGTGCTGCCGTCCTTGAACGTGATGGTCACGTCGGCCACGAACTTGCCGGGGTAATTCTTGGCCAGCGCGGGCTCCTCGGTGATGCGGATGCCGCGCGCCAGCGCGATGACGGGCGCCATGTCCACCTGGCCCGCGAGGTAGTCGCGGTGCACCCGATAGCCGTTGCCCTTGCCCAGCAGCGCGAAGGCGGCCTGGATGGGCAGGCTGAACTGCACGTGCTCGATGTTCTTGGGCTCATAGGCGTTGGCATTGGCCGTGCCGACGACTACGTTGAAGTGGGGTGCGATCTTCAGGTGAATGCCGGCGACGTCGGCGCGGCGCGCGGCGAAGGGGCGCAGCGCGTCGATGTAGGCATGCGTGCAATAGCAGGCGCAGTAGGCCTTGAGCCAGGCGGTGGCGATCTCGAAGGGCCGGCCCTGCGCGAAGCGCTGCGCGGCGTCGTCGGCCGGCGCACGCTGCAGGAAGGCCTTGAAGAAGCCCTTGCTGCCGCTGAGGAAGGCGCGCGGTCCGGTGATGCCGGCGCGCGCCATGTCCGCCGCCGCCATGCCGTTGCGCGTGCCGATGCCGGCATGGATGCGCTTGATCGAGCCGCCGGTGGAGGTGTATTCGGTGGTGCCCGAAGCGTGGCTCAGCGCGATGGCCAGCGCGTGCAGCGTGGTCTCGGCATCGAAGCCGCGCAGCTTGGCGGCCACGGCGGCGGCGCCGAAGTTCGAGAGCACGCAGTGCGGGTGGAATCCTCGCCGCAGCAGGTCCGGCGCGGCCAGCACGCCGATACGCGCATAGACCTCGTAGCCTGCGACCATGGCGGTGATGACCTCCTCCAGCGTGGAGCCGAGTTCCTCGCCGATGGCGAGCGCGGCCGGGATCACGCAACTGCCGGGGTGGCTGGCGCTGGGGCCGTGGGCATCGTCGTACTCGAAGCCGTGGCCGTAGGAACCGTTGACGAAGGCGGCATCCGGCGCGCTCATGGCCTGTCGGCTGGCGGACACGCGGCTCTGGCCGGGGCGATGCTGGGCTGTGGCGTATTGGAGCAACTGCTGCGACCACGGCATCTGCGAGATGCCGACCTGCAGCGAGAGCTGGTCGCGCATCAGGCGGTTCACGCCCGCGTGAGCGGCGGCGTCGAGGTGCTCGTAGCGCAGGTCCTGGATGAAGCGCACTAAGGCTTGCTCCAGTGGAGGGCAGTTGGTGGGGGACGTGGCTTGGCTCGTACTCATGCAGGTCTCCTTCAATATTCCGATTCAGGCCGAGGCCGGTACCAGTGGCGCGAGCAGCGCATTCATCACATCGCCCACTTCGTCCAGGTGGAGTACATCGTGAATCAGCCTGTCAACCACGCCTTCTGAAAGAGGGATGGCCGAGTAGGGAACGCAGAGCTTGAACTTGGCGATGAAGTCCTCTTCGGTGAACGGATTCCTGGGGTGGCCCTTCACGTAGAGGCACTCCTTCTTCAGCACGCGCCCGTCGCGTAGCGTTACGTGAAGCTTGGCGCCCCAGTCAGGCACGGAGGGGTTTTCCTCGGCGGTGATGCGTGCCATCAGCTCGCGCACCTCGGTTCGCGCGCGTGACTGTTCGCTGTAAGACTCGAGAAACACCTTGTCATCGAAGGCCGCGATGGCCACGACGTAGGGCAGGCTGAACTGGCACTCTGGCACCGTTGCCGGGTTCCATTTCTTCTCCTGCGGCTCGCACACCGCGCGCCAGCTCGGCGTGGATGTTTCGATATGGATGCCGGTGATGTCGTCCGCGCGCAAGGCATGCTCCTTCATCAGCGTGCGGATGCCGTCGATGGACGAATGGGAGAAATAGCAGGCGCTGTAGCCTTTGGTGATGATGTTCTTCATCTCCCAGCGCGTACCCAGGTCGCGCAGGATGAAGCCGGGATCGGTGTCCCAGCGCGCCGTGGTGAAGTAGCCCTTGGATCCCAACAGCACCTCGGCGCGCGGGCCAGTAATGCCGCGCAATGCCAACTCGCAGCAGGTGATGGCCGACTGGCTGACCAGGCCGTGGTGCATGCGCACCATCAGCGTCGCGGGCGAGTAGATGCCCATGGTGTTGGGTTGCACCATGGTACGCGCAATGCCCTGGGCGTTCTCGAGCTGATCCTGCGTCAGGCCGAGCAGCTTGCCCACGGCGGCCACGGCGCCGAAGATGTAGTGGCCGCCGCACTCATGGAACTTGATCGCACGATTGATGACCTTGTAGGCCGTGCCGAGGCGCACCAGGATTTCCTGGCCCACCACCATGGCAGCCAGGAATTCCTTGCCGGACACCGGACCGCGCAGCCCCGTGGCCGCGAGCAGCGTGGGCACCACGTACTCCGTGACATGGCCGGCCTCCTCGTGCAGGTCGCCGCAGTCCATGGCGCGCGGCATGGGGCCCATGGCCAGCGCCGCCTCATGGGCGGGCACGCGGCCGCCGTAGAAAGGCAGCGGCGTATCGGGTCTGCCGCCGCGCTCCTTGACCAGATCAACGATGGCCGGGATGCCTTCCATCGCCGAGCCGCCTATAGTCACGCCCATGGCGTCTAGCAGCGTCTCCTTGGCATGGCGGACCGCATCGGCCGGCAGGTCGTCGTACTGCGTCCGCAGCGC
>NZ_JAELTO010000121.1 GCF_016428875.1 Xylophilus sp. ASV27
GGTGCTGGGCTACTCGGTGAACGAGTCGGTGGTCATCTTCGACCGCGTGCGCGAGACCTTCCGCCGCCAGCGCAAGATGGACACCGAGCGCGTGATCAACCACGCCATCACGACCACCATCAGCCGCACCATCATCACCCACGGCTCGACCCAGCTCATGGTGCTGTCGATGTTCTTCTTCGGCGGCCAGACGCTGCACTACTTCTCGCTGGCGCTGACCATCGGCATCTGCTTCGGCATCTATTCGTCCTGCTTCGTCGCCGCCTCGATCGCCATGTGGCTCGGCGTCAAGCGCGAGGACCTGGTCAAGCCGCTGCCCAGGAAGGACGACGCCACCGACGCGAATGCCGGCGCGCAGGTCTGACGCCCTGCTGCCGACGCATCGAAGAAGCCGGGCCTTGCGCCCGGTTTTTTCATTTCACGCCGCTGCCTTCACGGCCGTTCGGCCGCAACCCCTCGCGTCTTCCACCAAGGCTCCAGCCGCCACCCTTGCCCGGTTGCCAGAAGGCGGTCCGTCAACGCCAGCTGGTGCAGGAACGCATCGTCATGCGACACCACGACCAGCGCGCCCTGGTAGCTGCGCAGCATGGTTTCGAGGGCGTGTGCCGAGGGCAGATCCAGATGGTTGCTGGGCTCGTCCAGCAACAGCAGTGGCGGCGGCGGATCGGCATAGAGCACGCAGGCCAGCGCGGCCTTCAGGCGCTCGCCGCCGCTGAGTGATCCGCTGGGAATGACGATCTTCTGCGCGTCCAGGTCGAGTTGTGCCAGCCGCATGCGCAGATCGCCCTCGCTTGCCGTGCGATGGGCGGCCTGCAGCTGTTCGAGGACCGTCCGCCGCGGGTCCAACTGGGCCAGCCGTTGGTCCAGGTAGACGGCTCCGGGCGGGGTCTTGCACAGGCCCGCCAACGGATCGAGCAGGCCGGCCAGGACCTTGAGCAGGGTGGACTTGCCGCGGCCGTTGGGGCCGACCACGCCCAGGCGCTGTGGTCCGCTCAGCACCAGATCGATGTGCCGCGTGGCGGCCGGCACGCAGGGCAGTGCCACCGCCTCCAGTTGCAAGACCCGGCGCTGCGCGGCCGGCGCCACGGGCAGGGCGTGCAGGCTGATGGGCGCGTCGTGCTCCACGCGCTGCGCCGCCTCGCGTACGCGCAGGGCCAATGCCTGTTGCGCCATGGCCTGCCGTTGCCGCTGCCTGCCGGCCGAGCCTTCGCTGCGTTCCTTCTGGCGGTCCAGCAGGATCCTGGCCTGATTGGCTTGCTTGCCTTCCCGGTTGCCGCGGGCCTGCCGGCGCGCCTGGCGCTCGCTTTGCTCGCGCATGGCCTGCTCTTCGCGCTGGCGTTCGCGCTTGCGCTGCTCAAGCTGGTGCAGCGCGTTCTGCCGCTCATGGGCGTTGGCGGCGGCATAGAAGCCGTAGTTGCCGCCGTGGCTGCGCAGGCCCCATGATGACAGTTCCACGATGCGCTCCATGGTCTCCAGCAACTGCCGGTCGTGGCTGACCACCAGCAGTCCGCGCGGCCAATGCCGCAGTTGTTCGATCAGCGCCAGCCGGTGGCGGCGGTCGAGGTGGTTGCTGGGCTCGTCCAGGATCAGGAAGTCGGCATCCGACAGCAGGGCGCCGATCAGGGCCATGCGTACCGCCTCGCCGCCGCTGAGGGTGCTGGCGGGGGCATGGGCGTCGAGGTGGCCCAGGCCGTGGCGCTCCAGTTCGCCGCGCAGCCCCTGCCGGATGTTCCAGCGGTCGCCCACGGCGTCGAAGTCCGCCGGGTCGCTGCTGCCGGCCTCGATGCGCGCCAGGGCCTCCAGCGTGTGCTGGACGCCCGCCAGGCTTGCGACCGTGGCGTCCGCGGGTGGGGACACCTGCTGGGCCAGGTAATGCGCGCTGCCGGAGCGCAGGCAGCGGCCCGTGGTGGGCGGCACCTGTCCCGCCAGCATGCGGGCCAGCACGGACTTGCCGGCACCGTTGCGCCCGGCCAGGGCGGTGCGGCGCTGGTCGAAGGTTTCGTTGAGATCGGAGAAAAGCGTTCTGCCGTCCGGCAGAACATACGACACGCTTTCGAGCGCGAGCCAGGGATTCGTCATGCTGTATTCCAGGGATGCCAAGAACTCACCCTGCGGTGGGGGTGGGTGAAGACTGGCCGTCGGACGGACGGCGGCATCAATGGCGCATGGGACGAATACTCCTGGTGGCGTGAACCGGCCGCCATTGTAGAAGCCGGCTCTTCACGCCATGCGTCAGCCCAATGCCATGCGCTGGAACAGCCCGCCCGGCAGCCGCGTCACGTGGCCTTCGAGTTCCAGTTCCAGCAACTGCGCCTGCAGCGTGGCCGCCGCGATGCCGGTGCGCGCCACCAGCGCGTCGAGGCCGACCGGGTCGTAGCCCAGGGCCTCGAGCAGGTCGGCATGCAGCGGCGGGGCTTCGCCGGCAGGCGGCGCGGGCGCGGCGCCGGCGACCGGCAGGCGCAGTTCCTCCAGCACGTCCTGCGCCGATTCGACCAGCTTGGCGCCCTGGCGGATCAGCGCGTGGCAGCCGCGCGACTGCGGCGCGTGGATCGAGCCGGGGATGGCGAACACCTCCTTGCCCTGTTCCACCGCGAGCCGCGCGGTGATCAGCGAGCCCGAGGGCTGCGCCGCCTCGACCACCAGCGTGCCCAGCGACAGCCCGGCGATCAGCCGGTTGCGGCGCGGGAAGTTGGCGGCCAGCGGCGGCGTGCCGAGCGGGTATTCGCTCAGCAGCAGCCCCTGCTCGGCGATGCGGTGCGCCAGCGCGCGGTGGCGCGCCGGGTAGACCCGGTCCAGCCCGGTGCCGAGCACGGCGATGGTGGCGCAGCCGTCGCCGCGGGCGCCATCCAGCGCGCCCTCGTGCGCGGCGGCGTCGATGCCCAGCGCCAGGCCCGAGACCACGCTCATGCCGGCTTCGGCGAAGTAGCGGCCAAAGGCGCGGGCGTTCTGCGCGCCCTGCGGCGTGGGGTTGCGCGTGCCGACGATGGCGATGCCGCGCGCCTGCGCACGGGCCAAGGCGGCCGCTTCAAAGTTGATAGCATAAAGCCCAGGCTCTGCCTGGGCTTCAGTCGTATCTTGCTTGAAATCGACCCGTCCCAGCAGGTACAGCGCCAGCGGCGGGTCCTCGATGGCGAGCAGGCTCTGCGGGTAGCCGGCGTCGCCCAGGGTGACGAAGCGGCGCCCGGCGCCGGTGGCGTCGCGCCCGTGCAGCCAGGCCCAGGTGGCCTCCAGCAGCGCGGGCAGGCCCTCGGGTGCGCCGCGCAGCGCCGCCACCTGCGCGGGCGTGGCGAGCTGCTGCAGGGCCGCCGTGGGGGCTTCGAAGACCGCCTGCGGCAGCCCGAAGGCGGCGAGCAGCCGGCGCGCGGTCCCGGTGCCGACGCCGCGCGTGAGCGTCAGCCGCAGCCAGGCGGAGAGTTCTGCGCGTTCCATGGCCCCGGACCGGGAGCCTACTGCGGGGAGACCAGCCGGTCGCCCACCTTCACGCCGGTGCGGATCTGCAGGATCAGCCCGTAGGACACCCGGTCGAAGGTGCGGAACACCATCAGCAGGCCGTTGCGCTCGTCCGGCAGCTTGATGCGGGTGCGCTGGCCGTCGGTGGCGTCGACCACGCGCTCGCCTTCGGTGAGGATGGCCAGCACGTGGCCGACCTCGATGCCGTCGCGCGCGCCCTTGTTGAGGGAGACGATCTGGTTCTGCGCGGCCAGCGCCACGGCGCTGCCGTGGATCGACACCACGCGGGCGTTCTCCAGCGGCACCTGCGGCGCGCGCGGCGAATAGCTCGTCAACTGGCGCGGCGGCTCGGGCAGCAGCCGGTCGCCGGCGCGCATTTCCTCCTTGGAGGCAGTGATGTCCAGCGAGGCCGGGACGATCTCGCTGAGTTCCTGGCCTTTCTCGAGCGAGGTCTGCACCGACTGGCCCTTGAGCAGCCGCGCGCGGCCGACGTACTGCGCCTCGTAGCCCAGGATTTCGCCGGTGGCCGGGTCCTTCAGCGGCACCGCGTCGCGGAACACGCGGAAGTCGCGCGGCAGGCCCGGGCCCAGTTCCAGCGGCTGCGTGGCCGGGCCGAGCGCGTAGGCGCGGTCGCCGCGCGCGACCATCACGTGGTCGCCAAAGGTGCCGACCAGGCGCGGCGCCGACGCCAGGGTGGGCGCCTCCACCACCAGCGGCTCATCCAGGAAGGGCTCGATGAACTGCGGCCGCAGCGCGGGAATGGCGCTGCTCGACAGGCTCTCGCTGCGCGTGCGCGGACTGATGCGCACCGTCTCGGGCTCGGTCGCACCCGGCGCCGTGCCGCGCAGCCGCGCCATGCCGTCGACGCGCTCCAGGTACAGCGTCTGGCCGGGGTAGATCAGGTGCGGGTTGCGGACCTGCTCCAGGTTCAGGCCCCAGAGCTCGGGCCAGCGCCAGGGCCGGCGCAGGTACAGGCCGGAGAGGGCCCAGAGCGTGTCGCCGCGCTGGACGACGTAGCGCTCGGGCGCGTCGGGCGCCAGCTCCGCCACGGGCACGCCGGCCTGGGCCACCTGCTGCGCGGTGGCGCGCTGCGCCGGCGTGATGGGGAAGCTCTGGGCCTGGGCGGGCAGGCCGCTGGCCAGGGCTGCGGCAGCCAGCGCCACGGCGGCGCCTCGTGTCATCGTTCGCATCTGGAAAGGCTCCCCCTGTCCGGCACATTATGGTTACAAACAGCGGCCGATTCTCGCGCCATGTCCTTGAGAGGGCAACGCTTATTGGCCGCGCACCGGCCCCCGCCGCCAAACTGGCGGAAAATAGCCACATCTCCGTGCATCCGACGCCCATGGCTTTGCTCCCCATCCTCTGCTACCCCGATCCACGCCTGTTCAAGGTGGCCAAGCCCGTGCAGGCGGTGGACGCGCGCATCCAGACGCTGATCGGCGACATGCTCGAGACCATGTACCAGGCCAGCGGCATCGGCCTGGCCGCCACGCAGGTGGACGTGCACGAGCGCCTGGTGGTGATCGACGTCTCCGAGAACCGCGACACGCCGCTGGTGCTGATCAACCCCGAGATCGTCTGGGCCAGCGCCGAGAAGCTGAGCGGCGAGGAGGGCTGCCTCTCCGTGCCCGGCATCTACGACGGCGTGGAGCGCGCCGCCGAGGTGCGGGTGCAGGCGCTCGACCGCGAGGGCAACCCGTTCACCCTGGAGGCCGACGGCCTGCTGGCGGTCTGCATCCAGCACGAGCTGGACCACCTGATGGGCAAGGTCTTCGTCGACTACCTGTCGCCGCTCAAGCGCAAGCGCATCCGCACCAAGCTGGTCAAGCAGCAGCGCGAGGAGCGGGCGTGAGCCTCGCGTCCCCCGCGCGCGCCGTGCTGGCCGCCGCCGCGCTGGCGCTGCTGGCCGGCTGCGCCAGCCCGGCGTTCGAAGCGCCCGGCACGCCGATGAGCGCGGTGCTGGCCAAGCTCGGCGCCCCCACCGGCCGCTACCCGCTGCCCGAGGGCGGCGAGCGGCTGCAGTACTCCGAGCTGCCGGCCGGCTCGGCGGTGTGGAACCTCGACTTCGACGCCGCCGGCCGCCTGCGCAGCACCGACCAGTCGCTGCGCTACGCCGACTTCGACCGCATCGTGATCGGCCAGTGGACCGCGGCCGACGTGCGGCGCCTGATGGGCGAGCCGACCAAGATCGAGCGCGTCGCCAGCTTCGACGGCCCGGTCTGGTCCTACCGCTTCAACGACATGAACAACCTGCGCCTGATCCACGTCCACCTGGACCCGGGCGGCGTGGTGCGCAAGATTCAGTACACCGATGAGCTGACGGCGCGCGACCGGCTGGCGCGGTGAGCATGCGCGCCGTCTTTGCCGGCACCCCGGAATTCGCGCGCGTGGCGCTGGAGCGGCTGCATGCCGCCGGCATCGCCGTGCCGTTGGTGCTGACCCAGCCGGACCGCCCCGCCGGCCGCGGCATGAAGCTGCAGGCCTCGCCGGTCAAGCAGTTCGCGCTGGAGCACGGCATGGCCGTGGCGCAGCCGCGCAGCCTGCGCCTGGACGGCAGATACCCCGACGACGCCGCCGCCGCGCGCCAGGCGCTGCTGGCCGCGCAGGCCGACGTGATGGTGGTGGCCGCCTATGGCCTGATCCTGCCGCAGTGGGTGCTCGACCTGCCGCCGCGGGGCTGCCTCAACATCCATGCCAGCCTGCTGCCGCGCTGGCGCGGCGCCGCGCCGATCCACCGCGCCATCGAGGCCGGCGACGCCGAGACCGGCGTCACCATCATGCAGATGGATGCCGGCCTGGACACCGGCGACATGCTGCTGGCAGAGCGCCTGCCGATCGGCCCGCGCGACACCACCGCCCTGCTGCACGACCGGCTGGCCGCGCTGGGCGGGCGCATGATCGTGGAGGCGCTCGGGCTGGCCGCCAGCGGGGGCCTGCAGCCCACGCCGCAGCCGGCCGAGGGCGTGAGCTACGCCCACAAGATCGAGAAGGCCGAGGCGGCCATCGACTGGTCGCAGGACGCCGCCGCCATCGGCCGCCGCATCCGCGCCTTCGACCCCTTTCCCGGGGCCAGCACCAGCGCCGCGGGCGAGGTGGTGAAGCTCTGGGACTATGAAATAGAGAGCATGGAGCCAGCACGGGACCTGGGTTTCGGCCGGATTTTGTCTGCAAACGACGAGGGCATCGCGATCCAGTGCGGCCGCGGGGTGCTGCGCGCCACCGTGCTGCAGCGCGCCGGCGGCAAGCGCCTGCCGGCGGCGCAGTTCCTGCGCGGCTTCCCGCTGGCCGCCGGGACGGTGCTGGGCGCGGCATGACGCTGGACGGCGGCTTGCGCCGTGTCGCGGCGCTCACGCGCGAGCCGGAGTTCCGGCGCGGCATCGCCGACATGGCCGGCATGAGCGTGGGCGTGGGCGCCTGGGGCCTGGTCACCGGCGTGGCCATGGTCAAGAGCGGCATGCCGCCGGGCGTGGCGGTGCTGATGTCGCTGCTGGTCTACGCCGGCAGCGCGCAACTGGTGGTGGTGCCGCTCATGGCCGCGGGCTCGCCGCTGTGGGTGGTGTGGCTCACGGCCTGCTGCGTGAACCTGCGCTTCGTCATCTTCAGCACCATGTGGCGCGGCTACTTCGGCGGGTTCAACCGGCTGCGGCGCTGCCTGATCGGCTATTTCAGCGGCGACGTGGTGTTCGTGCTGTTCCAGCAGCGCTTCCCCGAGCTGCGCCCCAGGCCCGAGCAACTGCCCTACTTCATCGGCGCGACGGCGATCAACTGGTGCTCGTGGCAGCTGATGTCCATCCTCGGCATCGTGCTGGCCAACGTCGTGCCGGTGCACTGGGGCCTGGGCTTTGCCGGCGTGCTGGCGCTGCTGGGCGTGCTGCTGTCCATGCTGTCGGACCGCATCGCCTGGCTGGCCGCCGGCGTGGCCGGGGCGGCGGCCGTGGCGGCCTTTGCGCTGCCGCTCAGGCTCAACATCCTGGTCGGCATCGCCGCGGCGGTCGCCGTGGGATTGGTGCTGGAGGCGGCTTTCCCCCGGCACTCGCGGATCCGGGGATAGCGCGATGGGATTCTGGGAAAGCATCGTCGCCATTCTCGGGCTGGCCGTGATCACGGTGGTCACGCGCAGCTTCTTCATGCTGCCCGAGCGCGAACTGCCGATGCCCGACTGGCTCAAGCGCGGGCTGCGCTATGCGCCGCTGGCGGCGCTGGCGACCGTGCTGGTGCCCGAGCTGGTGATGAAGGACGGCGCGCTGATCAGCACCCTGGCCGATGCCCGCCTGCCCGCGCTGCTGGCGGCCGGCGCCTTCTACTTCTGGCGCCGCAGCATCCTGGGCACGCTCGTGGCGGGCATGGCGGTCTACCTGCCGCTGCACGTGGGGCTGGGCTGGTAGATCAGTCGTGCCGCGGCGGGCTGCCGGTGGCCAGCTGTTCGCAGAAGCTGAGCAACTGGTCGATCTCGTGCGACTTGTCGAACACCGCGTCGGCCCCCAGGCGCTCGCAGCGGGCGCGGATGTCGGCGGTGGCGTAGTTGGTCAGCACCACGGCGTACTGGTGCTCGCCGCGCTGGCTCAGGGCTTCGAGCACGCCCAGGCCGTTGCCCTTCTCCAGGAACATGTCGATGATGGCCAGGTCCCAGTCGGTGTGCGCCGCCAGCCAGGCGCGCGCCGTGGGCTCGTCGGCGGCCCAGCCGAGCGTCTCCACCCCGACCAGCTCGGCCAGGGTGGCGCACACGTTGGCCCGGATCAGCGGGTTGTCTTCTACGAGAAATGCGTGGACCGTTGCCATGCGCGGGTCGAAAAGTGTGGAGGAATGCATGGGGCATTAGGGCCGACGGCGTCGCGGCCGCGCGAGCCCATTCTGCGGCCGGCCTTCCCTAGTGGACTTTTTTCATTCAGGCGATGCTGTAGGACGGTGCGCGCAGCGCATGCGGGTTGCGGCCTCCTGCGGCATCAACACGAACCGCCCGTGACGCTATTTCTACAATTGCCACCTTTTTCAACTTCTTGATCTGGCATGTCCATGAACGTCCTGCGCTTCTCCGATCTCTGCGCCCAAGGCAAGGCCGCCGGCCAACGGGTCTTCATCCGTGCCGACCTCAACGTGCCGCAGGACGACGCCGGCCGCATCACCGAAGACACGCGCATCCGCGCCTCGTTGCCCTGCATCGAGATGGCGCTGAAGGCCGGCGCCGCCGTCATGGTGACCTCGCACCTGGGCCGCCCGACCGAGGGCCAATACCAGCCCGCCGACTCGCTGGCGCCGGTGGCCGCGCGCCTGTCCGAACTGCTGGGCCGCCCGGTGCCGCTGCTGCAGAACTGGGTCGATGGGGTGCAGGTGGCCCCGGGCGGCGTGGTGCTGCTGGAGAACTGCCGCCTGAACAAGGGCGAGAAGAAGAACGACCCGGTGCTGGCGCAGAAGCTCGCCGCGCTGTGCGACATCTTCGTGCACGACGCCTTCGGCACCGCGCACCGGGCCGAGGCCTCGACCTACGGCATCGCGCAGTACGCCAAGCTGGCCTGCGCCGGCCCGCTGCTGGCGGCCGAGATCGACGCCATCGGCAAGGCGCTGGCCAACCCCAGGCGCCCGCTGGCGGCCATCGTGGCCGGCTCCAAGGTGTCGACCAAGCTCACCATCCTCAAGGCCCTGGCCGACAAGGTCGACCAGTTGATCGTCGGCGGCGGCATCGCCAACACCTTCATGCTCGCCGCCGGCCTGCCGATCGGCAAGTCGCTGGCCGAGCCCGACCTGCTGGACCAGGCGCGCGCCGTGATCGAGGCCATGCGCGCGCGCGGCGCGGCCGTGCCGATCCCCACCGACGTGGTGGTGGCCAAGACCTTCGCCGCCGACGCGCCGGCCACCGTCAAGCGCGCCGCCGACGTGGCCGCGGACGACCTGATCCTGGACATCGGCCCCGAGACCGCCGCCCTGCTGGCCGCGCAGTTGAAGGCGGCCGGCACCATCGTCTGGAACGGCCCGGTCGGCGTGTTCGAGTTCGAGGCCTTCTCCCACGGCACCGAAACCATCGCGCGCGCCATCGCCGCCTCGGACGCCTTCAGCATCGCCGGCGGCGGCGACACGCTGGCGGCCATCGCCAAGTACGGCATCGAGCGGGACGTGGGCTACATCTCCACCGGCGGCGGCGCCTTCCTGGAGGTGCTGGAAGGCAAGACGCTGCCGGCCTTCGAGATCCTGCAGAAGCGCGCGGCGGGTTGATGCGTCCCGCGCGCGCCGCGCGCATTCGCTACGTTTTTAATAGCTGGAAGCCCAGGTTTTACCTGGGCTACAGGCCTATTTTGCCTGAGTGGGGCGTGCATTGACTTCCTGATGGCGCGATATTAATGTGATATCACTTTCAGGAGACCTGGGCATATTCGTTCTGCTGCGCCACATGGCGCCCGCTGCTGTCGGCCTGACGGTCGTGCTGGTCGGCGCCGCGCTGGCGCCCGGCTTCTACATGCGACGCTGTACGCCTACGACAGCGGCGATGACCTCGATGGCGACGAGACCACCTTGCGCGCTGGGCTGGACGTGGTGGCCGATGCGCTGAAGGCCGAACTCAACCAGCGCTTTGCCAGTGCCGGCGTCGAGGTGCTGGACGCCAAGCTCACCCACCTGGCCTACGCGCCGGAGATCGCCCAGGTGATGCTGCGGCGCCAGCAGGCCACCGCCATCGTCAGCGCCCGCCACCAGATCGTCGCCGGCGCCGTGGGCATGGTCGAGGCCGCGCTCAAGGGCCTGTCGGACCGCAACCTGGTGGTGCTGGACGACGAGCGCAAGGCCGCGATGGTCTCCAACCTGCTGGTGGTGCTGTGCTCGGACAACGACGCCCAACCCGTCATCAACACCGGCACCCTCTACACCTGATGGGCGAGCCGGCGCGGTAGGTGCAATGGCGAGCCCTGGCAAGAAATCATTCCCCCTGCGCATCGACCCGGTGCTGTGGGCCGAGATCGAGCGCCTGGCCGCGCAGGAGCTGCGCAGCGCCAATGCGCAGGTCGAGTACCTGCTGCGCGAGGGCCTGGAGAGAAGAGGGCGCCTGCCCGCCCCCGACGGCGAAACCGACCACACCGAGGAGAAGCCATGAAACCCGCCCCCATCGCCACGGGCCTGGCCGCGAGGGCGCGGCGCCGCTGGTCCCTCCCGCTTCTGCTCTGCCTCGCGCCCACCTGGGCCTGCGCCCAATGGCTTGCCTCGTCGCCGGCGGAACAGGCGCGGACCAGGTGATCACCGAACGCTTCCTGGCGGTGCAACGCGTAGTCGTTGCGCTCAAGGGCCGGGTGGTCTACCGCTACTACCGCGATGGTGCACCCGACGCGCTGCGCGATGTGCATTCGGTCTCCAAGACTTTGCCTATGACAACGCCCTGATCCCCCTGCTGGCGTCCCGTGCTGGAGAAGGCCACCGGCATGCCCCTGGCCGACTATGCCCGCCAGCAACTCGTACTGCCGCCGGGCTTGCAGGAACCCGGCTACTGGCGCGGCCTTCATGGCCGGCGGCTTCGGCGGCCAGCTCATCTGGGTCCATCTGCCGCTGGACCTGGAGATCGCCACCACCTCCACCGTGTCCACCAACGCGCAGCGCCAGGCGCAGGCCCTGGAGCTGATCCGCGGGCGCTTGTTTGCGGCGGCGCAGAGGCGGGCTGCGGGCGCTGGGCGGTGAGGGCTCTCCTTCACGCCACGTGGTGCTCCTTCACCATGAAGGCTTTGCCAGCCAAATGCCGTGGCGCACCGGCCAGAGAGCCGCGCCTGGATTCGCGCGGGTTCGATAGGGGGTGTTCCCCATCCAGCCGAAAACCTAATCAGGCACACATGAGGTCCGGCATCCGCTGAAACTCGTTCGTCGAGCACTGCAAATTCAGCCCCGCGACTCCGGTCGCATCATTCGTCCGTGTGAGGTGAAGACTCGCGGGCACTTGGAAACCACTTTCCGGTGAGCCCGGGCGCGGCTTCCCGATGCGCGCTGCGCATGATGGCCGACGACAATTCCCGCGCGGCGCGCATGACCTGGGCTGCGAACACCGCGAGGTCATGCTCCGCGATCCCGGCGCTGTGGCTCGACAGGGTCAGCGCGCCCACCACCGACCAGCCGGGGCCGAAGACCGGCGCGGACAGGCTTGCCGCAGTGCCATAGGTTTCCCCGATGGTGATGTGGTAGCCCCGGTCGCGAATCCGGTCGTAGAGGCTTCCCGGCTCGCCGATGAAGGCGAGGATGACCTTCCCTGGAGAACCCCGGTCCAGCGGCAGCGGCTCGCCCTGGCAAGAAAGTTTCTTTCCCGGGTCTCCCTCGACACTCATCAGCCGAACGCGGGCGTCGCGTTCACGCGCGAAGAAACTGGTGTTGTGGCGGGTAGCGGCTGCCAGTTCGCGCAGTACCGGATAGACCATATCGCGCAGATGCTGGCTGACTTGGTAGCGGGCGCCCAGCCATGCGGCGGCTGGCCCTAGCCGCCAACCAGTGCCCTCGCCTTGCACCAGATAGCCGCTTGCCTGCAACGTGCGGGCAATGCGGAGCGCGGTCGTCTTGGACAACGAAGTCTGGCGCGCGAGTTCGGCCATGCTGAGATGAGGTTTGTCGATGCTGAAGGAGTCCAGCAGTTCCAGCGCTCGCTGCACTGCGGTGACCTTGTCTCTGATCTCTGGCATTCGTACTTTCCCAGGGGGAGGGTCCGTCTGGCGGACCCCCATTTTCTCACTGCGCGAGGCTCTCTACAGTGCCACCACTCGGCTACTGGCAACAAAGGAGACTCCATGCGACCCATCATCACCAGCCTGGGCTGGACC
>NZ_JAELTO010000122.1 GCF_016428875.1 Xylophilus sp. ASV27
ACGCGTGCGGTGGCTTCGGGGGTCGGAGATGCTCTGCAGGTGGTGCAGTAGGTTCATCGGGGCTGCGCTAGAAGGGTTGTTTCAGCGCTTTAGTTTCGCTTGGATTTAGATGCGATTGCCCTGGGAAAATGGGCTGTTAGCTATTAAAAAAAGAGCAAATCTCAGCGCTGCATGCTGCGCAGCGCATTCGCCGCCTCGCTCACCAGGGCCGGGCCGCGGTAGATCAGGCCGGTGTAGACCTGCACCACGTCGGCGCCGGCCCGGATCTTGGCCAGCGCGTCGGCCGCCGACAGGATGCCGCCCACGCCGATGATCGGAAAGCCCTGGCCCAGCCGCGTGCGCAACTGCGCGATCACGCGGTTGCTGGCTTCGCGCACCGGCGCGCCCGACAGGCCTCCGGCCTCCATCGCATGCGGCAGGCCGGCCACGGCCTCGCGCGCGATCGTGGTGTTAGTGGCGATCACGCCGTCCATGGCATGGCGGCGCAAGGTGGCGGCGATGGCGTCGACCTGCGATTCGTCCAGGTCGGGCGCGATCTTCAGGAATAGCGGCACGCCGCGGCCGTGGCGCTCGGCCAGCAGGCCGCGGCGCTCGGTCAGCACGCCCAGCAGCCCGTCCAGCGCCTCGTCCGACTGCAGGCTGCGCAGGTTGCGCGTATTGGGCGAGCTGATGTTGACGGTGACGTAGTCGGCATGCGGATAGACCCCCTCCAGGCAGGCCAGGTAGTCGTCCGCGGCGCGTTCTATCGGCGTATCGGCGTTCTTGCCGATGTTCAGGCCCAGCAGCATCGAGCGCCCGGCGCGCTGGCGCAGGCGCGAGTGCTGCACGTTGGCCAGGAAGGCATCGAGCCCGAGGTTGTTGAAGCCCAGCCGGTTGATCAGCGCCTCGGCCTGCGGCAGGCGGAACATGCGCGGCTGCGGGTTGCCGGGCTGGCCGCGCGGCGTGACGGTACCGACCTCGACGAAGCCGAAGCCCATGGCGCCCAGGGCGTCGATGCAGCGCGCATTCTTGTCCAGGCCCGCGGCCAGGCCCACGCGGTTGGGAAAGTCCAGGCCCGCGAGCTGCACCGGGTCGTGCACCGGCGCCTGCTGCCAGAGCGCCTGCAGCGGCGTGTTCTGGCCGCGCGCCAGCCAGTCCATGGTGAAGTCGTGGGCGCGCTCGGCGTCCATGCAAAACAGCAGGCGGCGGGCGAAAGGGTAGGGCAGCAGCATTGGATAATTCCGGGTTCGACCGCGGATTCTCTCCCATGCCCAACACCCCTCTCTCCCAAGACGAACTCAAAACCCTGGTCGGCCGCGCCGCACTCGACTACGTGGTGCCCGGCCAGGTGGTCGGCGTCGGCACCGGCTCGACCGTGAACAAGTTCATCGATGCCCTGGCCGGCATGCGCGAGCGCATCCCCGGCGCCGTCTCCAGTTCCGTCGCCAGCACCGAGCGGCTGCGGGCGCTGGGCATCCCGGTGCTCGACGCGAGCGCGGTGGAGTCGCTGGCCGTCTACATCGACGGCGCCGACGAGATCGACGGCCACGGCTGCATGCTCAAGGGCGGCGGCGCCGCGCTCACCCGCGAGAAGATCGTTGCGGCACTGGCCACCACCTTCGTCTGCATCGCCGACGCCTCCAAGCGCGTGCAGACCCTCGGCGCCTTCCCGCTGCCGGTGGAGGTGATCCCCATGGCCACGCGGCGCATCGAGCGCCAGTTCGCCGCCATGGGCGGCCGCGCCTCCGTGCGGCAGAAGAACGGCGCACCGCTGGTCACCGACAACGGCCAGCACATCCTCGACGTGCAGGGCCTGCAGATCACCGACCCGCTGGCGTTCGAGACCGAGGTGAGCCAGTGGCCCGGCGTGGTGACCGTGGGCGTGTTTGCCTACCAGAAGGCGCAGATCTGCCTGCTGGCGACGGCGGATGGCGTGGAGACCATCCGCTATGCCTAGAACCGGATGCCGGCAGGATTCGCCGGCGCTGGCACCGGCGCTGGCGCTGCGGGCGCTTCGGTGCGCTGCGCAGGGGCGGGCGCAGGCGCGCTGCGCCGTGCCACCAGCGGCGTGGGGGCGGACGCCTGGTAGTTTGCGGGCAGCTGCGACTGCTTGGGGTAGCCGGCGGCGTCGAGGTACTGGTTCCACTCGGCGCTGGAGAAGCCCTTGAGCTGCTGCGCTCCCAGCGTGGCAAAGGGCAGCGAGGTGTCGCCGCTGATGCGCTTCAGGGCAGCGCTGTCCTCCGGCGTCGTGACGGTCTTCTCGGCAAAGGGCACTCCGCGCGCGTTCAGCAGCGCGCGGGCGCTGGCGCAGGGTTCGCAGTCGCTGGTGCTGTAGAGCGTGACCGGGTAGCGGTCCGCGACCTGCTTGAGTTCATACGGGAGATGGGCCGTGGCGGGGGCGCCGGCGCGGGGGCTGAGCGGTGCGACGCGGGCCTGCGCAGGGGCATCGGGCCGGTCGGAGAAGGTGACCCGCCCGTCCGGCCCGACGATGCGGAACACCTGCTGCGCCTGCGCGCCGGCACCCAGCGCGCAGAGCAGCAGCACGGCGATGTGGGGTGTGCGCGTCGGCATGCGGCGTGTTCCCTGGCGGATCAGGCCATGCCCTGGTGCCGCAGCAGCGCGTCGATGCTCGGCTCGCGTCCGCGGAAGGCCTTGAAGGACTCCATGGCCGGGCGGCTGCCGCCGGCTTCCAGAATCGCGCTGCGGTAGCGGCGGCCGGTTTCGAGGTTGGGCGAGCCGTCCGCGTGCGCGGATTCCTCGAAGGCGGCATAGGCGTCGGCCGACAGGACCTCTGCCCACTTGTAGCTGTAGTAGCCCGCGGCATAGCCGCCCGCGAAGATGTGGCTGAAGGTGTGTGCCGGCCGGCTGAAGGGCGGGGTAGGCAGCACCGCGACCTCCGCGCGCACCTGGGCCAGCAGCGCCATGGCGTCCCGGGCCGGCTCGCCTTGCGTGTGCAGCAGCATGTCGAACAGCGCGAACTCGACCTGCCGCAGCGTTGCCATGCCGCTCTGGAAGTTCTTGGCGGCGAGCATCTTGTCGAACAGTTCGCGCGGCAACGGCGCACCGGTGTCCACGTGCGAAGTCATGTGGCGCAGCACGTTCCACTCCCAGCAGAAGTTCTCCATGAACTGGCTGGGCAGTTCGACCGCGTCCCACTCCACGCCGCTGATGCCGGAGACGTCGTGCTCGTTGACCTGGGTCAGCATGTGGTGCAGGCCGTGGCCAAACTCGTGGAACAGCGTGGTCACGTCGTCGTGCGTCAGCAGGGGCGGCTGGCCGTCGGTGCCGCTGGCGAAGTTGCAGACCAGGTGCGCCACCGGCGTCTGCAGCCGGCCGTCATCGGGCCGCAGCCAGCGCGCGCGCACGTCGTCCATCCAGGCGCCGCCGCGCTTGCCGGCACGCGCGGAGGGGTCGAGGTAGAACTGGCCGACCAGCGTCGCGCCACGCTCGATCCGGTAGAACTCCACCGAGGGATGCCAGACCGGCGCACTGTCGCGGCGGATGGCCACGTCGAACAGCGTCTCGACGATCTTGAACAGGCCGGCCAGCACCTTGGGCGCGGGGAGGTACTGCTTGACCTCCTGCTCGCTGAAGGCATAGCGCGCTTCCTTGAGTTTCTCGCCGATGTAGGCCCAGTCCCAGGGCTGCGGATCGGCCAGGCCCAGCCGCTCGGCCGCGAAACTGCGCAGGTCGGCCACGTCCTGCTCGGCGTAGGGCCGTGCGCGGCGTCCGAGGTCGCGCAAGAAATCCATCACCTGCTGCGGCGAATCGGCCATCTTGGGCACGAGCGAGACTTCGCCGAAGTTGGCATAGCCGAGCAGTTGCGCTTCCTCGTGGCGCAGCGCCAGGATCTCGCGGATCAGCGGGCCGTTGTCGAACTTGCGGAACTCCTCCGGCGCCTGCTCGCTGGCGCGGGTGGAGTAGGCGGTGTAGAGACGCTGGCGCAGCGCGGCATTGTCGGCAAACTGCATCACCGGCAGGTAGCACGGCATCTTCAGCGTGAGCTTGAAGCCTTCCTTGCCCTCGGCCTGCGCCGCGGCGCGGGCGGCCTGCCGCACGTCGGCCGGCAGGCCGGCGAGTTCGGCCTCGCTGGCGTAGTAGGCGAAGGCATCGGTCGCGTCGAGCGCGTTCTCGCTGAACTTCTGGCTCAGTTCGGCCTGGCGTTCCTGGATGGCGGCAAAGCGCTGCTTGGCCGCGCCCTGCAGCTCCGCGCCGGAGAGCACGAAATTGCGCACGGCATTGCGGTGCGCCTGCTGCTGCTCGGGGCTCAGGCCGGACGGAGCGATGGCCTTGTATTTGGCGTAGAGCCGCTCGTCCGCGCCCAGGCGCGTCCAGAAGTCGGTGATGTGGGGCAGGGCGGCGTTGTAGGCGGCGCGCAGCTCGGGCGTGTCGGCCACGCTGTTGAGGTGGCTGACCGCGCCCCAGGCGCGGCCCAGGCGCTCGGTGGCCACGTCCAGCACGCGGGCGATGGCGGTCCAGTCGGCGTGGAAGTCCGGCGCCGTCACCGTCTCCAGGGCCTGCTCGGCGTCGGCCAGCAACTGGTCCAGGGCGGGCGCCACGTCGGCCGGCGTGATGCGGTCGAACAGCGGCAGGTCATGGAAGTCGAGCAGGGGATTGGGGGCGGCGGTGGTGGAGGTCATGCGCTTTAGTGTGGTGGCGGGGCCGCCGGGTTCAAGTGAGAAACTGTGCTGGCCAGGGCGTCACGCGGCAGCCGCGCGCTCGGCGGACTCCAGCGTGTTGACCAGCAGCATGGTGACCGTCATCGGCCCGACGCCGCCGGGCACCGGCGTGATCCAGCCGGCGACTTCCTTGACGCCCGCGAAATCGACGTCGCCGCAGAGCTTGCCCTGCTCGTTACGGTTCATGCCGACGTCGATCACCACCGCGCCAGGCTTGACCATGTCGGCGGTCAGTGTGTTGCGCCGGCCGACCGCGGCGACCACCACGTCGGCCTGCAGCGTGTGGGCCTTGAGGTTCTGCGTGGCGCTGTGGCAGATGGTGACGGTGGCGTTCTTCTGCAGCAGCATCAGGGCCATGGGCTTGCCCACGTTGTTGCTGCGGCCGATCACCACGGCATGCTTGCCGCGCAGGTCGATGCCGGTGCTCTCCAGCAGCTTGATGCAGCCATAGGGCGTGCAGGACCAGAAGCCCGGCGTGCCGGTCATGAGCGCGCCGGCGCTGGCGACGTGAAAGCCGTCCACGTCCTTCTCGGGCGCGATGGCCTCGATCACCTTCTGCGCGTCGATGTGGCGAGGCAGCGGCAACTGCACCAGGATGCCGTGAATGGCAGGGTCGGCGTTGAGCGCCTGCACGCGCGCCAGCAGGGCGGCTTCGCTCAGGCTGGCGTCGTACTTCTCGAGCACCGAGTGCAGGCCGGCCTCCCGGCAGGCCTGCACCTTCTTGCCCACGTAGACCTGGCTGGCCGGGTCTTCGCCGACCAGGATCACGGCCAAGCCGGGCGTGACGCCCCGGGCCTTGAGGGCGGCAGTGCGCTGCGCGACTTCGGCGCGCAGTTGTCGGGCAACGGCGTTACCGTCGATGATCTGAGCAGTCATGGAATTGGATCTTGCAAGTAAAAACGCCCGCTTGCGCAGGCGTGGTCTAGGCTTCTAGCTATTTATTTTATAGCAATTCACGTGGTGGCCTTGGCCGGGGTCTGGCCCAGCGCGATCTTCAGCAGGTCCGCCACCGTGTTGGCGTTGAGCTTTTCCATGATGTTGGCGCGGTGCGCCTCCACCGTCTTGATGCTGATGCCCAGATCGTCGGCGATCTGCTTGTTCAGGCGCCCGGCGACGATGCGTTCGAGCACCTGGGCCTCGCGCGAGGTGAGCTTGCCCAGCAGCGCATCGCGGCTGGCGGCCTGCTGGGAGTCGGCGAACACGCTCTTGGCGTAGTCCAGCATGCGCTCGACCAGGCCCACCAGTTCGTCTTCCTTGAAGGGCTTCTGGATGAAATCCAGAGCGCCCTTCTTCATGGTGTTGACCGCCATCGGCACGTCGCCGTGGCCGGTGATGAACACGATGGGCAGGGGCGACTTGCGCTCGATCAGGCGGTCCTGCAATTCGAGGCCCGTCATGCCGCCCATGCGGATGTCCACGATCAGGCAGGCCACTTCGCGCGGGTCGTAGCGGGAGAGGAAGGACTCGGCGGATTCGAAGCAGCGGACCCGGTAGTCCTTGCCTTCCAGCAGCCACTGCAGCGAATCACGGACGGCCTCGTCGTCATCCACCACATAGACCGTGCCTTTTTTTGGAATCAAGCTCATGCAGTTACCCCAGGGTCTCTCGTCGTTTCAGCGGAAGGCGCGGCTGTGTCGGCGGGTTGTACGAGCGGGATCCAGAAGGAAAAGCGACAACCCGTTACGTCCGGGCCATTGTAGAGGTTCTCCGCCTGCATCCGTCCCTGGTGCGATTCGACGATGCTGCGGCACAGATTGAGGCCTATGCCCATGCCTTCGGACTTGGTGGAGAAGAAGGCTTCGTACAGGCGCTCCAGCACCTCGGGCGCCAGACCCTTGCCGGAGTCGAGCACCGAGAATTCGATCACCGGCTGCTCTTCCACGCGGCGCGGCACCACGCGCAGTTCCACCGTGCGGCGGCCGGAGGGGCGCTGCGCCTGGTCGATCGATTCCGCGGCGTTCTTCATGAGGTTGATCAGCACCTGCTCGATCAGGATCGGGTCCACCAGCAGCTGCGGCAGGCGCGCGGCCACGTAGTGCGACAGCCGCACGTTGCGCCGGCGCAGCTCGATCTCGGCCAGCTCGACGGCCTCGGTCACCATCTCGCTCACGTCCGACAGCGTGCGGTTGGGCTCGCTCTTCTTCACGAAGGAGCGGATGCGCTGGATGATCTGGCCGGCGCGCTGCGCCTGCTTGGCGGTCTTCTCCAGCGCGAAGAGCATCGCCTCCTCGGTGATCTGGCCCCCCTGGATGCGCGAGATCATGCCGCTGCAGTAGTTGCTGATGGCGGTCAGCGGCTGGTTCAGTTCGTGCGCGACGGACGAGGCCATCTCGCCCATGGTGATCAGGCGGCTGACCGACTGGGCGCGCTCGGCCTGCTGGGCGCCCAGTTCCTCCGCATGGCGCCGCGGCGTGATGTCGGTGGCGATCACCATCTGCGCCAGGCGGCCGTCGGTCCAGTTGAGGTAGCGCGAGCGCACCTCCAGCCATTTGCCCAGGCCGGGCAGGTAGATTTCCGCGTTCTCCGTCTGCGCCATGGTCAGGCTTTCGGTGGGCAGCCCGGCCAGGTCGTCCACGTCGTCCATCGTGTCTTCCTGGCCGCCCTGCGGCACGCCGGCCTGCGCCACCATCTGCAGGTGGCCGGTGGTGTCGGTGCCGAACCACTGGCGGTACAGCTTGTTGGCGAACAGCAGTTCCTTGCTGCCCAGCGGGGCGACCGACACCGAGGCGTCCAGCGCCTCCAGCACGATGGTGAAGCGCTCGTGCGAGGCCGACAGTTGCGCCCGGATGCGGTTGGGCTCGGTGATGTCGGTCATCGAGGTCATCCAGCCGGTCTGCTGGCCGCGCGGGTCGATCAGCGGCGACACGTAGAGCCGCGCATCGAAGATGCTGCCGGACTTGCGCTTGACCCGCACCTGGAAGCCGCCCGGAATGTGGTGGCCGCTCAGCTCGTCGCGCAGCCGCGCGGCCAGGATCTGGTGGTCTTCCTCGGGCCAGTAGGAGTAGGGCGGCTTCTGCCCGACCAGTTCGCTCTCGCTCCAGCCGGTCATCTGGCAGAAGGCCGCGTTTACGTAGGTGATGCGGCTTTCCATGTCGAGCGCGCGCATGCCGGTGAGCACCGAGTTCTCCATGGCGCGGCGGAAGTTGGTCTCGGCCATCAGCGCCTCCTGCGCCTGCACGCGGCGGCGGGTATGGCGCCAGGTGGCGATCAGCATCCACGCGGTCATGGCGCTCAGCGCGCTGACCAGCCAGAAGAAGCCGCTGCCCACCACGCCCAGCGAGGTGCGGTAGGCCTGCGCATGGATCACCAGCCCATTGCCGACCGGCGACACCGGGACTTCGTAATCGATCGAGCGCGACGCCCAGGGCACCAGGCGCTTGGCGCCCTCGCGCTCGGGCAGGCCGTTACCCGCCAGCAGGCGGTCGCTTCCGTCGCGCAGCGTGACCGCATAGCGCGCCAGCACTTCGCTCGGGGCGCCGTAGCGCAGCAGCCCATCGATCGAGTATTCGCCCAGCACCACGCCGGCGAAGTGGCCCTGCGTGGTCAGCGGAATCTGCAGTTGCAGCAAGGTGGAGGCGTCCTGCCCGCCGATGGGCTGCGAATAGACCGGCTGCTGCAGGTCGCGCGCCAGGCTGAACACGCCTTCGGTCTCGCCCGGGCGCAGGACTTCGCCGAGCGTGCGCAGTTGGCTGCTGGGCAGCGTTGGCGCCGCATGGCTGGCCAGCACGCGGCGGCGCTCGTCGATCCAGGTCAGGGCCTGAACCTCGGGGAACTGGCTGATGAGCGATTCGGCCCGGCTGGTGAACTCCTGCTCGTCCACTTCGCCGTTGGAGATGTCGCGCGCGATGCGCATCAACTGCTCTTGCCGCTCCAGCAGGCGCAGGCGCATGCGCTGCTGCGTGTATTCCACGTCACGGCGCACGGCCTCGTGCTCGCGGTCGATTTCCTCCACGCGCAGGTACCAGAAGGCCGAGATGATCGCGGCCAGGAACAGCAGCACCGCGGCCAGCGGCGCCAGCATGGCCAGGCGGTCCTGCCGCGTAGGCGACTGCCGTCGCCACCACAGTCGCCACACGGCGCCCAGGCGGTTGAAGGCGCCGTTGCGCCCGCGGGAGGTGGAAAACGGCATGGCCGGAGTGTAGGCCGGCGAAAAGCCCCTTTGTGCGGCGCAGCATCATATTCCTTAATGTGGAATTGAAAAGCGCCATTTGAAATGATGAGAAAGTGTGCGACACTGCGGTTACGCGCCGATCCGGCGTGCCCACTGACCAGCGCCTAACGCGGCGCGCCACTGGAGACAAAACATGTCCGCCCTCCCTGACGACCTGTCCGGCGCCGCTGCGCGCGCGGCCCAAGATTCCGATCAGCAGGAAACCCGCGAATGGACCGACGCGCTGTCGGCCGTGATCCAGGCCGAAGGCCCCGAGCGCGCCCACTTCCTGCTCGAGCAACTGCTGGAGCACGCGCGCCAGAGCAGCATCGACATGCCGTTCTCGGCCAACACCGGCTACGTGAACACCATCGAGCCCTCGCAGGAGGCGCGCTGCCCCGGCAACCTTGAGCTGGAGGGCCGCCTGCGCGCCTACATGCGCTGGAACGCCATGGCCATGGTGGTCAAGGCCAACCGCCTGCATCCGCCCGAAGGCGGCGACCTGGGCGGCCACATCGGCTCCTTCGCCTCGCTGGCCAACATGTTCGCGGCCGGCTTCAACCATTTCTGGCACGCCGAGAACGGGAACCACGGCGGCGACTGCCTGTACATCCAGGGCCACGTCTCGCCCGGCATCTACGCCCGCGCCTACCTCGAGGGCCGCATCTCGGAAGAGCAGTTGCTGAACTTCCGCCAGGAGGTGGACGGCAAGGGCCTGTCCAGCTACCCGCATCCCAAGCTGATGCCCGAGTTCTGGCAGTTCCCCACGGTGTCCATGGGCCTGGGGCCGCTGATGGCGATCTACCAGGCGCGCTTCCTCAAGTACCTGCATGCGCGCGGCATTGCCAACACCGAGAACCGCAAGGTCTGGGTGTTCTGCGGCGACGGCGAGATGGACGAGGTCGAATCCCTGGGCGCGATCAGCCTGGCCGCGCGCGAGAACCTCGACAACCTGATCTTCGTCATCAACTGCAACCTGCAGCGCCTGGACGGCCCGGTGCGCGGCAACGGCAAGATCATCCAGGAGCTGGAGGGCGAATTCCGCGGCTCGGGCTGGAACGTGATCAAGCTGATCTGGGGCAAGGGCTGGGACGAGCTGCTGGCCAGGGACAAGGACGGCGTGCTCAAGAAGATCATGATGGAGTGCAACGACGGCGACTACCAGTCGTTCAAGGCCAATGACGGCGCCTACGTGCGCAAGCATTTCTTCGGCCGCGATCCGCGCGCGCTGAAGATGGTCGAGCACATGAGCGACGACGAGATCTGGAACCTGCGCCGCGGCGGCCACGACTCGCAGAAGGTCTACGCGGCCTTCCATGCGGCCAACTCGCACAAGGGCCAGCCCACCGTGCTGCTGGTCAAGACCGTCAAGGGCTTCGGCATGGGCAAGATCGGTGAGGGCAAGAACACCGTGCACCAGACCAAGAAGCTCGGCGACGAGGACATCAAGGCCTTCCGCGACCGCTTCAACATCCCGATCCCCGACAGCAAGATCGCCGACCTGCCGTTCTACAAGCCGGCCGACGACACGCCGGAGATGCGCTACCTGCACGAGCGCCGCAAGGCCCTGGGCGGCTACCTGCCGCACCGCCGCGTCAAGAGCGACGAGAGCTTCACCGCGCCCGCGCTGGAGACCTTCAAGGCGGTGCTCGAACCCACGGCCGAAGGCCGCGAGATCTCGACCACGCAGGCCTACGTGCGCTTCCTCACGCAGTTGCTGCGCGACAAGGACATCGGCCCGCGCGTGGTGCCCATCCTGGTGGACGAGGCCCGCACCTTCGGCATGGAAGGGCTGTTCCGCCAGATCGGCATCTACAACCCGCATGGCCAGCAGTACACCCCGGTCGACAAGGACCAGGTCATGTACTACCGCGAGGACAAGGCCGGCCAGATCCTGCAGGAAGGCATCAACGAGGCCGGCGGCATGAGCAGCTGGATCGCCGCGGCCACCAGCTACAGCACGAGCAACCGGATCATGATCCCGTTCTACGTGTACTACTCGATGTTCGGCTTCCAGCGTATCGGCGACCTGGCCTGGGCCGCGGGCGACATGCAGGCGCGCGGCTTCCTGCTGGGCGGCACCTCGGGCCGCACCACGCTCAACGGCGAAGGCCTGCAGCACGAGGACGGCCACAGCCACATCCTGGCCAACACCATTCCCAACTGCGTGAGCTACGACCCGACCTTCGCCCACGAAGTCGCCGTGATCATGCAGGACGGCCTGCGCCGCATGGTGCAGGAGCAGGAAAACGTCTTCTACTACATCACCCTGCTCAACGAGAACTACGCCATGCCCGGCCTCACGCCCGGCACCGAGCAGCAGATCATCAAGGGCATGTACCTGTGCCAGGCCGGCCAGAAGAAGCCCCAGAGCGGCCTGCGGGTGCAGCTGCTGGGTTCGGGCACCATCCTGCGCGAGTCCTTCTTCGCCCAGGAACTGCTGCTGGCCGACTGGGGCATCGCCGCGGACGTGTGGAGCTGCCCGAGCTTCAACGAACTGACCCGCGACGGCCAGGAGGCCGAGCGCTGGAACCTGCTGCATCCGCTGGAAACCCAGAGGCTGCCCTTCGTCACGCAGCAACTCTCGGCCAGCGAAGGCCCGGTGGTGGCATCGACCGATTACATGAAGGCCTACGCCGAGCAGATCCGCCCCTTCATCCCCAAGGGCCGCAGCTACAAGGTGCTGGGCACCGACGGCTTCGGCCGCTCGGACTTCCGCAGCAGACTGCGCGAGCATTTCGAGATCAACCGCCACTACATCGTGGTGGCCGCGCTCAAGGCGCTCAGCGAGGACGGCGCGCTGCCGGCCGCCAAGGTGGCCGAGGCGATCAAGAAGTACGGCATCAACGCCGACAAGATCAACCCGCTCCACGCGTAACGCAAACGGATCAACTGCGCCTGAGGGCGGGAGACAAGCGACATGGCAACAGTGGACGTGAAAGTACCGGACATCGGCGATTTCGACGAAGTCGCGGTGATCGAAGTGCTGGTGAAGGTGGGCGATACGGTCAAGGCCGAGCAATCGCTGATCACCGTCGAATCGGACAAGGCCTCGATGGAGATTCCCTCGAGCCAGGCCGGCGTGGTCAAGGAGCTCAAGGTCGCGGTCGGCGACAAGGTCAAGCAGGGCTCGGTGGTGCTGGTGCTGGAGGCCGAGGGCTGTCTCTTATACACATCTAAAAAGGGGGGGGGGGGGGGGGGGGGGGGGGGGGGGGGGGGGGGGGGGGGGGGGGG
>NZ_JAELTO010000123.1 GCF_016428875.1 Xylophilus sp. ASV27
TCGCGTCGGGTGGGGCGGCGGTATTGCTCGAATCCGGCCTCTTGATCGGCCGCTGCTGCCAGGGTCTGTTGCTTCATCGGATCACAACGCATTCGAGCCGCCAGTGGTGGACTTGTTCAGCGTTGCCCTAACTCGGGCATGCCAATGCCCACGTCCATAACTCCCCAAGCGGAGTCGCCGTCAGTGGGATTGAGCGCGGCCAGCAGCCAGGTGGCATGGGCGTCCGGCGTGAACAGCCGCACCACGGGCAGCGGGTCGATGGCCTGACCGGCGGCGCGGGCCTGGCCGTGGGTCAGCAGTTGTGTGCGTTCCTCGTCGGTGATGAGTGGGTTCACGACAATTCCCTTCATTGCACGAATCCGCAAAAGCGTGAAAGCGTAAAGCCACTTTGGCGGATTCAAAGAAAACCACGGATGCGGTTCTGTGCTTGTGTGGGAATCCACCAATGCGGATTTCCGTAAAAGAACAAAAGCGGCAAACCAGCAAAAGCGAACACTATAGGTTGTAGCCCTAAAGAGCGCAATCAGATGTCATCTTGGATTTCAGGGAGATCCAAGATTGGCAGCGAAACACACATTGTCGGAGGCATTGAAGACCATCCGCAAGGCACGGGGTCTGAGTCAGGAAGCCTTCTCGGACGTGTCCAGCCGCACCTACATGAGTTCGCTGGAGCGCGACCTCAAAAGCCCGACCTTGAACAAGCTGGCCGAGCTGTGCGAGGTCATGGAAGTGCACCCGCTCACGCTGCTGACGCTGGCCTATGCGGGGAAGAGCCAGAAACAGGCCGAGCAGCTTCTTGCACAGGTGCGGCGGGAGCTGGAAGCGGTGGCGAAGGAAGACAGTGTGCCGTAGTCAGATGCGAGCCAGCCTGGTCGAACAAGCGTAAGCTGGAGACGGGATTGCAGCTGACGGGGAGCTTGAATCGGTCCGCTGCTGAACTGGAGCATCAATCGCTATTGGACTGGCAATGGCACTCATAACAAAGTCACTCACCATTTGGCTCGTCATCCTCTTTTGCGCCGTTGCCAACGGCGCCCTGCGTGAAGGTGTTCTCATCCCTCATCTCGGCAAGGCTCCCGGATTCTTTCTGAGTGGCGTACTGCTGTCCGCCTTGATTCTGGTCATTACCTTTCTTGCCTTGCCATGGCTGGGGGCTCACCGGCCAGCGCAACGCATCGGGATCGGCGTATTTTGGCTGGCCCTCACCCTCGTCTTCGAGATTTCATTCGGTCGGTTTCAGGGCAAGCCGTGGGCCACCATTCTGGAGGCCTACACGTTCAAGGATGGCAACATCTGGCCGGTCGTTTTACTGGTCACCGCGGCTGCGCCCTACGTTGCGGATCGGCTCAGAGGTTTGCCGTAATGACAGAGGGACCTAAGGCAACGCTGAACAAGTCCCCCGCGCGTCGCGCATCCCTGCCGTGGGCGGTCTGCGGCGTTGCAAATCCTCGCCATGGCTGCGGTTTGCGCCTTGCATCCCATCCCACGCCAGGGCGCGCGCCAGCGCGGGGACTTGTTCAGCGTCGCCCTAACGCTGCTTCGCCCGCCCGTCACATGCGACACCGCATATGACCAGCGCGAGAACGCCTCGCCGCACCTTGCGGCGCTGTACTTGAAGTGTGGGATGAAAGCGCCATGGCGAGGCTGGGTATCGTGTCCGTGAACCATCCTTCGTGACGTGATGGGCGAGACCCGCCAGCGTCGAGGGCGGCACCCATTCATACAACCTGCCGCAGCAAGCCACGGCGTATCTGCCGTACCCTGCCCATTGCGACGGGGCGCTGTTCAGGCCGATCCGGCGCTGCCGGTTCGGCTCTCCCTAGGGGCGCCAAGCATCGCGCGGCGGGGATGGGCCTGGCGCCGATCCCCCGGAGGCAAGCGAAGCGCGCAGCGCCGCAGGCGCGAAGGCGTGAGGGATAGCCGCCGAATGGCCGTGACGGCGAAGTCGGCGCGGGGCAAAGCCCAATAGCCCGGCGGCGCTGTGCGCCGACACGCCCAGGCCGTTCAATCGGCCATCAGGGAAAAACTAAAGATGCGGCTGGAGCCAGAACCACAAGCCCACCCCCACGGCCAGCCACACGCACACGATCATCACCGCCCCGAATCGGCTTCTCGGCTTGGCCCCTTCCGTTTGCATCCACGCATCGGCCTGCACGCGGCATTCCGCCAGCACATCAGACGGCAGCAGCCTGACGGTCAACCAGATCAACACCGGCAACAGAATCACATCGTCCAGATACCCCAGCACCGGGATGAAGTCTGGAATCAAATCAATGGGGCTCAGCGCATAGGCCACCACGAACAGCCCGAGGGCCTTGGCATACCACGGCGTTCCGGGGTGCTTGCCGGCAAACCACAGCGTCACGCCATCACGTTTGATGCGCTTGGCCCAGGTCTTCAAGGTTGTTCGGATGCTCATAGCCCGAGAGTGTTCCATAGCGTCAAAACCTGATGGAGCCACATCGGCATCACGCTTGCGTCAGGCAGGCCCGTGCGGGCCTTCCATTGCCGGGCGTCTCGCCCGCATATTGCATGGCACTGGCGACAAGTCGGTGCCCACGGGCATCGTGCCGAAAGCGATGCCGTCAACGCCGCCGCCTGAGTCATAGCGAAGGCGGCGGCGTTCTGATTCGGCTGTTGGCCTTGAACACCGGGCGCGGCCACTGCCGCGCCCGGATTTGCTTTTCACCGCGCCCAGGGCGCGGTGCTGTTCGGGTTATTCCTTCGTCTCGATGATCCACCACACGGCACGCGCCAAGGCGCGGCCCGTGATGGGATGAATGTCCGTGAGGTCGGCGCGGACCGTCCAGCCCGAGGGCGGGCGGTAGCCGCGCACGTCGCCATCGTCGTGCCAGCAGCGGGCACGTACCGTGCCGGGGGGCAAGCGCCGCGCGACGGGGATAGCCCGCAGGACTGTCCCCTGGAGCAAGCGTCAGCGCGCAGCGCCGCAGGCGTGACGGCCAAGACGGCACGGGGCGCAACCCGCAAAGCCCGGTGGCGCGATGCGCCAGCCGCCCAAAGTTTTCCGCCAAGAATGAATTCAGTCGGATGAACGCTTGCGCCGCCGCATATTCCATCCATCGCGGAAGTTGCGCCCGATGAGCACCAGATTGACAGCTCCCGCCACCAACTCCAGCGCCTGCACGCCATAGAAGACGCCATCGAACACCCCAGCCTGCGCCCGCTGGGCCAGAAAGACCGCCGCAGGTGCCAGCACCAGCAGTCCGATGCCGCCAATGACCGGCATGCGTTTGCGCTTGGCCGTGATCGTTGGGTGTTTGCTCTTGCCGCCCATCGAAAAGCCGCTGGCTCCGGTGACAGCCATTACCGGCACAAAGCCCAGCAGCGCCCAGGCAATCGCCTGCTTCACGGTCGCCACGGCGGCGGCGGACAGAAACAACTCCGCCACGACCGTGGACGACCAGAACACCGCCAGGAACAGCAGCGCCAACACGGCGGCAACCAGATGCACTTTACGCTTCATGATCGGGCTCCTCGGACGTATAGGTTTGCACCAACGCGGTCAGCACCTCGCCCACGGCATCCAAATCCGCCGGCGAAAACGCGACTGCCACCCGCTGCGCATGTGCGCGCCAGCGTTCATCGACGCTGGCATAGGCCTGCTGCCCTTGCCGCGTCAGCACGAACAGCGGCGAGCGCTGGTGCCGGGGGTTGGGATGCGACTCGACCAAGCCATCGGCGGCCAGCAGATTGAGCTGCTTTTGCGCGCCTTGCCGGGTCAAGCCCATGCGTGTCGCCACCTGCGGGGCCGTCTGTGGCTGCCCGGCCAATGCCAAGGCCCCCAGCATCTGCCAGCGAGCGCTGGTGAGTCCCTCGGTGGAACCAAAGGCATCCCCCCAGGAAGCCAGCGCACCATTGAGCCGGAATACCGTCAGGATGATGTTGGTCAATTGCTGAGATTTTGTTCGTCGCATAGCATCTCCAAGATTGACAACCAGTTTCCCATATAGGAAACTGGTTGTCAATTAAAAGACATGTGGAAGCGCCATTCTTGCCATGCCAATCGGCGTGGCATCTTGGCTGATCCCGGTTATTCCTTCGTCTCGATGATCCACCACACGGCACGCGGCCAAGGCGTGGCCTGTCATGGGATGAATGTCCGTGAGGACGGCGCGGGCCGTCCTGCCCGAAGGCGAACGGTAGCCGCGCACATCGCCCTCGCCGTGCCAACGGCGGGCGCGTACCGTACCGATGGCATATATTGCCGCCATACGCGGGCGGCTTGGGGTGGGGTTGTCGGCGGGCATGGACTGGCACCGTGCAAGCCAGCGCCCGGATGGCTCCGGGCGCTGTGCTGCGGTGAGGGTCAAGCGGTCAATGCCTCGGCGGGTTCATCCGCCACGGTGGCGGCTTCTTCCGCGCCGTCCTGCGCCGTATCCTGCGGCCCATCCTCGGGAGCATCCGCCTGCGCGCCTACCGCCTTGAAGATGGCAGGCATCCAACCCGTTCCGTTCGCCAGTCGCTCGGCCTCGCTGGCAATGTCGGCCTTCTTGAGCTTCGCCAGCCGGTTGACCGTATCCGGCGCGAACTCGCCCACGGCATCCAGGATCACGGCCTTCGGAACGTGCTTGAAATAGCCTTCCGCGCTCGGCTTCCACCATGCGGCCATGTCGAGGCCCACGGCCTGCGCCAGTTCCGCACCGGGCTGATGCGCCGTGGCACGCGGCGTCACCACGTCCACCGTGGACGCCACGCACACGGCCAGCAGCTTGACCAGTTCGCCTTGCTCCATCGCCAGCAGCGCGGAGAACAGTTCGGCGCTGTCCTCGGGCAAGGCTTGCCCGGCTACCTGTTGCATCTCGCGCAGCGCCACGGCAGCGGGTGATTCCGGCCAGTCCGGGGCCATGCCTTCCAGTCGGCCTTGCACCGTCAGGCGCACGCCCAGCGGCAGGTCGTGCCCGTAGTGGCGTTCCTGCAAGACGGCCTGCACCATGCCATGCACCAGCGTAGCCAGTGCCACTTGCGGATGGCGGGCCACTTCGATTTGCAGCGCGGCGTGCGGTGGGCGCTCAAACGTTGGGCCAGCCGGTCGGAAATCGCTGCGGCCTTGGGGTGCTCGTCGTTCTCGGCTTCACCTTCCACGCTGCCGAACCCTTGGGGCAGCCGCTCCGGCGTGCGCAACGCCTTGGCCTCGGCCTCGCGCAGCAGCCCGCGATGAATCACGGCCTGCCCGTTGCGGTCGATGGTGACGATGGCACCGGCTGCGGCCTTCACGTTCGGGGCATAGTCCAGCAGGCCATCCTCCAATGCCTGCAGCTGCTCGCCCAGCCGTTCGCCTTCTTCTTGCCGCGCGTCGGCCTTGTCTTCGTCCTCGGCGTCCATCGCGGCATCCACCGCTTCGGCTACTTCCTGCATCTTGGCTTGCAGCTTCTCGATGCGCTGCGCTTCGCGCTTGTTCGGCTCGCGGCGCTCCCTCGGAGCACGCTGGAAGGTTTGCAGGTCGGCATACGTGGCGGCGGGCGCGGCATCCACCCAGGCCCATCCCTCAGTGCGGACGGTGGCAGCGATGCCCGCCAGCTTGTCCAGTGCCAGCCGTTCCAGCAATGCGGCATCGTTGAGGTACACGCCCGCATCGCCTTCCGCGAACAGGTCACGGCGAATACCGCCGCCCGCCTGCTCGTAGGCGTCCAGCCCGACGAAGCGCACCAGCGGATGGCGGTAGGCGTCAATCTCGCGTTCCGTCAAACGGTCACGCAAGGCGGACGGACTGCGCTGCCACTGCGGCGCATCGTAGAACGCGGCGTCTTGTGAAGCATGATCGTCGGTCACGGCCAGCGCCATGAGTTGGTCGAGCGTGACGGCATCGGCCCGGTAGTCGGCCATCAAGCGCGGCGATACATTGGCGAGCTTCAAGCGGCGCTGCACCACCAGCGGCGTGACAGAGAAATCCGCCGCAATGTCCTCGATGGGTCGGCCTTCGGCCACCAGTGCCGCGAAGGCTTCAAACTGGTCTGCCGGGTGCATGGCTTCGCGCTGCACGTTCTCGGTGAGACTGGCGGTGCGGGCCGTGCCATCGGCCACGCGCAGGCAAGGCACTTCCCAATCCTTGGCGATGCGGTGCTTCTTCGCCAGCAGCTTGAGGGCTGCGAGGCGTCGGCCACCGGCCACCACCTCGTAATGCTCGCCATCGGCGGATGCAATCACGATCAGGTTTTGCAGCAGGCCCACGCGCTGGATAGAAGCGGCCAACTGAGGGGCAGACATACGCGGGGTAGTCTTGCGCACGTCGCGGCCCGTGGGGCGCAACACCAGCCGCGACAGCGGCACCAGAATCATGTGCTTGCTCGGGTCGGCGGCTTGCAGCACGTTGGCGGCGGTGCTGACGGCGCGGGCTTCGGTAGTGGTAACGGCGTTCATGGTGGACTCCAATCGAGTGAAACAAGGAAATGGAGGGGAACCTCCCCTCCGGCGGGGGAACGGTTCAGGCTTTGAGGGCGCGCATGCCGTCGGCCAGCAGCCACAGGGCGCGGTTCAGACGAATGTCAGAATCAATGCCTTGCACAGGGCGGGTCTGCTGCCTGCGGCCGTTGGCGCTGCGCCCGGACAGGCCACCTTTTGTGAGGTTTTCTTGCGTGCGGTTAAAAACCGACCACAAATCCGGGCGGCGATCCTCGAAACGGCGCGGCATCAGAATCTGAGATTCCGTGACAGGCGCGGGCTTGTCCGGGTCGTCGTACTTGAGGGCCAGCGCGGCGCGTGCGAACACCTCCGATTCGCCATCGTCCAAGGTGATGCCGCGCATCAGGTCACGCGATTCCTTCACCCGGTCAAAGCCGCGCAGCACCTCGAAAGCGCCTTCGATGACTTGGCCCGTCACGTCGCCTTTGTGAGGCAAGCGAACATCGGCAAAGGTGTCGCCGCACACCAGCCCATTGGCACAGACGAATCTGAAGGCACCCGCCAGCATCTGATAGCTGCTCGTGCCATCGTGCGAGTTCAGCAGCACGATTTCGTTAGCCTCCGCGCCATTGATCTGGCTGGCATGGCGCAGGCGCAGCATGTGTTTGGTGTGTTCGCGCTTGCCTTCATCGCGCACGCGGGTTTGCGTCACCATGAAGGGCTGGAACCCTTCTTTGCGAAGTTCGGTCAGAACCGCCGCCGTGGGGATATAGGCGTACCGCTGCGAACGGCTCTCATGCGGGGCATCCGCAAAGATGGACGGGGCCACGCGGTGAATCTGATCATCGGACAGCGGGGTGTCGCTGCGCAGCGCGGGGGAATGGGAAGCGAAACGGGTTGCAAGCATGTCGTTCTCCTGACTTGGCTGTTGAAGAAAGCGCACACCGGATTCCTAGATTCGGAGCCCAGCCTTTCGGCTGTTCGGTGCGGTCGGCACGAGGAACCCGGTTGGCCCTGTTGCCACCGTCTTTCCTGAGTTCATCGCCCGCGACGGTGAGGAGCGCGCGGACGGGGGCCGTCAAGGAGGAAAGCGCAGGGTTGGTGCGGCCCGCAGGCGTAGCCGAGGACACGGCCCTGCGCGCCTTGATGGCACACGGGAGCGGGCTACAGTCGCGGACAAGGTGATGAAGTCAGGGAAGACGGCTGGACATGGCAACGGCCCCTCCACACGCTGACCGCACAGCAAGCGAAGCGCGCAGGCCCGAAGCTGGAAGCCGGGCCGGAGGCGTCAGCCGAGCGAAGCGAGGGAACGATGGAAGCCCGAATGGGGCGAGACCCCGCAGGGGGCTCGATGCGCAGCACGACAGCGCGACCGGCCATCTCCCAGGTGGCCGGGGACGCCCAGACTGCGGAGTGGGAGCAGCCGTGTCCTGAATCGCTTCTGAAGCCACGTATACCGAGGTTGATTGGGTGTGAGGAACCTCGCGCAGTCGTCTAACTTCGCTCGACAGTTGGTTACAACTAAAACGTACTGACAGTCAAATTTCAGATTGAATAGTGTTTATGATGCAGTCACGGCAGCATGTGATCGTGCTGCTGCGGTTCAAAAGATTTGTTATTTCTGACCCGAAAAGGCAAAGGCTCAGTGATCAGGGCTTCAGTTGATGAAGTCCGCTACGCAGACAGTGTGCGTGGCTTGTAACGCGGCGCAGTTGGCTCAGCTAACGGCGACCAGCAGGACGACACAAACTGCGGAGCGCGAAGTCCAGTAAGGCTTCCAGCTCTGCGGGGGAAGGTTGAGCCAGCAGCGTGCAACTGTGATGGGCTTGGTTGGTGTCGAGTTGGCTCCTTTACGGCGCTGCCTTGAAACGGGGGAAGCAGGGCACGGTGCCTTGTGTAAAGGAGGTCCGAATGGACAAACAAATCTTGGAAAACCACATCAACGGCTTGAAGAAGGCCCGCGATGCATGCAGAAGCCAACTCGACACTGGTGCTATGAAGGAACTGGACGGTGCAATCTCGACGCTGGAGCAGCTTCGTGACCACCCCCAGGGTGCAGTAGATGCGGAAACGCTGAAGCTGCGCGTCCTCCAGGCCATCGCGGCGTTCGTCACCATCGTGACGAATATCCGAGACTGGCTGTGAGGCCGTCATGGGCACCCCAAGCCCATTCTTTGTTTTTTGAGATTTGCATATGAACATCGGACAAGCCATTCAGCTCGCTAGATCAAAGCGCAAGCTTTCACAAGCTGCGCTGGCGACGCGGGCTGGTATTTCGGTGTCCTACCTCTCGCTTCTTGAGCGTGGCCGGCGCGATCCACCCTTGTCCACTATTCAACGGATTGCCGCTGCGCTCGTGATGCCCGTAGAGATTCTTTTCTTTTTGGGGGCGGAAGAAGGAGAACTGGGACAGTTGAATCGAGACCTCGCTGGCCAACTGGCCATCACGGCACTGGAGCTTCTGAATGGACCTCTTCCTGATCAAACCGAGATATCGGGCTAGCCCAATCCGAAGCATTGCTGCGCTGGCCCGCGGCCTTCGTTGGGACGCCAAAGCATTGGTGGAACTGGCCGAGCGAGCCAACGGCATGTGGCGTACGGTAAAGCCTAAGCCAGGATCGACCAGGCAGACATTCGACGCAATGGGGCCGCTTAAGGAAATTCACAAGCGCCTGAAGCTCAATATCTTCCCCAAGGTGGACTTTCCCGAATACCTACAGGGAAGCTTGAAGGGGCGCGACTACGTCACCAATGCATCGCTCCACAAGGATAAGCAGATACTGATCTGCGAAGACGTGAAAGGGTTCTTCCCGTCTGTCAGTGCGGCCTATGTTGAGGATGTGTGGTGCAGTTTCTTCGGATTTGCACCTGAAGTTGCCAAGCTCCTGACGCAGCTCACAACCAAGGACGGCAGCTTTCCCCAAGGCAGCATTGCGAGTTCGTTTCTGGCGAATCTCGTGATGTGGCGGTATGAACCCTTGCTGCATGCGAAGCTCGCTCAACGAGGCATTACCTATTCCCGCTATGTAGACGACATGGTGATGTCGGCTGCAACACATTTGGACAAGGAGACGCAGACTTGGGTTATTGCCCAGGTCTATGGGATGCTTGCTCAGCACGGCTTGAGGGCAAGCCGCAAGAAGCATGAAGTATTCTCGGCTTCGAAGCCCATGATCGCGACGAAGTTGATCGTGAACCGCAAACCGTCGTTGAGTCCAAAAAAACGATCTCAAGTCCGGACTCAGGTTCGGCAATTAGAGATTGCTGCCGCAGATGGCGTAAACGCGGAGGAACTTTGGGATCTTGCCAACAAGGCTGCGCAGCGTGTGGGCCAGCTTGGACGTTTCCACAAGACTCCGGCAGCAAGTCTCAAGAATCGCATTGCCATTGTGCGGGGATCCTTGCCGCCCGAGAATCAACCGGCAATAACGGGGCAGACAATCGCCCCACTTTATCAAGAGCATCCCCCCACAGGCACTGCGCCTTGGGAGTAGTGGTCACTTGCTGATCGGCGCGGAACTATTCGTTGTGCGTCTTACGCTGCTCGATTTGCAACCGAGCGCGCGCAGCCCTTGGCAACGAGAATGCCGCGATACGGTGAAGGGAACAGCAAGACCACCCACACTCCGCCCAACGCAAACTCGGGTTTTTTTGCGGCAAGCGCAGCGCGTAGGCCGTCAAGGGACGGAGGCGTTAGGGATCCAAGCCGGATGGCTCTGACTCGGCACGAGGCATGGGGCGCAGCCCGCGAGCTCAACGACGGAACGCAAACACTTCGCTGGAAGCACGCGAGCAGTATGGTGTTATCCTATTCCGTAGGTTTCCGTCACCTGCCGCACGCGCCTTTCGAGGTACGACGAAGACGGGGCAATCGCGCCTCCCCAAATCATGTTTGATCCCTTGGGCGGCCCGCAATGCGTGCACCGGGCCAACACTCGAAAGAGATCAGCATGGATACCTCGAACCTCAAGGTGTTCGCACAGCGTTTGCGTGAACACCTCAAACAACACCGCATTTCCTTGCAGCATGGCCAGGCGCTTGATCTGGTTGCGGCTGTGCCTGGCCTGCGGAACTGGCCTGAAGTCAATGCTTTTCCCGACCGCGTAGCCGCGGCGTCATGTGACGACGGCGCATGTCAGCGTCTGGCTTCTCGAATTGCCGATCGGTACAGCAAGATTTTTTCAGCGCAGGACTTGCAGAAAGCCCTGGAAACGCCGCTGCCAGAAAAACCGCGTAAGACCCCTGCGAAGCGGCCGACCTTGATCAAGGAACCGGAACCCTTGAATGGGAAAGTGCTGAAGTACGTGGAGGTCAGCGAAGAAACGGGCAGGCCTACAGGATGTAGCGCATCATTCCTGGGTGTGGAATTTCAGGCACTTCAGTATTCCGACCTCATCCATCAAAAACTCGAAAAGGTAGCCATTCCTCTGCGCTGGAACGATGCGCGTGTTCTCGAAAGCACGATCCCGGAGATCACTGTCGAGAAGTTCGCCAGCGGCAACGCTGTGCTTGAAAGCATCTACTCGTCAAGGACCATTGGCTTGGTTAAAGGAGGCTGGCTGCCTTCGGGGCTGGCCCTGCAGGAGGGAATGGTCGTCATGCCAGATCGCTGCACCATTACCGAGCTGATCGGGCGTTTTCTCGATGGTAAGAAGACAGAGGGGGCAAATGATGACTTCCTCGATTTTTTTGCGGATCAGCACATTCGTATCAATCCATTGCTTTTTGCGCTGGAAGGCAATCTGCGGAAGAACCCAACCCCGGATGTCGTCGAACAGCAATTCGAGTGGGCCTGCGCCAAGATCAAGGCAGCGCTGCCTAAGGCAGAGCTGGTGCCGGCAGGCAAGGAAAGTCTGCGGGGCATCATGGGCATCATCAACGACACGCAGGCCGGCATGGCACGCAAGCAGGAGTTCCTCATGCGTCTGGCCCCGAAGCTCCACGGAAACGTCGGAGCGCGTCGGCTTCCAGCGGTTTGGGATGACGTGCTAGCCGTTGCCGATGAGTGTGGCGTCCCGAGGCGTTCGATGGTCGTTCTCGCCGCGCTGAGCGCGGCGGCGATCCCGAACGGGAAAAGCCCGGCCAAGAAGTTGCTGAAGCTGACGGAACCTAACTATTCGACAGAGCTGGCATACAACGCGCTGGCCGATCTGCGTTCCCTGGAAATCCTGATGTATCTGTTCGCGCTGTTCCCACGCGAACGGCTTCTGCTATGCACAGGAGACAAGGATTTAGCGCTTTTCTGGGCTGGAATCAGGGCATCAGGCTTCGCCTGGCAGGGGGGCAACTTCCAGTGCAAGTTCTCCCCCGTTGATACCTTGCTGCCCAATGTGACGCCGGAACGGGCGGCGTCGTATTTCCGCACCGAGGGTGAGCCTCGCAAGCCTTAATCTTACTGTGTCATAAAAGATGCTTTGCGCTTGCCCTTCCGCAGCATGGGCACTGCCCGAGACGAGCGATCAGTTGGTAGCTCAGTCGATGACGCAGTGTCGTGATCGACGTCGCCACGTGGCGCTG
>NZ_JAELTO010000124.1 GCF_016428875.1 Xylophilus sp. ASV27
CCCCCCCCCCCCCCCCCCCCCCCCCCCCCCCCCCCCCCCCCCCCCCCCCCCCCCCCCCCCCCCCCCCCCCCCCCCCCCCCCCCCCCCCCCCCCCCCCCCCCCCCTTTAGATGTGTATAAGAGACAGGTCCAGCCCGACCTGGCGCGCGGTGGGGCGCAGCCGCAGCAGCAGCGTGGCGTCGCAGCGCCGCGGCGCCAACAGGCGCGCCAGCAGCGCGGCCTGATTGAAGCCGCGCTCGCGCAGGCGCTGCGGCGACAGCGGCATGGGCAGCACCAGATCGGCCGCCTCCAGCGCCGGCTCGACCCAGGGCGTGCTGCGCAGCAGCAGCGCCAGCGGGCGCGCCCAGCCGGCCTCGCCGCGGAACTTGAAGGCCGCAATGCAGGCGGCCCAGGGGTAGCCATAGGCCACCGCCGCATGGCAGGCATCGAGCGGCGGCGGCGTGCGCAGGCAGCCGCCGCAGACCTCCACCCCGGGCGCCACGCGCAGGGCGCAGCGGCGGCAGCGCGGCAGCGGCTGGGCAAAGCGCCGCACGCAGGCCTCGCACACCGGGTGCGCCGGCCAGGCGGCGCAGACCGCGCAACGGCCCGGCACCGCCGCGCCCGCACGGCCCCACGCGGCCTGCAGTGCACGGGCGGGAGCGAGGGACATGGCGCCGGCCAGGAGCGAGCGGAACATCGGATCAATATACTCGGCGACCCCCAAGAGCCCGCACCCTGCGCGCCGCCCCCAGGGCCGCCGCGCCGGCGGCCTCCGACGATGTCCCCACAACGCCCGCCCACCATCGACCCCCGCGCCGCCGCGCGCTGGGAAGCCGCGCCGCCCGCCGCCGCCTCGCCCTGGCTGCACGAGGAGATCGGCCGGCGCATGGAAGACCGCCTGCAGTGGATCATGCTCACGCCGCAGCGCTGGGCGCACTGGCAGCCGCTGCGCGGCGGGCGCGAGACCCATGCGCTGCTGGCGCGCCGCTTCCCCCAGGCGGCCTGCGACGTGGTGGAGGCCACGCCCGCGCAGGCCCAGGCCGCGCGCGCCGCGCTCTCGGCGCCCTGGTGGCGTCCGGGCCGCTGGCGGGCGCCGGCCATGCGCTTCCTGGCCGGCCGGGATGCGCTGGCGCCCGGCAGCGTGCAGATGCTCTGGGCCAACATGGCGCTGCACACCGCGGCCGACCCGCAGGCGCTGATCGCCGCCTGGCACGCGGCGCTGGCGACCGACGGTTTCCTGATGTTCTCCTGCCTCGGGCCGGACACGCTGCGCTCGCTGCGCGCGCTCTATGCCGAACTTGGCTGGCCGCCGGCCGGCCCCGAGTTCACCGACATGCACGACTGGGGCGACATGCTGGTGCATGCCGGCTTCGCCGAGCCGGTGATGGACATGGAGCGCACCACGCTCACCTACGAAACCCCCGAGCGCCTGCTGCAGGACCTGCGCGAGATCGGCCGCAACCTGCATCCAGCGCGTTTCCCGGCACTGCGCGGCCGCGCCTTCCGGCAGCGGCTGCTGGCGGCGCTGCGCGAGCGGCTGGCCGCGCCGCAAGAGGGCGGGCGCCTGGCGCTGCAGATCGAGATCATCTACGGCCACGCCCTGCGGCCCGCGCCGCGCGCGCCGCTCGCCGCCGAAAGCGCCGTCTCGCTGCAGGAGATGCGCCGCATGCTGCGCGGCCGCTGAACGCGGCCGCGCCGTCCACCCGGCCCGCGGGAGAAGCCGCGCTAGAATCAAGAGTTATCGGAATGTTGGGATTCTTCCTCTGCAACGCAGGGGCTTCCAGTCAAGCGGCGGGCCTCATGATCAGGAGTCCCGGGCAGCGGCGGGCGGCCTCGGCTTTCTTGGGCAATCAGTGTCGAACCTCGTCTTTCGCTTCGCCACCGTGTCGGGCCAGAACCTCCACTGGTTCCTGCGGCGCAACTGCTCGTTCAAGCCGAGCCAGTTGGGGTGGATCTACCTGTCGCTGTGCCTGGTGTCGCTCGGCATCGCCAGCTTCTTCTGGGTCAACGGTGCGCGCCTGGTGATGCCCTTCGCATGGCTCGAACTGGTGGCGGTGGGGGTTGCGTTCCTGGTGTACGCGCGGCATGCGACGGACGGGGAGCACATTTCGTTGCAGGGCTCGTGCCTGGTGGTGGAGCGCGAGACCGGCGGCCGGCTCGAGCGTGCGGAATTCCGGCGCGAGTGGGTGCGCATAGAGCCCAAGGTCGGCGACGGCTCGCTGATCCAGGTCTCGATGCAGGGGCGGTCGATGGAGGTGGGGCGCTTCGTGCGCCCCGAATTGCGTCCGGCGTTGGCCAGCGAGATCCGGATGGCGCTGCGGGCGGCGTGACCTGGGCGTAGCAGCCATCCGAGCGGCGGCAGGAGGTTTGGTTTTGAGGCAATTTACACAAGAGAAGACGACGATGAAGCGCACTTTCAACAAGCTCGCCCAGTTGCTGCTGGCGGCGACCGCGGGCGTTGCGACGGCGGCGTACGCCGTCAACGATCTTCCGGGCGGCCCGGCTGTCCGCCAGCTCAACCTGCATGCTCCCGCCACCAAGATCGCCGAAGAGCAGTACTTCCTGCATTCCATGATGCTGGTGATCTGCACCGTGATCTTCGTGGCCGTCTTCGCCGTGATGTTCTATTCCATCTGGAAGCATCGCAAGTCCAAGGGCTACAAGCCGGCCAACTTCCACGAGTCGGTCACCGTGGAGGTGGTCTGGACCATCGTCCCCTTCGTCATCGTGATCCTGATGGCGCTGCCGGCCACCAAGGTGCTGGTCGCGCAGAAGGACACCACCAACGCCGACCTCACCATCAAGGCCACCGGCTACCAGTGGAAGTGGGGCTACGACTACATCACCGGCGAAGGCGAAGGGCTGGGCTACATCTCCACCCTGGTCAGCGAGCAGCGCGTCATGTCCGACGAAGGCGCCAAGGGCAAGGTGCCCGACAACTACCTGCTCGAGGTCGACAACCCGCTGGTGGTGCCGGTCAACAAGAAGATCCGCATCATCACCACGGCCAACGACGTGATCCACGCCTTCGCCGTGCCGGCCTTCGGCATCAAGCAGGATGCGATCCCCGGCTTCGTGCGCGACACCTGGTTCCGCGCCGAGCGCACCGGCGACTTCTACGGCCAGTGCCAGGAACTGTGCGGCAAGGAGCACGCCTACATGCCGATCCACGTGAAGGTCGTCTCCGCCGAGGACTACACCAGGTGGGTCGATGCCGAGCGCAAGAAGGCCGCCGCCAAGGCCGACGACCCGAACAAGGTCTGGACGCTGGAGGACCTGCTCAAGCGCGGCGAGAAGGTCTACGCCAGCAACTGCGCCGCCTGCCACCAGGCCAACGGCAAGGGCGCCGGCCCGATCAAGCCGCTCGACGGCTCGGCCGTGGTGCTGGCCGCCGACCACAACCAGCAGATCGACGTGCTGCTCAAGGGGCGCATGGACAAGGGCATGCCGTCGTGGAAGCAACTGTCCGACACGGACATCGCGGCCGTGGCCACCTATTCCAAGAACAGTTGGTCCAACAAGACCGGCCAGATCGTCCAGCCCGCAGAAGTGCTGGCCGAACGCAGCAAGTAATCGGCAGGCGCCCAGGTTTCAAAGGAAAGCAAGATGAGTGCAGTACTCGACCCCCACGGTCACGGGCACGATGGCCATGCGCACGACGATCACCACCACGCCCCCACCGGATGGCGCCGCTGGGTGTTTGCGACCAACCACAAGGACATCGGGACCCTGTACCTGCTGTTCTCGTTCACCATGCTGATGGTGGGCGGCGTGCTCGCGCTGCTGATCCGCGCGGAACTGTTCCAGCCGGGGCTGCAACTGGTGAACCCCGAGCTGTTCAACCAGTTCACCACCATGCACGGGCTGATCATGGTGTTCGGCGCCATCATGCCGGCCTTCGTGGGCTTCGCGAACTGGATGATCCCGCTGCAGATCGGGGCCTCGGACATGGCCTTCGCGCGCATGAACAACTTCAGCTTCTGGTTGATGATCCCGGCCGCGCTGATGCTGGTCGGCTCCTTCTTCATGCCCGGCGGCGCGCCGGCCGCAGGTTGGACGCTCTATGCGCCGCTGACGCTGCAGATGGGCCCGTCGATGGATGCGGGCATCTTCGCGATGCACATCCTCGGCGCCTCGTCCATCATGGGCTCGATCAACATCATCGTCACCATCCTCAACATGCGCGCCCCCGGCATGACGCTGATGAAGATGCCGATGTTCGCCTGGACCTGGCTCATCACCGCCTACCTGCTGATCGCCGTGATGCCGGTGCTGGCCGGCGCCATCACCATGACGCTGACCGACCGCCACTTCGGCACCAGCTTCTTCAACCCGGCCGGCGGCGGCGACCCGGTGATGTACCAGCACATCTTCTGGTTCTTCGGCCACCCCGAGGTCTACATCATGATCCTGCCGGCCTTCGGCATCATCAGCCAGATCGTGCCGGCCTTCGCCCGCAAGAAGCTGTTCGGCTACGCCTCGATGGTGTATGCCACCTCGTCCATCGCCATCCTGTCCTTCATCGTGTGGGCGCACCACATGTTCACCACCGGCATGCCGGTGACCGGGCAACTGTTCTTCATGTACGCGACCATGCTGATCGCGGTGCCCACGGCCGTGAAGATCTTTAACTGGATCGCCACCATGTGGCAGGGCTCGATGACCTTCGAGACGCCGATGCTGTTCGCCGTGGGCTTCATCTTCGTGTTCACGATGGGCGGCTTCACCGGCCTGATCCTGGCCATGGCGCCGATCGACATCCAGTTGCAGGACACCTACTACGTGGTGGCCCACTTCCACTACGTGCTGGTGGCCGGCTCGCTGTTCTCGATGTTCGCGGCCTTCTACTACTGGAGCCCGAAGTGGACCGGCGTCATGTACAGCGAGTCGCGCGGCAAGATCCACTTCTGGTGGTCGCTGATCTCGTTCAACATCACCTTCTTCCCGATGCACTTCCTCGGGCTCGCCGGCATGCCGCGCCGCTATGCCGACTACCCGATGCAGTTCGCCGACTTCAACGCCATTGCATCCGTGGGGGCCTTTGCCTTCGGCCTGGCACAGGTCTATTTCTTCCTGTTCGTCGTGCTGCCGGTCATGCGCGGCCGCGGCGAGCCCGCGGCGCAGCGCCCCTGGGAAGCGGCCGAAGGCCTGGAGTGGGAAGTGCCCTCGCCGGCGCCCTTCCATACCTACGAGACCCCGCCCAAGCTCGACGCCACCGCCACGCGCGTGATCGGCTGAGCCGGAGCATCCGCCATGAGCCCGGAACAGAAGAAGAGCAACCTGCGCCTCGCGCTGATCTTGGCGTCGATCGCGCTGGTGTTCCTCATCGGTTTCTGCGTCAAGATGGTCTACCTGGGCCGCTAGCCGGCACGAAAGGTCCCCTATGGCAAAGCACGGCAACAACGCGAAGATGGTGGGCAAGCTGGCGATCGTGACGGCCGGCATGTTCGCCTTCGGCTACGTGCTGGTGCCGCTGTACAGGGCCATCTGCGAGGCCACCGGCATCAACATCCTGGCGCTGACCGAGCGCGAGGTGCCGGGCAACGGCACCGCAGGCAAGAACGTGCGCGTGCCGGCCAACAGCCAGATCGACACCAGCCGCACCATCACGGTGGAGTTCGACTCCAACGCCCGCGGGCTGTGGGAATTCAAGCCCGAGGTGCGCTCCATGCAGGTCCATCCCGGCCAGTTGGCCACGGTGATGTACGAGTTCCAGAACACGCAGAACCGCCGCATGGCCGCGCAGGCCATTCCGAGCTACGCGCCCCGCGAGGCGGCCCCGTACTTCAACAAGCTGGAGTGCTTCTGCTTCAACCAGTACACGATGGAGCCGGGCGAGCAGAAGCACTGGCCGGTGGCCTTCGTGATCGACCCCAAGCTGTCCAAGGACGTGACGACCATCACGCTGTCCTACACCTTCTTCGAGGTCGGCGGCAGGACGCCGCCGGCGCCCGTGGCCAGCGCCGCCGCCCTGGTCGTGTCGCCGGAGGCCGGCTCGTGAGCGCCCCGGGCTCCAGGCCCACGGCCGGCGTCGGCCTGCTACGCACCGTGAAGGCGGTGGCCTGGTCCTTCATCGGCCTGCGCAAGGGCAGCGACTTCGACCAGGACGTGAAGCAGCTCAACCCGCTGCACATCGTCGCGGTGGGCATCGCCGCGGCCATATTGCTGGTGCTGGGCCTGGTCGGCCTGGTCCACTGGGTCACGTAGCAGCCCGCAGGCCACGAGATTCGAAAACAAAGAGCACAAGAGAGATTCAGGAGCAGAAATGAGTTCAACCCACACCAGCGCCACGCCGTACTACTTCGTGCCCGCCGAGTCGCGCCATCCGGTGATGGCCGCTGCCGGCCTTTTCTTCGTGATCCTGGGCGCGGCGCAGTGGATCAACGGGCACCAGTGGGGCATGTACTCGCTGGCCCTGGGCCTGGTCTGGTGGCTGGCCGTGCTGTACCAGTGGTTCAGCCAGTCGGTGCAGGAGAGCGAGGGCGGGCGCTATGGCTACAAGATCGACCTGTCCTACCGCTGGAGCATGGCCTGGTTCATCTTCTCGGAAGTGATGTTCTTCGGCGCCTTCTTCACCGCGCTGTGGTGGGCCCGCGCGCATTCCGTGCCGGCCCTGGGCAGCCTGGACAACGCGCTGCTGTGGCCCGAATTCAAGGCGGCATGGCCCACCGTGGCCGCCGGCGCGACGGCTTCGCCCGCCAACATCGTGGAGCCGTTCCAGACGGTCGGCCCGTTCTGGCTGCCCACCATCAACACCGCGCTGCTGCTGTCCTCGGGCGTGACGCTGACCATCGCCCACCATGCGCTGCGCGAGAACCACCGTGCCAAGACGATCCGCTTCATGTGGATCACCGTGCTGCTGGGCTTCGTCTTCCTGTGCGTGCAGGGCTATGAATACCACCACCTGTACTCGGAGCTCAACCTCAAGCTCACCTCGGGCGTCTACGGCTCCACCTTCTACCTGCTGACCGGCTTCCACGGGTTCCACGTGTTCATCGGCATGCTGATGCTGTTCTTCATCACGCTGCGCCTGCGCAAGGGGCACTTCACGGCCGAGCGCCACTTCGGCTTCGAGGGCGCGGCCTGGTACTGGCACTTCGTGGACGTGGTCTGGCTCGGCCTGTACATGCTCGTCTACTGGACCTGAGCGCAGGCTCCGGGCACCACGCAAAAAAGGCGCCGCAGGGCGCCTTTTTTACACGGGAGGCCTCTCAGCCAGACACCGGCAGGCCGGTGGGGTGGATGTAGCCCAGCTTCCATGCGATCAGCACACAGATGAACAGCACTACCGACAGCCCGATGCGCACCGTCAGCGCGCGCGCCATGTTGCTGGTCTTGGACTTGCCGTCGCGGCCATCGCGCATCATGAAGAACAGCGCAGACCCCAGGCTGGCAAGAATGCCCAGAAAGGCGATCAGCATGACGATTTTCATGGAGCGGATTATCCCGTGAGCCTGCGCGCCCCGCCACTGACATGGCGATTCCTGCTGATCACCCTCGCCACCCTGCTCGGCGTGGGCGTGACCGCGTCGCTGGGCCGCTGGCAACTGGCGCGCGCGGCCCAGAAGGAGGCGATCCACAGCACCATGCTGCAGCGCGAGGCACTGCCGATGCCGGACGGCGCTGCGCTGCGCGCGGCCCTGCCGGTAGCGGGGGATTCTGAGGCCCAGCCCCAGGCGCTGGAGCCGCTGCTGCACCGCCGCGTGGTGCTGCAGGGGCACTGGCAATCCCATGCGACCGTGTTTCTGGACAACCGCCAGATGGACGGGCGCCCGGGCTTCTTCGTGATGACGCCGCTGCAGCTCGATGCCGGCCCCGCCGTGCTGGTGCAGCGCGGCTGGGTGCCGCGCAACTTCGAGGACCGCACCCGGCTGCCGGCGGTCGAGACGCCGGCAGGCACGGTACAGGTGCAAGGGCGCATAGAGGCGCCACCTTCCAAGCTGTTCGACTTCGGCGCGAGCGATGCGTCCGAGGGGTCTTCGCGCATCCGGCAAAATCTCGACCTGCCGGAGTTCCGGCGCGAGACCGGGCTGCCGCTGGCGGCCCTCTCGGTGGTGCAGACCGGCGATGCCAGCGAAGGCCTGCAGCGCCGCTGGCCCGAGATTGCCAGCGGCGTGGAACGCCACTACGGCTATGCCTTCCAATGGTTCGGGCTTTGCGCCCTCATCGCATTCCTCTATGTCTGGTTCCAATTTGTACGCAAGGCTTGATGCTCACCCCCAGGCTTCGCACTTCGAGTCTTCGCCCACCCCCTTGCAGGGGGCAACACCTGCGGCCCGGCGGAGCCGGATCCGAGGTGTTCCTCGGATGAAATCCCGCGCATCGGGGTGCTGACATGGAAGACCAGCCCCTGGGCCTGACGGTCCATTCGATGCCGCAGCCGGGCGACGCGCAGGCGCAGCGGCGCACCGTGCATGGCCGCTGGAAGATGCTGGCGGTGATGCTGGTGTGCGCGGCGCCGGTGCTGGCCTCGTATTTCACTTACTACGTGGTGCGGCCCGAAGGCGGGCGCGCCTATGGCGAACTGATCGCGGCGCAGCCGCCTCTGCCCGACGTGCCGGCGACCACGCCCGGCGGCCAGACGCAGAGCCTGGCGGCGCTGCGCAACCAATGGCTGCTGGTGAGCGTGGCCGGCGGCGCCTGCGACGCCCGCTGCGAACAGAACCTCTACCTGCAGCGGCAGCTGCGCGAGAGCCTGGGGCGCGAGAAGGACCGCCTGGACTGGGTCTGGCTGATCGACGACGCCGCGCCGGTGCGCCCCGAACTGGCCCAGGGCATACGCCAGGCGACGAGCCTGCGCGTGGACCGCGCCGCGCTGGCGGCCTGGCTGGCGCCGGCCGAGGGCCGCACGCTGGAGGACCATCTCTACGTGGTGGACCCGATGGGGCGCTGGATGATGCGTTTCCCGGCCGACATGGACGCCCATGGCGCGGCCCGGGCCAAGCGCGACCTGGAGCGGCTGCTGCGCGCATCGGCCTCCTGGGACGAAGCCGGGCGCTGAGTCCTGTTGTTGTGATGGAACACTCCGACCTGTACGACCTCTCGCCCGCGCTGCAGTTGATGCTCACCGGCCTGCTGGTCGCGTCCGTGCCGCTGCTGTGGCTCTGGATGCGCCACCGCGGCGCCAGCGCCGTGCGCCGGCTGCAGGCGCTGACCGTGCTCACGCTGTTCCTCACCTTCGACCTGGTGCTGTTCGGCGCCTTCACGCGGTTGACCGATTCCGGCCTGGGCTGCCCGGACTGGCCCGGCTGCTACGGCCATGCCAGCCCGGTGGGCGCGCGCGGCCAGATCGCGGCGGCGCAGAGCGCCATGCCGACCGGCCCGGTCACGCACGGCAAGGCCTGGGTCGAGATGGTCCACCGCTACCTGGCCACCGGCGTCGGCGTGCTGATCCTGACCCTGACCGTCGCCACCTGGTGGCTGGCGCGGCAGCGGCGCCGCCGGGGCGGGCCCGTGCTGCCGGTGCATCCGGCCTGGCCGGCGCTGACCCTGGTCTGGGTCTGCATTCAGGGCGCGTTCGGCGCCCTGACCGTGACCTGGCGCCTGTTCCCGGCCATCGTGGTGCTGCACCTGGCCGGCGGCCTGATCCTGCTGGCGCTGCTGTGCGCCCAGGCGGTGCGCCATGCGCAGGCCCGGGGCGGCTACCGGCCGGTGGAGCTGCCGCCGGCCCTGCGCGCCGGGCTGGCCCTGACCTGCGCCATGCTGGCGCTGCAGATCCTCCTCGGCGGCTGGGTCAGCACCAATTACGCGGTGCTGGCCTGCGAGCAGTTCCCCACCTGCCAGGGCAGTTGGTGGCCGCCGATGGATTTCGCCCAGGGCTTCCAGGTCTGGCGGCCGCTGGGCCTGCTGCAGGACGGCAGCAACATCAGCTTCGCCGCGCTCACCGCGATCCACTACGTCCACCGCCTGTTCGCCTACGCGCTGTTCCTCGCGCTGGGCCTGCTGGCCTGGCGCCTGTGGCGCGTGCCCGGGCTGGCGCGCGCGGCGCGCTGGCTCGCGGGCCTGGCGCTCTGGCAGTTCGCCACCGGCCTGTCCAACGTGGTGCTGGACTGGCCGCTGATCGCGGCCGTGTCCCATACCGGCGGCGCCGCCGCCCTGGTGCTGGCGCTGAGCTGGGCCTTCTTCTCCAGCCGCCCGGCCGCAGCGCGGCCGGCGGCGGGTTTCTCCGGATCTCCTTCATGAGCGTCGCCTCCACCCTCGGCGCACCTTCGCGCTTCCAGCAGTTCTACGCACTGACCAAGCCGCGCGTGGTGCAACTGATCGTCTTCTGCGCCCTGATCGGCATGGTGCTGGCCGTGCCCGGCGTGCCGAGCTGGGCCGACATCCGCCTGGCCGCGGTGGCCTGCGCCGGCATCTGGCTGGTGGCGGGCGCTGCCGCCGCCTTCAACTGCCTGGTGGAGAAGAGCATCGACGCCAAGATGCGGCGCACCGCCTGGCGCGCCACGGCGCGCGGCCAGCTGAGCGACCTGCAGGCGCTGGCCTTCTCCGGCGCGCTGTGCACCGCAGGCTCCTGGCTGCTGTATGCCTACGTCAACCCGCTGACCATGTGGCTGACCTTCGCCACCTTCGTCGGCTACGCGGTGGTCTACACCGTGATCCTCAAGCCGCTGACGCCGCAGAACATCGTCATCGGCGGCGCTTCGGGCGCCATGCCGCCGGTGCTCGGCTGGGCCGCCATGACCGGCGACGTCGGGCCCGAGGCGCTGATCCTGTTCCTGATCATCTTCCTGTGGACGCCGCCGCACTTCTGGGCGCTGGCGCTGTACCGGGTGGAGGACTACCGCAAGTCCGGCCTGCCGATGCTGCCGGTGACCCACGGCAACGAGTTCACGCGGCTGCAGGTGCTGCTCTACACGCTGATCCTGTTCGCGGGCTGCCTCATGCCCTTCATCTACGGCATGAGCTCGTGGATCTACCTGGCCGCCGCCGTGGTGCTCAACGCGGGCTTCTGCGCCTACGCATTCCGGCTGTGGCGCAGCTACTCGGACGCGCTGGCGCGCCGCACCTTCCGTTTCTCGCTGATCCACCTGAGCCTGCTGTTCGCGGCGCTGCTGGTGGACCATTACGTCTTCTAGGAGCTTTGCCGTGCTGCCGACCCGCCGCCTCGTCCTGGCCTCCGCCGCTGCCGCGGCGCTGGCCGCCTGTTCCAAATCCGCGCCCGGACCGGGCTTCCATGCCGTGGACATCACCGGCGCCGACTACGCCCGCGACTTCTCCCTGGCCGACCAGTTCGGCAAGACGCGCAGCCTGGCCGACTTCAAGGGCAAGGTGGTGGTGGTGTTCTTCGGCTTCACCCAGTGCCCGGACGTGTGCCCGACCACCATGGCCGAACTGGCCGAGGTCAAGCGCCAACTGGGCGCCGACGGGGAGCGCCTGCAGGCCATCTTCATCAGCGTAGACCCGGAACGCGACACGCCCGAGGTGCTCAAGGCCTACATGGAGAACTTCGACCCCGGCTTCATCGCGCTGCGCCCCACGCCGGAGCAGTTGCCGGCGGTGGCCAAGGACTACAAGATCTACTACAAGAAAGTCGAGGGCAAGCAGCCGGGCAGCTACTCCATGGACCATTCGGCTGGCAGCTACCTCTACGACCCGCAAGGCCGCCTGCGCCTGTACAGCCGCTACGGCAGCCCCAGCACCGACCTGCTGGCCGACATCAAGGTCCTGCTGGCCGCCTGATGCTATTTTATTGATAGCTGAAAGCCCAGGTTGTCAGGGCAATCGCATCTAAATCCAAGCGAAACTAAAGCGCTGAAACAACCCTTCTAGCGCAGCCCCGATGAACCTACTGCACCACCTGCAGAGCATCTCCGACCCCCGAAGCCACCGCACGCGTCG
>NZ_JAELTO010000125.1 GCF_016428875.1 Xylophilus sp. ASV27
GGCTTCAGGCTGTTGACCCAGCCGCCCGCGGCCACGGTGCTGATCATGGCGGTGGCGCCCACGATGACCGCGAAGGCCAGCGCCGCGAGCAGGCCCACCGCGCTGAAGTCGCGCAGCCGGTCCAGCATGCTGGCCGGGTCCCGCAGGGTCGCGGCGTTGAACACCAGTTGCTGGCTGAGCGCGAGCTTGAAGTGTTTGAACACCACGGGCATCAGCACCAGCACCGCCACCGCGCCGCTGCCCAGCACTGCCAGGTGCGACAGGTCGCGCGAGCGGGAAACCTGCCCGTCCTGGCGGGCCTTCCGAAGCTTCTGCTCGGTGGCGGGTAACTGGCGGTCTTGGCTGGAACTCATGGGGCGGGAGGGATAAGTCCCGCCGATTGTCGGCACCCCCCGCCCGCGCTAAAGCCCGATAAGACTGGATTCACCCCGCCTGTTCGGCCCGGATGCGGCGGTGCAGCACATCACTTCAAAAAGAATAGCTAAAAGCCCAGGTGCCGCCTGGGCTACGGCCACTTTTCATCAAAAAAAGCCATGCCCGCAGCCAAGAACACCGCGGAACCGGCTTTGCCGGGCCGCTGGTGTTGCCCCCGGAGGGGGGAAGGCGAAGACACGAAGTGCGCAGCCTGGGGGCGAGTCAGAACCCCAGGCTGGCCAGCAGGTCGTCCACCTCGGACTGGCTGGTGACCACGTCCTTCTCCTTCTCCGGATCGATCACCGGCCCCTGCGGGCGCAGCGGCAGGTCGAGCGCGGGGGCCGCCGCCGGCGCAGACAGCTCGTCTGCAGAGGCGAGCGCCGCGCTGGCGGCGGCGGCCGTGGCGGCGGTGGCCGCCGCGGCGGCTTCAGGCAGCGCGCTGCCCGGCGGGGCGGTTTGGATCAGCAGCTTGACCAACTGGTCTTCCAGCGTCGCCGCCAGCGCCACGACCCTGGCGATCACCTGGCCGGTGAGGTCGTGGAAGTCCTGCGCCATCATGATCTCGGTCAGGTGGGCATCGGCCTCTTGCGTCACGCGCTCCATGTCGGTCAGGAAATTCATGATCTTGCCGGTGGCGACCGCGGCGACCGGGTCCTGCACCAGCTCGTCGATCATGCGCCGCGTCTCCGCGGCCAGGTAGGCGTTCTGGCCCTTGGCATGGTCGACCTGGTTGAGCACCTTCTCGGCGGCCTCGCCGGTGAGCCGGGCGATATAGGTCAGCCGGCTCTTGGCGTCGGGCAATTCGCCGGCGCTGTCGCGCAGTTTCTCCGCGTAGCCGAGCGCGTTGAGCGCGTCGTGCAGTTGCCGCGTGAGCTGGCCCAGCTTGGTGTGGACGTCGACCGTGCCATCCGTGGCCGGCCCGGCGTGGGACAAGGGCGTGGTGGTACTCATGCCAGCCCCGCTTTCTTCAGGATGTTGAGGACCTTCTCTTCCAGCGTGGCCTTGGTGAAGGGCTTGACGATGTAGCCGGCGGCGCCGCCCTGGGCCGCGGCGATGATGTCTTCCTTGCGCGCCTCGGCGGTCACCATCAGCACGGGAAGATGCTTGAGCTTTTCGTCGCCCTTGATCTGGGTCAGCAGTTCGAAGCCGTTCATGTTGGGCATGTTGATGTCCGTCACCACGAAGTCGAAGCGGCTGTTGCGCAGCTTGTTGAGGGCGGCAACGCCGTCTTCGGCTTCGTCGGCGTCGGCGTATCCGCTCTCCTTGAGCAGGTTGCGAATGATTCTCCGCATGGTGGAGAAGTCGTCGACGATCAGGAAGCGCAGGGCAGTGGCCACGAGAAACCCTTTCGGTAGGGAATAGTAGTTATGGGGTGCATGGAGCAGGCGTGGATGCTAACGCGTTGCGGTCACCCGGAGGTCGGCGGCCGGGGGCGGGGCGACCGACGGAGGGGGAGCGGCGGCCGGCACGGAGGGCGGGGGTGGCGCGGCGGGAGGGGGCTGTTCCAGCTCGCGGATGGTGTCGGCGACCTGGGCTGCGGGCGTGACGTTGTGGGGGGTGCCCAGCAGCCGGGCCTCGGCCTCGTGCGTCATCACGGTGATGCTGATGCGGCGGTTGACCGCCGCCAGCGGGTGGTCCGGGTCCAGCAGGTCGCTGGCGGCCAGTCCGACCACGCGCACCAGCTTGGAGTCGGGCATGCCGGCGGCCACCAGCTCGCGGCGCGAGGCGTTGGCCCGGTCCGCCGAGAGCTCCCAGTTGCCGTAGCCGCGCTCGCCGTTGCCATAGGGGGCCGCGTCGGTGTGGCCGGCCAGGCTGATGCGGTTCTCGACGCCGTTGAGCGCGGCGCCGACCTCGCGCAGGATGTCGCGCATGTACGGTTTGACCATCGCGCTGCCAATGTCGAACATGGGGCGGTTCTGCTCGTCCACGATCTGGATCTGCAGTCCGTCCGGCGTGATTTCCAGGCGGATCTGGGAGCGGAATTCCTGCAGCTTCGGATTCGCGCTGATCAGCGTGTCGATCCTCTCGCGCAGCACGCGCAGCTTCCGGGCGTCCTGCCGGGCGATCTCGGCCTTGGCGGCCTCCGGCGTCATGCGCGACCGGCGCTCGGCTTCCACGTCGACGCGGCGCACCTGGCCATAGACCTTGGAGAGGTCATTGCCGCCGCCGGGAATGATGCTGGAGCTGTTGCCCGCGCCGCTGCCGCCGCTCATGGACACCTTCAGCGGCGAATTGAAATAGGCCGCGATCCCCTGCAACTCGCCCTGGGCGGTCGAGCCGATCAGCCACATCAGCAGGAAGAAGGCCATCATGGCCGTCACGAAGTCGGCGTAGGCGATCTTCCAGGCGCCGCCGTGCGCGGCATGCGCTTGCTTGCGGGCGCGCTTGACGATGATCGGCTGCAGCTTCTTGTCTGCCATGCGGGGCTCCTTCAGAACGCAGTCACGTGCCTGCTTGCTTCCTGCCCTTGACGTGGCTCTCGAGCTCGACAAAGCTCGGGCGCACGTCGGAGAACAGCACCTTGCGGCCGAACTCGATCGCCGTGGTCGGGTTGTAGCCCTGCATGCTCGCCAGCAGCGTGGATTTGATGCACTGCAGCTCCTTGCTGCCGTCCTCGGCCTTCTGCTCCAGCAGGCCGGCCAGCGGCTCCACCACGCCGTAGGCCAGCAGAATACCCAGGAAGGTGCCGACCAGGGCCGAGCCGATCATGGCGCCCAGCACGGCGGGCGGCTGGCCCACCGAGCCCATGGTGTTGACCACGCCCAGCACCGCCGCCACGATGCCGAAGGCCGGCAGGGCGCCGGCCAGCCGGGTCAGCGCGGCCACGGGGCCATTGGCCTCCTGGTGGTGGGTTTCGATCTCGCTGTCCATCAGGGCCTCGATCTCGTAGGAATTGAGGTTGCCCGAGACCATCATGCGCAGGTAGTCGGTCATGAATTCGGTCACGTGGTGATCGTTGGCCAGGGCCGGGTACTTCTGGAAGATGGGCGACTCCTCAGGTTGCTCGACGTCGCTCTCGATCGCCATCAGGCCGTCCTTGCGCGCCTTCTGCAGGATGTCGTAGAGCAGCGCCATCAGCTCCATGTAGCGTGCCTTGGTGTACTTGGACCCCTTGAACGCCTGCGGCAGCACCTTGACCGTGGCCTTGAGCACCTTGGACTGGTTGTTCACCACGAACGCCCCAAGCGCCCCGCCCAGGATGGTCACCAGCTCGAACGGCAGCGCCTTCATGATCACGCCGATGTTGCCGCCGTGCAGTATGAACATCCCGAAGATGCAGCCTAGGCAGACGACGTAGCCGATGATGACGAACATGGGGGGCGTGTTTTTGCCGAGGTGAAAAGCGATGCAGGCGAGCCCCTGCATCAGGGTGCACTGTATCTGATTGTGGTTTGTGTGACGCTCCGAGCAAGCAGGAAAAAACGCGGCTCTTCTCCGTTTGTCAAGCCGCGCGTGGGCGGTTCTTCAGGGAGGAAGCCAGGCATCGGCCCATTCCGCGAGGTGCGCCCCTTCCAGCATCCAGTCTGCCAGCACGGCATCGCGCAGACGTTCGCCCTGGCAAGCGCTGGCGTCCGGGTCGTGAGTGTGGGCGCGTATGGCCTCCATCCAGTCCTCGAAGCGGTTGGGCACCCGCATGACCGGCAACCTGCCGCGGTAGGGCTTCAGGTCGCTGCACACCACCGGGACGCCGCATGCGCCGTATTCCAGCAGGCGCTGGGGGCCCTTGCATTCGTTGAACAGGCCCGGCTCCAGCGGCGCTACGGCCAGATCGAGGTTCAGGCTGGCGAGCTTGTGCGGGTACTGGTCGATGGGAACGGCCTCGTGCAGCTCGTGCAGGCAGGGCCGCAGTGGAGCGGGGCAGGCGCCCAGGAACACCCATTCCACCTCGCCGGCCAGCGCCCGCACCACGTCGGCGATCTGCGCCAGATCGCCCTGGTGGGAGGCTCTTCCCACCCAGCCCACGCGCGGCCGACAACTGGCGCGGCGCTGGCTGCCCAGCCCGCGCCAAAACACGGGCGGCAGGCGTGTGGGCAGCACGCGGATGTCGGGGTGCAGCCCCGCCAACGCCTCGGCCAGCGCCTCGGTGGGCACCACCAGCCGGTCGGCCAGCGCCACGGAGCGCCGCAGCGCGCCCAACACGTCATCGGGCAGGTGGGCGCGCTGGGCATGCGCCGCCGGCAGGCCGGGCAGGTAGTCGTCCAGCTCCGCCACTTTGAACGCCTTCGTGAACTGCGCCTGGCGGCGCAGCATCTCGATCTGCGGCTCACGCACCTGGTTTTGCAGTATCCAGGCGTCGGGCTGCAGGCGCTCCATCTCCGCGGGTAGCCAGTGGCGCAGGCTCAGGCGCACGTCCGCCAGCCCCGCTGCGGACAGCGTCAACGCCGGGTGGATGACGCGGTAGTGGCCGCTACCCTGCCCATCGGCCGCCAGGGCCAGTACCGTCGGCAGCGGTCGCCAGGGCAGCGGGTTCCAGTTCAGATCCAGCGCCGTCTCCAGCTCGAAGCCCTGGCCTGCCAGGGACAGATTCTGGTTATAGGCCGGGTCGCGGGCGATCTGGGGCAGCCATTTGCGGTACATGGCGTCCTGCGCGGATACGAATGCGCTGCGCTGCTGCTGGCCTCCCGCCGCCTCGTTCAGCAGCACGGCATGCGGTGTCCATACGACCAGATGCCCCGTCCTGGCGGCTTTCAGGCACAGGTCCACGTCGCCGTACGACGCCGCGAAGTCCTGCTCGTCTAGTCCGCCTACCTGTTCGTACAGAGAGCGGCGCACCATCAGGCAGGCGCCGGTGACGGCGCTGTAGTCCTGGTCGATCTGCAGCCGCTGCATGTAGCCGGGATCGTTCGCGTCCGCTCCCATGAAGGGGTGGTCCGCCGGGCCGCGCAGCCCCAGCACCACGCCCGCGTGCTGGACGGTGCCATCCGCATGCAGCAGCTTGGCGCCCACGATGCCCACTTCGGGCCGCAGCGCATGGTTGAGCAATGCATCGATCCAGCCCTCCTGCAGGACCGCCGCGCCCTCGCCCAGCAGCACCAGGTACTCGCCGCGCGCTTCGCGTGCGGCCATGTTCTGGCGAGCAGGCAGGTTGAGCGGGTGCGGATGGCGCAACACGCGGACACGCGCGTCCCGCAGACCATCGAGCCAGGCGTGGGTATCGGCGGCCACCAGCAGCACTTCGTAGTTCGGATAGCCCGTCTTCTCCAGTAGACGGCGCACGCAGCGCTCCGCCAGGGCCGGCTGGTCCTGGGCCACAACGATGACCGACACCAGAGGCTCCACCGCGTGCCCATACAGAATGCGGTAGCGGCCCGGCAGGCTGGTGTCCACGAGCGCCTGCGCGTAGCCGCGGGTGCGCAGATGCCTTTCGATGGCGGCGACTTCGTGCGCAGAGTTGGCCAGCGGCGGCGGGCTGGCGATGAACAGGGGCTCGTGCACGTGGCCCAGTCGGTTGAGGCCCCCGGTCTCGATCAGACGCAGCAGCAACTCGAATTCGCGCGCATCGGCATAGGCAGGGTCGAAACCGCCCGCCTCCAGGAATACGTCGCGCCGGAAGAACCAATGCCGCGCCATGGCAGCCGGCCAGGACAGGAACATGTCGAGGTTGAAGTCCGGCCGCAGCAGCGTGCTGATCTTGCCCGTGGGCTCATGGACGATTTCGTCCGCATAAACCGCGCGGCAAGCGGATGCATCCATCAGCTCCAGGGCCAGGCGCGTGATGCCGGCTGGCGCGAGCGTGGTGCCGGCCAGGACGAAGCACAGCCATGCGGCCGTGCTTTGCGCGGCCAGGACGTTGAGCGCTGCCGCATCGGTGCTCGCGGCCACGTGGACGGCCGCATGCGGATAGCCATCGGCCTGCAGGCTGTGCAGGGTCGCGCGCGTGGCCGAAGACTCCGCGCCCGGCAGGAGTATGAAGTCGATGCGGGGGGCCGACTGCGGGTGCGCCTCGAAACGTTGGCTAATCAACTGCGATTGGGCTTTGCCGGGCCGCCGTTGATCCAGCCAGCTTTGGATGGGGAAGTTCTTTTTCTGGATGTTTTGCCCCGGATGCGGGGCGATCACCGGGGTGTCGGGCATGACCTGGGTATCGCGGATGAAGACCTCCAGTTGCTCCCAGAAAAGGGCTTCTAACGACGCGTACTTTTCCTGCGCGATGGGAATGCTCTCGATGGCTTCCTGCAGGGCCTGCGGCGTGTCGTCGAAGGCCAGCCCGTGTGTTCCCAGCTCTTCGACGCCCAGCGGCGTGCCGTTGAAGTAGGGCGATGGCAGGACGATGGCCGGGCAGCCGCACAGGATTGCTTCCGTCCCGATGGAGGTGGACTCGAAGCAATAGACCCGCTCGCTGCGGCGGAACAGTTCGGCCATCTCTTGCGGCGAGGCGGGCCAGATGCTGGTGATGAGGGTGCAACGCGCGGCCAAGTCCTTGTGCTCCTCCAGCCCAGCGGCGTGCCGGCCCGGGTAGAGCAGCCAGCCTTTGCGCTGCCGGTCGTGGGGGTTGTTCCGGTTGTGGAAGATGGAGCTGTCTATGGGCGGCATGAACAGGACATGGTCCGGATTTTCGCCTGCGGGCAGCAGATGCTGCGTGTAGGCGAAGACCAGGTCGGAGGCGGGAAACTGAGTGTCCCCCCCGATCAGCCCCGGCCGGTTCAGCAGGTAGCGCACCACCGATGTGCCGTTGCGCGGATTGCCTGAAACGATTTCCGGGTACACCGTGATCGGCCTGCGCCCTGCCTGGGCATGCTGCTGCACCAGCTGCGTCGTCAGAAGTGGCGTGTGCCAGAGCGGATTGGTGGCGGCCGTGGGATACAGGTAGGCGTCATGGCCGCTGCGGTTGAGCAGGTGGCAGAGCATGTGCATGACGCGGATGCCGGCGGACGTGCGGCGGTACGCCGGGGCCTCGATGTAATAGGGCCGCTGGGGCGCGGCATGGAGCGGGCGGGGCGGTGAGGTCATCGGTCGTGTTCCTGAGGGCGCGGCGGGTCTTGCAGGGCTGACATGAGTTGCGAGGGCGTGCGCAGCACGCTGGCTGGCGGGACCGCCAGGAGGTCCCCCCCATAGCCCCAGGCGGCCCACAGGAACGGCATGCCGCTGGTCTGCGCGGCCTCGGCGTCTTCGGCGCGATCGCCCACGTAAAGGGGGGCTGGGCCGGTTCCGGCCAGTGCCTGGCGCAGGCGCTGCAGCATGGCCGCCTTGTGCGCCAGGGCGGGGCTGTAGAAATCCAGCGCATAGACGCCTGCGAAGCGCGTGTTCCAGCCCAGGTGTTCCACGATGAGGCGCGTGGGCGCGATGCGCTTGTTGGTGGCGATGTGCAGGCGTACCGGCAGGCCGCCCAGGGCCTGCAGCATGTCCTGCACTCCGGGATAGACATGTGCTTGCTGGTAGCCGGAGGTGTCGTAGTGGCGCTTGAACCCTTCGACGAGGCCGGGGAGTGCGTGGGCCTGTGCATCCGGCAGCAGGGCGCGCAGCGTCTGCGCCAGCGGCGGGCCGATGAGCGCGGGCGTGAGCGGCGCGGCGGGCGTGATGCCTGCTTCGTCGAACGCCCCCTGGATGGAGGCCAGGATGGACGGGGCGGAGTCGATCAGCGTTCCATCCAGGTCGAAGACGAGGTCGCGCACTTTCATGGGTTTTCCTTCGTGAGCAGCAGGCTCAGCACCTCGCCCTGGCGGGCGCCGTTGTCGAATGGCAGCCGCAGCGTGTCTGCCACGCACAGGCCTGTGCGTGCCGCGAGCCGGCGCAGCGAGTTTTCGGTAAAGAAATTGACGTGCTCGTGCCAATGGCGCTTGCGCGGCGTCAGGTCGGTGCCGGGCGGGTGCTGGCGCACCAGCGCCTCGTGCGGCACCTCCAGGTACAGCAGCGTGTGCGGGGCCATCAGGGGCAGCAGTTCCTGCAGCACGGCCAGGGGATCGGCCACGTGCTCCAGCACCTGCGTGCACACCAGCAGGTCGTGGTCTGGTGTGGCATGGGGATCGGCGCGCTCGGCCCCTTCGGCCAGAGCAGCGCCAGAGATGTCGTGTACCTGCACTCGCGCGCGGCCCAGGAACGGCGTGTTGCTGCCGTCGCCGCCGCCCCAGTCCAGGATCAGCGGCCGCTCGGGCAGGCGGGGCGCAAGCCAGGCCTCCACCTCGGCGATGTAGGCGTGGCGGCGCGTGTAATCCTGCGCCACCGTGGCCGCGTAGCCGGGCTCGAAACGCTCGCGCTGTTGCGTATAAGCCGGCCCGCGATAGCCCTCGTAGAGCGCCGCCATCTGCGCGGGCGTGAAGCGGTAGTCCAGGAACAGCGCGCCGCAGGCGCGGCATTGCAGCGAATGGCACAGGGTGTAGGCCATGCCGGGCCGCAGGTCGCGCAGGCCCCACTCCGCCGTGATCTCCAGCGGCTCCTGGCCCAGGGCGCGGCTGGCGACGAAGGGCATGAGCACGGCGGGGGACGACGCCAGATCGTGCCCGCCACAGCAGATGCAGGCATCGGCCAGTTGCATCAGCTTCATCGCGCGGCCTCCGCATGGCGTGCCGTCTCCAGCACCGCATCGTGCAGCGTGTGGTGCAGGTCCAGGCCCAGCTCGGCGCGCGCCTTGGCGATGCAGGGCACGTAGCGGCTGCGCGGGCCTCCCGCATCCTGCGCGGCGATGTGGACGGGCTTGCCCGGTGCGAGCAGGTCGCGCACCTGGTGCGCCAGCTCGGCGATGGTCAGAGCCGCGTCCGATCCGACGTTGTAGGCCTGGCCCGCGCGCCCGCCCTGCAGCAGCGCCTCCAGCCAGCGCGCCAGGTCGCGCTGGTCCATGTAGGAGCGGACGGGCGTGCCGTCACCGTTCACGGTGATCTGGGGGCGGTCAAGCGCATCGCGGATGAAGTTGCCGATGGCGAAATGGACGTGAAGCGGCAGGTCACGCCCCACGAAGGCGAAGCAGCGCGCCGCCACGGTCTGCAGGCCGTGCTGCTGCGCATAGAGGGCGCACAGGTGCTCGGCGCAGCGCTTGGCGACGCCGTAGGCATTGCGTGCGTCCAGTGGGTCGGGCATGCAATGGTGGTCCTCGGACATGTGGGTCATCTCGGGCGGCTGCGCGCCATAGACGCCGCCGGAGCTGGCGAGCAGGAAGCGTGGGATATCGTGGGCGACGGCGTATTCCAGCAGGTGGCGGGTGCTATCTACGATCTGCGTGTAGCGCTGCAAGGGCGTCAGCCGTGGCCCCAGCGTGGAATCGGCCGCTGCGTGCAGCAGGTGCGTGAACGATGCAGTGGCGGGCAGGCTGGCGGGGTTGAGAATGTCGCCCGCGTGAAAGTGCAGCCAGGGCAGCGCGGCGAAGTTAGGATGGCTCGCCAGAAATCCCTCGGGATCGCGGCTGAGCACGGTGACGCGCGGTGCGGCAGGCGCCGCCTGCCAATGCCGCAGCAGCGCCTTGCCAAAGAATCCGGTGCCTCCCGTCAGCAGCAAATTCATGGGTTGTCACTCTTGTTTTGATAGCTGCTAGCGCTTGATGAATAAGCGCTCGAGGCTGATTTCATGAAAATCCCTGGCGGGGCACAGCGTACAGCACGGAATCGAACGAGTTGAACCCGTGCTGGCGGATGTGGAAGCGGTAGCCCTCGCCGCACAGCGCGAACAGCAGCTCGGGCAGCTCCCAGAGATCCTGGGGGTTGTGGTAAAGCGACACCGCCAGCACCGGGCGGCAGCGCCGGATGAGCTGCCGCGCGCCGCGCAGCGCCTGGGCCTCGGCGCCTTCGATGTCGAGCTTGATGAGATCAACCGGGGTGCCGGGCAGCAGCGCATCCAACGCCACGGCGGTGACGGGGGGGCCCGCCCCCTCTTTCATGACGGTGCAGGCTTCGCCCTGCCCGGCGTTGAAAGTCAGACTGCAGTGTGCGTCCGCCGCCGCCAGCGGCAGGCAGACGGCCTGGGCCGCTGCATGTTGCGTCAGCCGCGCGTAGTTGGCGGGATCGGGTTCCAGCAGAAAGGCTTGCGCACAGGCAATGCCGGGCTGGGCGAGCAGCTCGCCGAAGCTGTCGCCGTCGTAGGCGCCGCAGTCCACGTAGGTGATGGCGCGACCCTGCAGGGCGGGCAGGGTCAGCGCATTGAAATACTGCCGATCGGCGGACCGGAAGCTGGCGTAGCCCATGTCCAGCCCCAGTCGGAAGGCGCAGATGCGGTAGAGCGTGCGCACGCTTTCGGCGTCGGCCAGCCGCTGCGCCACTTGGGCGATGCGCTCCAGCCCGTCCAGCAGCAGGGCACGGGTGCTGAGCCAGAAGCGCCAACCTAGCGCCTGGGCCAGCGGTTCGTAGAGCGTCCACGGCATCAGCGGCGGGGGGAGCCCGGCGGCTGCGGGCAGGGCCATTAGTTGGTCATAGGGCGTGTCGCGGTTGAAGATGCCCAGGGCCAACTGGGCCTGGGGCGCCTCGCGCGCCAGCGCGCTCCAGTCGAGCACGGGCAGGCCCAGTGCCGCATTAGTGCGCGGGGCGGTTTCCACGAACCCGGCGACGGCGATACCCTGGGCCTGCATTGCGCTGGCAAGGCTGCGGCCGAAGCTGCCCGCGCCGAAGATCCAGCAGGGGCGGCCGGGGTCCAGACCGGGCGCGGGGGCTTGTTCGCGCAGGCGCAGGAAGTCCGCCGTGTCCGTCATGGCGATGAGCGGATCGTCAGCGCTTCGCTGCGGATCTGCTGCAGCATGCCCGGGTCGAGGAAGGGGTGCATGTCGTCCAGCTCGGGCGTGGCGAACTTGCCGTGCTCGTCCACGCGCGACTTGATGCGCGGCGCGAATTCCTGCCGGGGATCGACGTGCAGGTCGATCAGCAGCGGGCCGCCGCCTTGCAGCAGCGCGTCGAGCCGGGGCAGGTCGGCCTCGGTGGCGATGCTCTCGGCGCGCAGGCCGTAGGCGCGGGCCACGGCGGTGAAGTCGGGGAAGTCCACGCCCGACTCGGGTGTGGCGCCGATGACGCGGCCGAAGAAGTTCTCGTGCGTCTGCCAGATCGACAGGTAGCCCCGGTTGTTGAGCACGACCACGATCACGTCCAGCCCCGTGGTCTTGAGCGTCTGCAGCTCCTGGATGTTCATCTGCAGGCTGCCGTCGCCGGCGAAGCAGATCACGCGGCGCGCGCCTTGCGCGGCGGTAGCGGCGCCCAGCGCGGCGGGCAGGTCGTAGCCCATCGACGCCGAGCCGGAGTTGCTGAAGAGGCGCTGGCCTGCTTGCAGCGCGCCCACCTGGAACGGCAGGATGCAGGCCGATGCGTTGCCGCAGACCACGATGTCATCGGGCCGCATCTGCCCGAAGATGCGGCTCACCATCACGTAAGGGTTCAGCGGGGCGCCGCTCTGCTGTTGATGTTC
>NZ_JAELTO010000126.1 GCF_016428875.1 Xylophilus sp. ASV27
TGTGGGATGGGATGCAAGGCGCAAACCGCAGCCATAGCCGCAGCTATGGCGAGGATTTGCAACGCCGCAGACCGCCCACAGCAGGGATGCGCGACACGCGAGGGACTTGTTCAGCGTTGCCTTAGGCTGACCTTGCCGGAGGGTGTCGGCATCCGACTTGCGGTAGATCAGCAGCAGGTCGGGCTTGATGTGGCATTCCCGGCACGCGGTTTTGCCGAGCCCTACACCACCTCGAACGCCGACCCGCACTCCCCGCAGAGGATCTTCAGCCCGGGCTTGCCCCACACGCTGATGGCCGGCTCGCAGCCGTTGCAGGTGTACTTCAGCCGGTTGGACTTGTTCACTGGGGCGGCCAGGTCCGCTGCACCATCACCGGCCTGCGGCGTCTCGCCACGGACCGGCCGCACTGCTTCGGCCAGCGCCGGCGCCATCTCCATGGGGGACTTGGTGCCTTGCATGCCCGTGATCTGCGTGGCCATCGAGGCTTGCCCGAGCCGCACCTGGTCCAGAGTGGGAAAGCGGTCGTACCAACTGAGCTGAAAACTGGAGGTCAGCAGTTCCTGGCATACCGCCAGGAACCGGCCTCCCGTGATCGCGTAGTCGGCCACCATGTCGCCGGTGCGCTTGCCGCCAGGCTGGCCGGTAGAGGAGGGCATGAGACCGATGGATTCCATCTTCCGTGCCCATTGCTCGTTGTGATAGCGGCCGCGGCCTGGCGTGCCGAAATGGTGTTGCCACAGATGCACCATCTCGTGACAGAGCGTCTGCATGGTTTCGATGATCGGTACCGCGGCAAAGTACGCAGGATTTATGGCGATCTCGTCGGTGGTGCTTCCATCGAGCGAGGCGAACCTGTCGGGCGAGAAATATCCGCACGTGCGCCGCTCGCGCTGCAACGTGATCAGGCACTGAGGCAATTGCCCGTCGAACAACCGCGTATTGAAGTGATCGTAGGCAAGTTGCAGTTCCGAATAGGTTTCGCTGGTCGGCGCGCTGCGGGCCGATTCCGCCGGGAAGTGGAGTGTGTTCACCATATCCATCGTTGAATTGTGCATTACAAAGGACGAATAAATCACTGCAGCTCAAACACAAACCAGCGCCCAGGTAAGGCGCTGGAGCTTCAAATCGCGCAAGCGCGCAAAACGGGCCTCGCGGATGCTGTAAAGCGGACGCAAGACCTCATCGCGGAATACAGCCTGACCCAGTCGGATGTGTTCGGCAGAGGTACTGTGCGTTCCAACAAGGGCACCTCGGTGCCACCGAAGTACCGCGACCCGAGCACCGGACAGACCTGGACGGGACGCGGCAAGCCTCCGCGGTGGATTCAAGGGCAGGATCGCGCCAGGTTCGTGCTCTGAGTTGACGCCTCCCCCCAACTGGCGGCCCGAACGGTTCGGGCCCGTTTGGAACTCCTTCCTGGCAGTCTGCAGACCTCAGGAAGGCACGCTTGCGCTCGATGCCATGCCACAGACACCAGAGGGATGGCCCTTTCGCAGGGCGCTCGCGCTTTACACGATGCGCGCAAGCCGCTAGCATCGGTCACATGGCGCTGCGAGCGAGCAGTGACTCTCTTGGATGACCAGGTTCCGTGATCTACCTGGTGCGTGTGGCGCGACGTCACACGTGGGCCTTCCGGTTTGGACTTTGCGCAAGGCGCAGTCGCCCAGGATGCTGACGTGATCTCGATCAGGGACTATTTCGGAGATCGACATGTTTGACTTTCTGCTGCGGCTCTTCTTCTCTACCATTAAATTCGTATTCCGGGTTTTCGTGATTCTCGGAGGTGCTGTGTTTTCCGGGCTTGTAAATGCAGCCTTGTCAATTCTCACGCATGTTGACGAAGGTGAAAAAGAGATGCCTTCGGTTTCAAATCTTGCAGATGCCGAAAGAGCATATGCTGCCGGGGAAATCGACGGGTTTGGTCTTCGTGCATACCGCGATATGTACGAAGATTGATTTCGTCATTTTTTTCCTATTTTAATTGGCACCGATCTTGAACCGCTTCCGGCGCCGCTCGTCATGATGCGAGTTTGATTCAGCCAGTCGCTATCAATGCCGACTTTGACTCCGATCCACCCGAGTATTGCCGACCACATTAAAGGCAGCCCGATGAACATGAACATCAGCAGGATGTTCAGTATCATCCTTTTATAAACTTGCGGCTGCGCGGAGCTGAAGCTCTGGGTGATTTCCTGCATGATGGCGGACCCGCTGAAACCCGGGTACATCGCATTGATCAATCGCGCATCCACCCAGCGGGCGATGTACCAGAGCACCGCCCAGAACTTCACGGTGAATAATGCGATCGTGCCGTAGAACATCACCTTGAGGTCATAGCCGCTCAAGAAGATGATCAACGGCAGGAACAGGTAAAGCGCCATCAGCACCAGCGCCTGGATCATCGGCAGGGCGTTGAGCAGCGGCACCATGGACAGCGATGCGTCGAGCGCCTTGTTCGCCACGCCGATGGTGCTGGCCGCGCCCGTGATCGTGCGCAGCAGGTTGGTGCCATTGCCATAGTCGTTGCCCATGATGCGTTCCGGGCTGACGAATACCGGGTTCGCCTTCTCGAAGCCCAGCCGCGCGACGCTGTCCTTGGCTTCGTTGGACGACTTGAAGGTCAGGGTGTTCTGGACTTTCTCCGTCAGTCGACGCCACGCGGCCGTGTTGTTGGTGAGCCGCTCGCGTATTCCCTTGTCGCTCGATTCCCACCACTCCTTGCACGTCGGCCGTCCCCAGTCGGGGTTCACGTAGCCGGCCTCGGGGGTGCCTTCGGGCGCGGGCGTCTGGATGTAATCGGTGTCTCGGGAGAAGTCGATGGCCCAGCCCGGCACCGGGTTGTATGAGCGGTTCGTGGAGTAGAAGCCCGGCTCGGTCCGGAAGAACTGGCTGCCGACCCAGTCCACGTCCGTGGGGCCGTAGGCGCTGCCCTCGGCCAGGATCGTCTTGCCCGTGGCGGAGATCGTGCTCTTGTCCATGGCCAGGTACTGGCTGCGCGCCGGGATGAAGCACTCGGAATAGAAGCGCTGCAACTCGTGGAGCAGGGCAGGGTCTTCGATGGTCGCCATGCGCGCCATGTCTTCCACGATGCGCAGGTCCTGGGTGGAACTGCTCAAGCCCGCCCGGAAGGCGCTGTTGATGCCCGAGGAGATGCCCATCACGCTGTACCACCAGGCAGGCACGTAGGAAAGGTTGCCGGACTTGCTGAAGGCGCCGGACACGGCATCGGCCATGGCCGCGTCATAGCTCGATCGCGTTCCGTTCTTGAGCGAGACGGGTTGCGGCTCCTTGCTGTCGAGGGAGCGGGTGGGCGTGTAGCTGAGGTTGACGTTGTGCAGCGAGGTGATGGGGGTCGTGGCAAAGCACACGCTCATGACGAACAGCGCGGTGTAGAGCCGGGTCTGGATGGACTCCAGCAGCGACAACGCGCCGTTGAAGCCCATGCCTTGCTCCTTGGCTTCCCGCCAGGCGTTGAAGACGATGAGCGCGAAGGGCAGGGCGGCCAGGCCGGTGCCGACCAGGATCTCGCCGATGATGTTGGCGAAGGCCCACCCATACATCGTCGTGAACAGTTCGAGATAGCTGTCGAGTTGCATGGCGATGTCCCGAATCAGGCGAAGAGAACCAGGAGCCTGGCCGGACCGATGGGCACGGCCAGCAGGTAGGCGCCAAGCAGTGCCGCTGCGCGCCAGCGCATGGCGAGCACGTCCCGATGTTCGGCCTTGGTGACGAGCCCGCGCCGGCGCGCCCACGCGATCAGGCGCGACCAGCGGGCGATGATCCAGGCACAGAGGGCGATCTGCAGAAGCACGCCCAGATGCGAGGCCCCGCGCAGCCATGCCATCGCGCGCAGGAGCGCGTCAGGCGGCAGTGCCAGGAGGGAGACCATCACGATGGCGGCCACGGATGCCAGCAGGGCGCCATAGGCGATCCACGTCCACCACCGGCGCAATCTGCGCGGGCCGTCCACGTTCGCGGCCGGCATGTCCGCAGCTCCGGTGTGCGGCTGGCCGACAACCGCGCCGACGTCGAGCTCGTCCTTCACGGCCGCACCTCCACCCTGCCATCGAAAATCGGTGCAGGATCTGCACGCAGACCGCCGGTGACTTCGTTGGATGAAGCGCCGCCGGCGAGTTGGTTCTGGATGATGGCCAGGGCCGTATCCCCCGTCATCTCCTTGCGGATGCGGAACTCGAACATCATGTCGTTGATGAACTGCGTCAGCCGGTCGATCTTGGTCTGCACCTCGGTGTTGACCTGCGCGGCCGCGGTGGCCTGGGGCAGGCTCAGCCCAGAGATCAGCGCGTTGCGCGCGATCAGCGCCTTGTCGATGACCCGGTGCATGGCGATCTCCTGCGACAGCCGGTTCACCGCCACGGAGCGCATGTCCGTGGGCAGCTTGCGCATGGCATCCATCAACTGCGGGCTCACCGCCATGCCCGGGGCGCTGACCTTGGCCAGGTCGGCCTGGCTGTAGGTGCTGGACGACGAGAGCGTGCGCATGGCGGGCAGCACGCCGTCGAGCTCCTGCTCGTACTTGGGCGAGAGACCCGTCGCGGTCACGGTGGACGTTCCCGACGGACAGCTGGAATCCTGCGAGCACAGGTAGATCTTCTGGTCGCCCAGGACCTCGGTGCTCCACCGGGCGAGGTCATCGGGCGTCTTGAAGGCCTGGACCAGCCGCGTCGAGGCGAGCGAGGAGCTGCCGTAGTTCGCCGTGGAGAGCGTGCTGGCCGACTTGTTGATCGTCACGTTGTAGCCGGCCACGGCCAGGTCGCGGATCGGCTGGATCGGCGGCGTGCCCACGCCGCCGGCGCGGCCGCCGAACACCCAGTTCAGCCCGGCGCGCTGCGCTGCCTCGTTCTTGTTGATGTCGATCTTGGCCTGCACCACGTCGCCCCCGGCCGAAGCCCTGATCTTCCAGGCATCGCCCTTGGCCAGCGCGACGTAGTCCTCGTAGGGGTCCTTGCCCGCCTTGATCATGGCCTCCATGTCCTCGCAGGACTTCAGCGCTGCGGCGACCTGCAGGTCGGCCTTCTGGCTGAAGTTCTGGAACAGCTGGTACAGCCCGGGCTGGGCGCGCTGCAGGAAGTACAGGGGCAGCGCGGCGATGCCGGCCTGCACCGCGCCGGTGATGGTCGCGCCCAGGTTCTGGATGCTGTTCATCAGCGAGGACCAGGACGCGCCGATGTCGAACTTGCCGCAGGAGTAGTTCGCGCGGACGCCGGCGCTCAGGTTGGTGGAAAGCGCGCCGCGGTTGAGGGCGGTGCCCGTGGGCGAGCCGCCGCCCATGCGGTAGTACAGACTGGAAGACGACACGGGCTGGGCCTGCACCGGTGCCGCGGCCGCGATCATGACCAGGGCGGCACCGGTCGCAGCGACGGCCAGTCGAATCCTGGGCAGCCGGGCGGCTCGATGGGATAGAGCGGGTAGAGGTGTGGACACAGTGGGCCTCTCAGGGGAACGAGTAGAGGTAGAAACCGCGCTGTTGGCAGCACACGTAGTGCTTCCAGAAATTCCAGGCGTAGCCGTCCGCAGAATCGGTCTGCCCATCGCCAAAGGAGGTCAGCGAGAGCGAGTCGTTCGCGCCGAACGTCTGGCACCCGGACCAGACGTTCGGATGCAGCATCTGCCACTGATAGGCATTGCTGCCGAAGTACACGTAGCCGCCTCCATTGGGGGTCACGCGCGTGTAGATGTGCGGCTGCGCCGGCTTGTAGATGATCGAGGCCACACGCTCGGCCAGGACCGCCGAGGCCTTGACCGGGTGCGTCTGGATGATCTCGCCTTGGCGCGGATAGGTCGGTCCCCAGGTCTGGGTGTACCCTGAGCCGACCTCGCCCAGCCCGGGCACCCAGGAAGCGGGGTAGAGCAGCTCCAGGGGCAGCACGCCGCGCCAGAAGGGGGCATCGAGCTCGGACTGGAAGTGCAGCCCGAACAGGCTGGCGCCGCCCGGGCAGATCAGCATGGCGCCGCCGGTCGCGCCGGTGATGATGTTGCCGATCTGCTGAAACGAGCCGACCGCGCCCGAGACCTGGGAGACGGTGTCGGCGATCTCGATCACCTGGCGCACGCCCTCGATGCTCTTCATGATCGTCTGCAGGCCGGAGAGCAGTTGCCCGGGCGCATCGAGCATCTTCTTGGCATCGGAGGCCACCGTGTTCACGATCTCCGTGGGAACCTGCGTCCATTGACGCGCAATGGCGGGCAGCTCCTGGCTGGGGAATCGCATGAGCTCGGTCACCGAGGGGATGGCCAGCGACGGTGGAACCGCCACGGTGCCGCCGGCGATCATCTGCGCGAGCATCCCTGCGGGGTTGCCGATCGCATCGGCGCCCTTGAAATTCGCCATCGCCGAAGGCGTGTCCAGTCCCCCCGCGGAAGAATCGGACAGCCGGCCGAAGACGGCGGACGTTGCCCCGTTCAAGGTCGTTGCGACCACTGTGCCCAGGTCCGTCCACGGATGGCGCAGGGGTTCGTTGTAGGTGCTGATCACCACGTCCGGCACGTAGTGGCTGATCTTGATCGAGGTCTCGATCCAGCATGCGGCGAGCTTGCAGCGCAGAAAGAAGCACACGCCTTGCACCCGATAGGACAGGCAGGACAGAGCCGCGGAGGCCGTCGCCGCGATGACGCCCGGAGTCGTGATGGCGGCAGCGGGCTGGCTGGCCGCAAGGAAGGCTCCCGCCGACAGTGCGCAGAGCGTCCTGCGCAGCCTGCGGATCGCGTGCTGGCGCTTCATCGCTGCGCCCTCGATTTGGATTGGAGATACAGGCCGACAGCGTGCTGCACGTCGGCCACGCCATAGATGACCGATTCGCGGTTGATCACCACGGCGGGCAGGCGGTTGAGCCGGTAGTGGATCGCCAGGGACATGCCGTTTGCCGCCTGCACGATCTGGTCCTGGTAGCGGGCGCGGATCTGCGCCTCCTGCTGCAGCATGTAGGCCTTGGCCTGCTCCTCATTGCCAGGCAGGCGGATGCTGAGCTCGCGCCCGATCCGCGCCATGGCGTCGACCCGGTAGACCTGCAGGACGTAAGGAGGGTTGGAGGGCGCGCTCAGGTAGGTGGCGCTGTTGGCGAACACCTCGACCGTGGTGACCGCGGGCGTTGCGCTCTGGGCCCGGACGGCGCCGGCGAAGGGCGCGGCGGCCAGTGCGGTGGCCAGTGCGGCGCAGAGAACGAGGATCCGCTTCATGCCCGGGCCTCCGCCAGCTGCTCGGCCACGCGGTAGGCCGCCTCCAGCTCGGTGCAGCCGGCTCCTCCATGAGCCGCCGTCGATGGGCCTTCTCGTGGCCCTCCGTCATCGCCAGCGCGATCGGCACCGCCGGCGGCACGTTGCGGAACAGCCACTGCCCGGTAGCACTGATCAGCACGCCCTCGGTGTACTTCGGCGGCTCCTTGACCGCCGACTCCATCATGTGGCGCTGCTCGGGCGTGAGCGAGCGGAACCGGGCCACTTCCTCGATCTCGGACTTGTCCATGGTCAGCAGCATCCAGAACTCGCACATGGACAGCACCCGGTCCATGCTGTCGGGGAAGTCCTTGAGGTTCTGGGTGGCAAGCCAGAACCAGATGTTGAGCTTGCGCCACATCTTGGTCGCCTTGGCCACCTTCGGGCCCAGCAAGTCGTTGGTGGTGATCAAGTGCCCTTCATCGGTGAGCATGATCAACGGCCGCCCTTCAGCCTGCGCGGCCTCGCCGCGCGACTGCACCGAGTCGATCAGGCTGGTGTAGGCCACGGCCAGGGCGTCGTTGTAGCCATCCTTGGTGAGCGTGCCCATCTCCACCAGGGTCACGTCGGCGTCGGGCCAGTCGGCGCCGTAGCGGTTGAAGAGCTTGCCGCGCAGGCCTTGGGTGAAGCTCATCATCGACTGCCCCATCTCTTCCGCGCGCGCCTGGCGGTGCGAGGAAAGCGTCGGGTCGTTGTGCATCGCCATCAGCGCGATGGCCACGTCCTGCGTCAGGGGGTGCTTGCGGTGCTCCTTGGCGGCGCGGATCGCGGCCTGCAGGATGGCGCGCGTGACCAGGTAGCGGTCGGCGCGGGTCATGCGCGCCACCTCGGCCTGCTCCCCACCGGTGATCATCATGATCGCTGCGATCAGCATCTCGCCGAGCAGGTCGCGCTTCTCGTCCACGTCCTCCTCCGCATCGCCCTGCTCCTGGTCGATGACGTTGTCGACGGTGGCCATGATCTTCGTGCCATCGGCCGCTTCGTCCACCGGCAGGCCCGCGTTGAGCTTGGCCTGGTTCTCCGCGGCGTGGTAGGAGCCCATGATCTCCTCGTCCTGCAGCAGCCGTGCGCCGTGCACGAACGGGGGCAGCGACTCCTCGCAGTCCATGGTCAGCTTGACCCTGTGCGTGGAGAGGCCCTTGGCGGCCATGTCCTGGACCAGGAGGTCGAACGACATGCCGGCGTCCACGATGACCAGGCGCGGCCGGTGCACGGCCATGGAGAACATGGCCTGGTAGTTCAGCGTCGCGGACTTGCCCGCGCCGGTGGGCCCGAGGATCAGCATGTGCGCGTTCTTCTTGCGGTCGCGCTTGTTCAAGGGGTCCATGAACAGCGGCTCGCCGCCGCGGTTCCAGAACCACATGCCCGGGTGTGGCGTGCCGCGCGAGCGTCCGTACAGCGGCGCCAGCGCTGCGACGTGGCTGGCGAAGGTCAGCCGGGAGCGCAGCATGTAGCGCTGGTCGAAATCCGGGTCGAAGTTGAACGGCAGCGCCCGCACGAAGGTGTCCAGAGGCACCAGGTCCTGGCGTGGGTCCACGAAGCGCATGCCCGTGGGCACCAGCAGGGCGTTGACCTCCGAGATCGCGGAATCGAGCTCGGCCCGGTCCTGGCCCGTGAGGTAGAGGGTCATGAACATCGGAAACAGCTTGTCGCCGTTCACCATGTGCTGCAGGACCCGCTCGCACTCCGCATGCGCCTCCATGGCCGTCGCGGTCTTGGCGCGGGAGCGATCGCGGATGTTCTCGACGTGGCGCTCGATCTTGTGCTGGGGCGCGACGGTAATGGTCATCGACAGCATCGAGCCTGGCGGCAGGCGGTCAAAGCGCGCGTAGCTCTCCTTGCCGTTCCTGGTCTCCGCGGTGAAGTGCCCGATCGTGGGCTGGCCGCGCAGGTTCTGCAGCGCCAGGGCCTTGACTGGCACGCCGTTGAACTCGAAGAAGCCGCCTTCGAGGTCCGCGCGCGGCTGGGTGAGCGTCAGGGACTCCGCCAGGTCCCAGTCGAACATGCCCTCGGGCATTTCTCCGGGGTAGGGCGCCTTCTGGAACAGTTCACCTTCGGTCGGCGCCCAGCGCAGGTTGCGGTTGAAGAAGGCGAGCAGCCACTCGTAGAAGTCCTTGCCGTCGCAGCGCCGCGCCGTCACGCCGGCCTCGTTGAAGGTGGCCAGCAGCGTGGTGGCGAGCGCCTCCATCTGCTGCCTGGGCTCGCCCGGCTCGCTGGCCAGGCCGGTGAACTTGCGGTAGATGCAGCAGCGCACCCGGCGTTGCTGGCCGCGCCAGGCCTGGCCGGTCACCAGCGTATCGACGAACAGGCCCTGCGGGCGCGATACCTGGTCCAGGTGCTTGCGCATCTCGGCCATCACGGACTGCGTGTACTCCGACTCGATGACCTCCTTGGCGCGTTTGGGATTGTCCTTGTGCTGGCTCAGGATGTAGTCGTGCAATTTCTGGTTCAGGGCTTCCACGTTGCGGTCATCATTCAGGAAGAACTGGAGGATCCAGGGCGAGCCGTCCGATTCGGGAATGGCCTGCAGGGCTTCCTTGGCCTTGGCGCAGCGCTCCTGCAGGTAGCTCAGCGGCTGGGCCTCGGTGGCGACCGGGTCGAGCTCGAACATGGCGCCCAGCGTGGCACCATCGCGCATCGCGAAGACCTGCTCGGTCGGCGAGTAGCACACGTAGGGGAGCAGCTCGGTGAAGGACGGCGGCCGCAGCGCCATGCGGCGCCGCTCGGCCACGGTCATGGGCTTGCGCCTGGGGGCGTCGGCCGAAGGCTTGCGCCCCAGCAGCGTGTCGAGCAGGGCCATCAGCGGCTCCTTCCGGCCGGAACTCGCCCGATAAACGCCGTGCGGCCGCGGCGAAGGTCCTCTTGCACCTCCCCTGGCATCGCGTACTCGGTGTTCTCGTACATCGGAAACACCGTGACGTAGCCCGGCACCGGGTACTTGCCACGCGCCAGATGCGGATACACCACCATGACCAGGTCGGGATTCGGGACACGGGCAAAGCGCTGCTGCAGCGGATCGAGCGCAGACCAATAGCGCTGGGTCTGGCCATCGGCATCGCCTGCGGCCACCGGACGTGCCGGTGAATCGCGCTCCAGGCGGTCGCGGGCGGTCACGCGGCCGCCCTCCGGCGCCTGGCTCTCCCGGGTCTTGCCGCGGTAGACGTCGAGGACGGTCGGACTGCCCTTGGTCGCCTCCTTCAGTGGCGATTCGCGCGGGCCGCTGACCGAACAGCCGGCCAGCACCAGCGGCAGTGTGCAAGCGATGAGAAGTGCCTTAGTCGAGGCCATGCCGGGCTCCAGAGGGGGTGTTGGTGGACTGCGTGCGGTGCACGATCTTTCTGAGGTTGACCGGCTTGTCGATCTGCACCTCCACGTCCAGGTGCACGACGAGCTGCTGCCCGGCCGGGGTCACCACGGCGTCGAAGCTGCTCTTGAGGCGTTCGGTGAGCCACTTCGTGAGCTCGTCGGCCGCGCCCGAGCCCATGCGCCCGAGCGCGAAGCTGCCGGCGTTGCCCGTGACGGCGGACGATGTCGAATCGCCGCGGTTGAGCGTGGTGGTCTGGGCCTGTGCCAGCGCCTCGGCCGCTACGCCCAGGCCCTTGGCGCCCACGATGTCGGTGAGGTAGCTCGGAGCGTTGGTCACGAACTTGCCCTGGATGCAGGGATTGCCGTGGAGGTCGCTGATGAAGCCCAGGTCCACGTTCGAGGACGATGTGCCCATGCCGGCGTTGCCCGAGGCGTTGCCGCCGCGGCGTGAGGACACCGTGCGGATCGACCCGTCGTTGAACACGAAGGTCATGCTGCGCACCTTGCCCTCGGTGCAGGACAGCGCCATGTCGCCGATGGCGACGCCGGTGATGACCATGCCCGCCAGGTCGTCGGGCAGTTCCCAGCCGTTGGCGGCCAGGTTGTCGCGCCCCACGATGGCCTTGAACTGCATCGGGTCGGTGACCCGGCCATTGACCGGAACGCGACCGATCAGGCTGGTCATGGCGGTCACGCCTGCCAGCGTCGAGTTCTCGGGAAGCGTGAAGTAGGCCTCGGGCTTGGGCGCGGCCGCAGCCTGCGCGGCGCGGGATGCCGCGCCGGGCTGCGCCTGCGCCTGTCTCTTATACACATCTAAAAGGGGGGGGGGGGGGGGGGGGGGGGGGGGGGGGGGGGGGGGGGGGGGGGGGG
>NZ_JAELTO010000127.1 GCF_016428875.1 Xylophilus sp. ASV27
CCCCCCCCCCCCCCCCCCCCCCCCCCCCCCCCCCCCCCCCCCCCCCCCCCCCCCCCCCCCCCCCCCCCCCCCCCCCCCCCCCCCCCCCCCCCCCCCCCCCTCTTAGATGTGTATAAGAGACAGAGCACGGCCAGCGTGGCGAGCGCCAGCAGGCCCGGCGCATCGCCCGGGCCGTGGGCCAGGCGCCGCGCCAGCCAGACCCAGGTCGGCGCGAGCGCGGCGGCCAGCAGCGCCAGCCACTGCCAGGCCGGTGCGCGGTCCAGGCGAATGCCCCAGTCGAGCAGGCGCGGGTGGCGCTGGGCGAGTTGCACCAGGGTCATGCCAGCCTCCGGGCGTCGTGCCGGCGCGCGCGGCGGCGCAGCATGTAGAGCGTGGAGACCACCAGGGCCGTGGCGCCGCGGGTGTCCGGCAGGCGCGCGCTCCGGGCGGCGGTGGCCCGCGCCAGCACCTGCGCGCCGAGCGGGTTCGCGCTCATCGCCAGGCAGCAGGCGGCGGCCGCGCCGACGGTGGCGATCCAGCGTCGGAGGGCGCGGCCGGTGCGCGGATCGGTGGCGGGGAGGGGAGGCATCTCGTTCTTCCTTTGGGGCCGTGCGACGGTGCACGGAGGGCACTGTCGAGGGCGTGCGGGAAGGCCGTGAGAAGCGGGTGTGCGCTGTGTGAAGTGGCGGTGAAGTGCGGCGTCTATGCTATTGAATATGTAGCTAAAAGCCCAGGTGATGCCTGGACTGCAAGCCTGTTCTGCCTTGATTTCAGCCGCCGGCGCGCAAGGGCAGCGTGAGCGTGGCCAGCGCGCCGCCCCCAGGCGCATTGGCCAGCGTGATGCGCCCGCCGTGCAGCGTGGCGATCTCGCGCACGAAGGCCAGGCCCAGGCCGGTGCTCTTCTTGCGGCCGCCGGGCCGGGGTAGGGAAAAGAACTTCTCGAACACCTTGTCGCGCGCGTACTCGGGCAGGCCCGGGCCCTGGTCGCGCACGGTGATGCGCGCGGCGCGCGGGCCGCGCTCCAGCGCCAGCAGCACCGCGCTGCCGGCGGGCGCGAAGTCCAGGGCGTTGTCCAGCAGGTTGCCGAGCGCGCGGCGCAGCAGGAAGGGGTCGCCCTCGACCGTGGCATCGGCCGCCGCCGCGACCTGCACGCGCACGCCGCGCGCCGCGGCCTGGGCGCCGGCGGCCACGTCGTGCAGCAGCGGGGCCAGCGCCACCGCCTGCGTCTGGTCCAGCACCCGGCGCGCCTCCAGCGCGGTGAGTTCGAGCATGCGGTCGACGATCTCCTGGATGCGCCCGGTCTCGCGCGTGATGTTGCCCAGGAAGCGCACGCGCTCGGGCTGCGGCATGGAGGGCTCCTGAAGCAGCTCGGCCGCGCCGCGGATGGCCGACAGCGGCGACTTGACCTCGTGCGTGAACGTCTGCACGTAGTCGGCCACGGTGTTGCGCCCGGTGAAGGCATCGCGCAGTTCGGCCACGGCCGCGCGCAGCATGCCGACGGCCTGCCGCAGCATGCGCACCGGGTGCAGGCCGCGCTGCGTGCGCAGCCAGCGGATGTAGCCCGCCGTGAGGCCGAAGGGCCGCACCAGCCAGACCGAGGCGATGACGGCCAGCAGCGCCAGCGCCAGCGCCGATCCCACGAACACGCCGATGGTGCGCGCGCGCGCATCCTCCACGAACTGGCCGAAGCTCTGCACCGGCTTGCCGACGCTGAGCATGCCGACGATCTCGCCGCCCCAGCGGATCGGGGCGCCCACGTACATCACGGCGCTGTGCGGATCGCCGTCCACGTCGCGCGTGGTGCGCGCGCCGTAGGTGCCCGCCAGCGTCTGGCGCACGTCGCTCCAGCGCGAGAAGTCCTGGCCGGCGCTGCGCCCGAGCGAGTCGTACAGCACGATGCCGCGCCGGTCGGTCACGTACACGCGCAGCTCGACCTGGCGCTTGTGCAGGCCGTAGATCTGCGCGGAGAAGCGGCGCGCGTAGACCGAGTGGAACAGCGGGTCGAGCCGGCGCGTGATGACCGCGCCGGCCACCACGTCCTGCTCGAGCAGGCTGGCGAGCAGCTGCGAGGTTTCCACCAGCGACTCCTCGGCCGACTCGCGGTAGCGCGGGTCGATGTCGGCGACCACGCGGTAGAGCAGCACGCCGATGCCGGCGGCGTAGATCAGCAGGATGGCCAGGAAGATGCGCGTGCGGCGGGTCATGCTGGGTTTGCTCCCTGCCACCGCTGTTTCTGTGCTTCTTGCTGAGGGCGGGTGCCGGGATTTCGCCCCGGCGGTCGGGGCCGAGCGTAGCGATGGCCCGTTTGTGCCATGGGTCCCCTCGGGATGCGCCGAGGAGCGCAGCGGCAGGCGGATAAGGGATCGCCCTTGTCTGAGCGAAGCGAGTTTGGGCGATACCCCGCCTGACGCGAGCACTGCAGCTTGCCCCGGAGCAAAGCGCAGGGGACGCAGCACGTGGGGTCGCCTTTTCTTCGGTCACCTTCTTTTGGCGAAGCAAAAGAAGGTGACTGCGCCGCCGGGCGCACATCCCGGCTCCCGCCCTCCGTAGGGGACACAGATGCGGGAATCAGCAAGGCGTCTCTCACAGCCTCACCGGCAACGCCTCATGCAACGCATACCCCGTCCCCCGCAAGGTGCGGATCGCCTCCACATCCGGCGCCACCGCCTTGAGCTTGGCGCGCAGGGTCTTGATGTGCGCGTCCACCGTGCGGTCGAAGCTCTCGCGGCGGCCGTCCCAGACCAGGTCCAGCAGCTCGTCGCGCGTGAAGACGCGCCCCGGGCGCTGCACCAGCAGGCGCAGCACGCCGTACTCGTAGCGCGACAGCTCCAGCGGCTGGCCGTAGTAGCGGATCTGCATGCGCTCGGCATCCACGGCGAAGGGCGCGGCCGGGGCCGATGGCGCCGCGGTGGCGGCGGGCTGCGCGCGCCCGCTGCGGCGCAGGATGGTGCGCACGCGGGCCACCAGCTCGCGCGGGGAAAAGGGCTTGGCGACGTAGTCGTCCGCGCCCAGCTCCAGGCCGACCACGCGGTCGATCTCGTCGCTGCGCGCGGTGAGGAACAGCATGGGCACCTCGGGCCCGCCGGCGGCGCGGTTGAGGTCCTGCAGGCGCTTGAACAGTTCGAAGCCGTTGAGGTCGGGCAGGCCGACGTCGAGGATGGCGAGCGCGGGCGGCGCCGCGGCAAACTGCGCAATGGCCTCTTCGGCGGTGGCGCACCAGACGGGCGTGAAGCCGTCGGTCTGCAGCACGTACTGCAGCGTGTCGGCAATGCCGGGCTCGTCTTCGGCGATCAGGATGCGGGGCCGAGGGCTCATGGCGGGATTCTCTCAGCAGGCCATGGCGGGCGGCTCAGGCCCGGCCCAGGCCCTGCATGGCGGCCGACAGGCCGCTCCACGGCACGTCGAAGCCCGCGCGCTCGCGTGCGCCGGGCTGGCCGCAGAGCAGGGCGGCCTGGCGCGCGCCGGCGGCCACGCTGTCGATCAGCGGCACGCCCACCAGGGGTTGGATGGCGGCGCCCATGCCGGCCAGGCCCGCGCCGCCGAGGATCACCGCGCCTGCGCCGGTGGCTCGGGCCGCGTCGCGGCAGGCGCGTGCGAGCAGGCGGCGGGCGTGGTCCGGATCGGCGGCCAGCTCGGCACCGCTGGGCGTGACGGTGTGGATGCCGGCCAGTTGCGGGCCGAATCCCAAGGCCTGGGCGAGGCGGCGCAGCATGGGCTCCCAGCGCGCGCCGCCGGTGACGATGGCAAAGCGGCCATGGGCCGCGGCTTCGGTGAAAGCGGCCTCGGCCAGGCCGGTGACCGGAACCGAAGCGCTTTCGCGCAGGGCCAGCAGGCCCGGGTCGCCAAAGCAGCCGATCAGCACCGCGCCGGGCCGCAGGCCAGCGTGCTGCGCCTGCCAGCGGGCCCAGCAGTCGAGCGCGGCATGCGCGGCCACGGCATAGCTGGCTTCGCAGGCGATGTAGGGCGCGCCAAAGCGCGCGGTGGCGGTGTGCACCGTCGCCCGATCGCAGCCCAGGGCTGCGGCGACATGCTGCCGCAGCAGGGCGGTGATGGAGTCGGTGGTGTTGGGATTGAGGACGAGCAGGTCCTGCATTGGGAGGGCTCAGGCGGCGTGGCCGAAGAGTTTTTCGAGGTCCGGGCCCAGCGCGGCGGGGGGCTCGAAGTTCAGCTGTGCTTCGAGCCGCAGCAGGTGCGAATGCATCTGGCGTGCGGCCTCGCGTGCATCGCCGATGCGGATCGCGTCGAACAGCGCGCGGTGCTCGCGGCAGCCACAGGCGGTGGCTTCCTCGCGCTCGTGGGCGTGGGCGGCGCTGTAGGTCATGAGGACCAGCGAGGTGCGTGCGGTCAGGTCGCGCAGGATGCGGCCGAGCGTGGCGTGGCCGGAGCGCTCCGCGATCTCCAGGTGGAAGCTGCCGGCGAGCCGGATCGCGCGGCGCATGTCGCCTGCTGCGCGCGCGGCCTCCTCCTGATCCAGGCAGCGTGCCAGCACGGCCAGATCGCCCCTGCTGGCGCGGGCGATGAAGCGCTCGACCAGGGCGGGTTCGATCATGCGGCGCACCTCGAACACCTCGCGCGCTTCCTGTTCGGTGGGCCGGGCCACCACCGCGCCGCGGTTGGGGGCCATGGTCACGACCTGCTCGCTGGCCAGCCGCACCAGCGCCGGGCGGATGCGGGTACGCGAGACGCCGAAGGCCGTCGCCAGGCGGTCTTCCACCAGTTTGGTGCCGGGCGGCAGCTGGTGGTCCAGCACGGCGGCGAGGATGCGCTCGTAGATCTCGTCGCTGCTCTGGCCGGCGGCATTGTCGGTGGGTTTCACGCGCGTGCCTTTCCGGCACGGCGGCCGAGCAGCCGCGCCAGCAGCAGCGCCAGCGCCATGACCAGCAGCGAAACCATGGTGGTGACGCTGCCCAGGGCGTAGATGGCGGGCGTGGTGACGGTGCTGGTCAGCCCCTGCAGCTCTAGCGGCAGCGTGTTGACGTCGCCAATGGCCTGTGAGGTGCGCGCGATCTCGTCCCAGGACAGCGTGAAGCCGAACATGCCGATGCCCACCACCGAAGGCGCGACCAGCGGCAGCACCACGTGGCGAAAGCCCTGCCAGGGCGTGGCGCCGAGGTCGCGCGCGGCTTCCTCATAGGCCGGGTTGAAGCGGTTGAACACCGCGAACATGATCAGCAGCCCGAAGGGCAGCGTCCAGGTGAGGTGCGCGCCCAGCGCCGACGTGAACAGGCCCAGCGAAGTGCCGTAGTTCTCCAGCAGACCTTCGGCGCCCAGGGCTTGCAGCAGATGCTTGAGGCCGGCGTCAATCAGGCGGAACTGCAGGCCGATGCCCAGCGAGATGATGATGGAGGGCATGATCAGGCTGCCGATGGCGCCGTAGAACAGCGCATCCGAGCCGGCAAAGCGCTTGCGAAACGCCAGCCCCGCTCCCAGCGACAGCAGCACCGTGAACACCATCACCACCGTGCCCAGCGCCAGCGAGCGGCGCAGCGCGGCGGCGATGTCCACCGTGCCCAGACCCTGCCACAGTTGCGCATACCAGTGCGTGGACCAGCCGCGCATCGGGAAAGTGAGCCCGCCCGCCGGCCCCTGGAAGCTCAGCACGAAGATGGTGGCCACCGGGCCATAGAGAAACACGAGGAACATGCCGAACAGCACGGCCAGGGGCCAGAAGCTGCGGGAGCGGCGTTGCGGCATGGTCATAGCTCCTTGCGCAGATCGACCAGGCGATTGAGCGCGACCACCATCATCAGCACCACGGCCAGCAGCACCACGGCATTGGCCGCGGCCAGCGGGAACTGCAGGTAGGAGGTCTGCACCTGGATCATCTTGCCGACCGAGGCGATCTGCTGGCCGCCCATCACGCCGACGGTGACGAAGTCGCCCATGACGATGGTCAGCACGAAGATCGAGCCCACCAGGATGCCGGTGCGCGACAGCGGCACGATGACGTTCCACAGCGTCTGCCAGCCGGAGGCGCCGGCGTCGCTGGCGGCCTCCAGCAGCGAGCGGTCTATGCGCATCATGGAGTTGAAGATGGGCACCAGCATGAACATGGTGTAGAGATGCACGAAGGCCAGCACCACGGAGAAACGCGAGAACAGCAGCCACTCCACCGGCTCCTGCACCAGGCCGATGCCCAGCAGGACGTTATTGACCAGCCCGTTGCGCCCGAGCAGCGGCACCCACGAAATCATGCGGATCACGTTCGACGTCCAGAACGGGATGGTGCAGAGCACGAACAGCGCCGTCTGCATGGCCGTGGAGCGCACGTGGAAGGCCAGGAAGTAGGCAATGGCAAAGCCCAGCACCAGCGTAGCGCCCCAGGCCATCAGGCTGAACTGCAGCGTGGACCAGTAGGTGCGCAGGATGAGGCACGGGTCGGCCAGGTTGCCGCACCCCTCTAACAGCGTGGCGTAGTTCCGCCCGGTGAAGCCCGGGATCAGTTCGTACTCGCTCGAAGGCCAGAAGCTCACCGCCACCACCAGCAACAGCGGCGCGACGAAGAAAAACAGCAGCACCAGCGCAAATGGCGCCGCCTGCCACCATGGCTTGATGGCGGGAAAGGGCCTTGATGAAGGAGCAGTGGTGTTCATAGCGCAGGGAGTCCGGCGTTCGTCCCCCAGGGCAGGCGCAGCGAAGGCCGTTCGCAGGGCATCGCGGAACCGGCTTTGCCGGGCCGCTGGTGTCGCCCTCTCACAAGGGGGGGTGGACAAGCGCAGCGCAGCCTCGGGGTCGAATGCGTCGACAGCTTTCAGGCTGCGACAAATTCGTTCCACTTCCGTACCATGTATTCGTTCTCGTCCATCACCGCGTTCCAGCATGCGATGCCGCCCATGCGCTGCTCGTAGCTGCCGCCGTCGCGCACGCTGCCGGCCTTGGCCAGCACCTCGCCATTGGGGCTCCTGATGTCCCGGGCGGCGGGCTTGCCCTCCATCCAGTAGGCCCACTCGTAGGCCTCCATCCGGGTCTTGGCGGTGTCGAGCACGGCGCTGTAGTAGCCCTGCCGATTCAAGTAGGCGCCGGCCCAGCCGTCGAGGAACCAGTTGATGAACTCGTAGGCCGCGTCCTGCGTCCTGCCCGCCAGCGTGGCCGGCAGACCGAAGCCGGCGGCCCAGGCGCGGTAGCCCTCCTTGAGCGGCTGGAAGGCGCAGTCGATGCCCTTGGTGCGCACGGCAGTGACGGCCGGGCTCCACATGGACTGGATCACCACCTCGCCCGAGGCCATCAGGTTCACCGACTCGTTGAAGTCCTTCCACAGTGCGCGGAACTGGCCGGCGCGCTTGGCCTCGATCAGGGTCTTGATCGTGAGATCGATCTCGGCCTTGCTCATGTTGCCCTTGTCGGCGTACTTGTGGAGGCCCTTGGCCTCGACCGCCATGGCTGCGTCCATGATGCCGATGGAGGGGATGTTGAGGATGGCGGTCTTGCCCTTGAACTCGGGGTTGAGCAGCTCGGCCCAGCTCTCGATGGGACGCTTGATCAGGTCGGGGCGTATGCCCAGCGTGTCGGCGTTGTACACGGTGGGAATGAGTGACATGAACTGCGTGGGCGACTTGGCGAAGGCCTTGCTCTTTTCGCCTTCGAGAAAGATCACCTTCTTGGGCGCGGTGCCCTGGTCGCCCACGGCCTTGCCGGCGATGGTGCCGGTGGTGAACAGCGAGGTGATCTTGTCGGCGTTCTTGATCCGCCGGGTGTCGATGCCCTTCAGGTTGCCGGTGGGCACGATCTTCTTGAGCGAGAAGAACTCGGTGTCGATCAGGTCGAAGCTGTTGGGCGCGGTGACCGCGCGCTTGGTGACGTCGTCGGTGGTGACGGCCACGTACTGGATGCTGATGCCGGTGTCGGCCTTGAATTTCTCGGCGATCGCCTTGTCCTGGTTGACGGCAGTGCCCAGGTAGCGCAGCACCGGCTTGTCTTGCGCATGGACCGCCGGCGCCAGGCCGCTGGCCAGGATGCCGGCGGCGCCGGTCAGCAGCGAGCGGCGCTTCAGGCCCGCGCTCGGGTGGTCGGTGGTGTCGGACATGTCGAAAGCTCCTCGAACAGGGGTTGGGGGCACCTGAGAACCGTCAGGCGGCGGGGACGGGGACGGGTGCGGCGCGGTCCTGCAAGGCATGCGCATGGGCCGGCAACCAGGACAGCTCGACGCGCTGGCCCACGGCATAGGGCCGGGCGTTGAAGTCGGCCTCGGGGAGGGTCGCGGCGATGGCCGGGCGGCTGCCGTCGGCCGCCGTGGCCTGCAATCCGATCAGCACGTAGCTGCCTTGGTACTCGACGTCGGTCACCTGGGCCGCGAGGCCGCCGGGCGTGCGGTCGGGCGGGGCCAGGCGGATGCGGTCGTTGCGCACGGCCACCGGGCCTTCGGCCGTGTGCAGAACGTTGTGGCCGCCCATGAATCGCGCCACGAACGCATTGACCGGGCGGTTGTAGATCTCGTGCGGCGAGCCGACCTGCTCGATAACGCCGTGGTTCATCACCACCATGGTGTCGGCCAGCGCCATGGCTTCTTCCTGCGAGTGGGTGACGTGGATGAAGGTCAGGCCCAGCTCTTTCTGCCAGCGGCGCAGCTCGGCGCGCATCTGCACGCGCAGGAAGGGGTCGAGCGCGGACAGGGGCTCGTCCAGCAGCAGCACCTTGGGGCGGGTCATGAGGGCGCGCGCCAGCGCCACGCGCTGCTGCTGGCCGCCCGAGAGTTCGCCCGGCCTGCGCTGCGCGAGGTGGCCCAGCGATACGCGCTCGAGCAGCTCGCGCGCCCTGGCCTGGCGCTCACTTTTGCCCACGCCCTTCATCTTCAGGCTGAAGGCCACGTTGTCGAGCGCGGACAGATGCGGGAACAGCGCAAAGCTCTGGAACATCATGGCCGTGCCGCGTTCGGCCGCCGGCAGGTCGGTGATGTTGCGGTCGAACAGCAGGATGTCGCCGCTGCTCACCGATTCATGCCCGGCCACCATGCGCAGCGTGGTGCTCTTGCCGCAGCCCGAAGGCCCGAGCAGGCAGCAGTAGCTGCCGGCGGCGATGCGCAGATCGATGCTGTCCACCGCCACGCCGCCGCCCTCATAGCGCTTGCTCAGCGCGATGAGTTCAACCGCGAAGCCGGCAGAGGTCGGAACGGAAGATGCATCCATGCCGCGCTGTGATCGCAAAAGCCGTGCCACGTTTGTATGGAATGAGTGGCCCGGATTGCGTACAAAAACGGTGCGGAATGGTGCGCACTGGAGCCGCGTGCGCCATGCCAGTGCGCATCCGGTCACGATCCCCTGCGGGCGCACTGCTATCCTGACCCGCGCGGCCCTGCTGCCGCAGGAGCCTGCATGAAACGACTGACCCAATACTTCCTCCGCGGCCTGATCACCGTCCTGCCGGTGGTGCTCACGCTCTATCTGCTGTTCATGTTCCTGGCCTGGGTCGAGGACGCGGCCCTGGCCGTGCTGCGTCCGGTGTTCGGCGACTTCCACGTGCCGGGCATGGGCCTGGTGATCGCCGTCGGTTTCATCGTCGGCGTGGGTTATCTGGTGTCGCATGCGCACGTGCAGCGCTGGCTGTGGTTCGTGGAACTGCCCTTCACCAACATCCCGGTGGTCAAGAGCATCTATTCCTCGCTCAAGAGCTTTGCCGACTATTTCACGCCCACGGGTACGGAGCAGAAGGCGCAGCAGGTGGTGCTGCTGCGCTGGCCCGGCGCGGAGCTGGAGCTGGTGGGCCTGGTCACGCGGCGCGGCATGCAGGGGCTGCCCGAGGGCTTCCTGCCGGGCGACCGCGTCGCGGTCTACCTGCCCATGGGCTACAACATCGGCGGCTACACCGTCTTCGTGCCGGCCTCTTGGGTGACGCCGATCGCCATGTCGGTGGAGGAGGCCATGCGCTCCTCGCTGATCGCCTGGATGGCGCGGTCGCGGGCGCCGGCGGGCTCGGCGCCGCCCTAGCGTCGGCGCATCGGGCGGGACAGGGACCGCGACGGCGTGACCGACGGGCGATTCTCTCCCTACCTGCGCCGGTGGGAGCTGCATGCCGAGGGCGATGCCCTCTACACCTCGGGCGCGGCGCTGCTGCCGGTGTCCTGGCGGGGCCTGCCCGCCATGCTCAAGCTGGCCACGCAGGCCGAGGAGCAGCAGGGCTACGCCATGCTGCGCTGGTGGCGGGGCCGGGGCGCTGCCCGCGTCTATGCCCATTGCGGGCCCGCGCTGCTGATGGAGCGCGGCCAGCCGGAGCGCTCGCTGGCCGTGTTCAGCCTGGCCGGCGCCGATGATGAGGCCTGCCGACGCGCCTGCGGGGTGGTGGCCCGCCTGCATGCGGCACCCCGGCCCGGCGAGGGCCTGCCGGGGCAGGCGCCCGGCGCCACGCCGCTGGCCGCCTGGTTCGCCGCCCTGGTCCACCGTGCTGGCGGCGCCGAAGGCGATGTGCTGCCCGCCGCGCGACGCGCCGCCCAGCAATTGCTGGCGACACCGCAGGAGCCGCACTATCTGCACGGCGACATCCACCACCACAACATTCTGGATTTCGGTGCGCGCGGCTGGCTGGCGATCGACCCCAAGGGGCTGGTGGGCGAGCGCGCCTTTGACTACGCCAACCTGTTCTGCAATCCCACGCCGCGGATCTGCCTGGACCCCGGGCGCTTCCAGGCCCGGCTGGGCCTGGTCTGCACGGCCGGCGCGATCGCGCCGCAGCGCATGCTGCAGTGGATTCTGGCCTGGGCCGGTCTGTCGGCCCTGTGGCACATCGAGGACGGCGGCGACCCGGACACCGCCCTCGCCGTGGCCCGCATGGCGCGGGCCGGGCTCGGCGGCTGAAGAGCCCCGATGTCCAAGGGCAACGCTGAACAAGTCCGCGTGGTGGCGCGCGCCCTGGTGTGGGATGGGATGCAAGGCGCAAACCGCAGCCATGGCCGTCGCCATGGCGAGGATTTGCAACGCCGCAGACCTGTCTCTTATACACATCTAAAAACGGGGGGGGGGGGGGGGGGGGGGGGGGGGGGGGGGGGGGGGGGGGGGGGGGGGGGGGGGGGGGGGGGGGGGGGGGGGGGGGGGGGGGGGGGGGGGGGGGGGGGGGGGGGGGGGG
>NZ_JAELTO010000128.1 GCF_016428875.1 Xylophilus sp. ASV27
GCCCAGCACCGCGCGCAGGTAGGCCTCCTGGTGGTCCAGTGCCGCTTCGAAGGCGGTGCCGGCGTACTTGCCGCCGCGCGAGGACACGATCAACACGCGCTTGCCGCCGGCCAGGCCCTCGGAGCCGCTGGCGGTGTAGCGGAAGGTGCGGCCGGCCTGCGCCACGCGGTCGATCCAGGCCTTGAGCTGGGTCGGGATGGCGAAGTTGTACATGGGCGCGCCAATCACCACCGTGTCGGCGGCGAGGAATTCCGCGATCAGCTCTTCGGTGAGCGCCAGCTCGGCACGCACGGCAGCGCTTTCCGGCGCCGGAGCGCCCGGTGCCGGGCGCAGGGCCTGCAGCAATTCGCCGCCCAGGTGCGGCAGGGGCTCGGCCGCCAGGTCGCGGTAGGTGACGATGGTGCCGGCTTCGGAGCCGGCCAGCGCAGCCGTGACGGCAGCGGTGATCTGGCGGGAAACGGAGGCGTCGCCCAGGGGGCTCGAATCGAGGTGCAGCAGTGTCATGGCAAGGGCCTTTCAAAAGTGCCTGGCCGAGATGGCCAGTGAATGAAAGAATGGTATTTCGCAACAATCGCCCTGAAAATACCCAATTCCGCAATTCATCTTCCTACCTGCGCAAAGATAAAGCCATGCAAGACCTCAATGACATGTACTTCTTCGCCAAGGTGGTGGAGCACGGCGGCTTCAGCGCCGCCGCGCGGGCGCTGGGTGTGCAGACCTCGCGCGTGAGCCGGCGCGTGGCCGAGCTGGAAGAGCGCCTGGGCGTGCGGTTGCTGCAGCGCAACACCCGGCGCATCGCGGTCACCGAGGTCGGCCTGCGTTTCTACCAGCACTGCGCGGCACTGGCGGCCGAAGCGCAGGCGGCGCAGGACACGGTCGAGCGCACGCGCAGCGAACCCAGCGGGCTGGTACGCCTGTCGTGCCCGCTGGCCCTGCTGCAGAGCGGCGTCGGAGCCATCCTTTCGCGCTACCTGCGGGACCATCCGCAGGTGCGCCTGCATGTCGAGGCCACCAACCGGCGCGTGGACGTCATCGAGGAAGGCTTCGACCTGGCCCTGCGGGTACGCAACCCACCGCTGGAGGACTCGGGCCTGGCGGTACGCGTGCTGGCGCACAGCCGCACGGTCATGGTGGCCAGCCCGGCGCTGCTGGCGCGCTACGGCCGGTCGCAGCGGCTGGAGGACCTGGACGCACTGCCCAGCATGGGCATGGCCTGGGCCTCGGGGCGCCACGCCTGGACCTTCGTCGCGGCCGACGGCAGCACCGTCTCCCACCAGTACGAACCCCGGCTGGCCGTGGACGACTTCACCACCCTGCGCCAGGCAACGCTGGACGGCGTGGGCATTGCCTACCTGCCCGACTACTTGGTGCAGGAGGAGCTTGCCAGCGGCCTGCTGGAGCAGGTGCTGCCGGATTACTCGCTGCCGCAGGGCATCACGCACGTGGCCTTTCCTTCGCGCCGCGGCTTGGTGCCGGCGGTGCGCATGCTGATCGACGCGCTGGCCGACGGCATCACGCAATTGCGCACCGACTGCGGCGAGCCAGCAGGCACCGCCATCATTCAAAAATAATAGCAACCAGTCCAGGCGGAACCTGGGGTACCGGCACTTTTTACCCAGAATCCGCGACGAAGGCGCCCAGCCACCGTCCGCCCGCAGGCGTTCAGGAAAAGCGCCGGAACACCGCCTCGAGCTGCGCCATATAGCCGCGCTTGGCCTCGGCCGAGGCGAAGCTGCCCTCGAACGCGTTGCGCCCCAGCTGGTAGGCATGCTGCGCGGTGAGCCCGGTGGCGGCGAAGGTCTGCAGGAAGTTGTCGTTCATGTAGCCGCCGAAGTAGGCCGGGTCGTCCGAATTGACCGTGGCCGCCAGGCCCGCGTCCAGCAGCGCGCCCAGGTTGTGCTCGGCCAGGTCGGGGAAGACGCAGAGCTTCTGGTTGGACAGCGGGCAAACGGTCAGCGGAACGCGCTCGCGCGCCAGCCGCGCCATCAGCTCGGCGTCGTGGATCGCCTGCACGCCGTGGTCGATGCGCTCGACCTGGAGCACGTCGAGCGCGCTCCAGATGTAGGCCGGCGGCCCCTCCTCGCCCGCATGCGCGACCCGGCGCAGGCCCAGCTCGCGGCAGCGCGCGAAGACGCGGGCGAACTTCTCGGGCGGGTGGCCCAGCTCGCTGGAGTCCAGCCCCACGCCGATGAACTTGTCGCGCAACGGCAGCGCGGCCTCCAGCGTGGCGAAGGCGTCTTCCTCGCTCAGGTGGCGCAGGAAACACAGGATCAGCTCGGCATCGATGCCGAAATCGGCCTTGGCGTCGGCGCAGGCGCGGTGCAGGCCGTGGATGACCGTCTGCATCGACACGCCGCGCGCGGTGTGCGTCTGCGGGTCGAAGAACAGTTCGGCCCGCAGCACGTTGTCCGCCGCCGCGCGCTCGAAGTAGGCGCGCGCCATGTCGTAGAAGTCCTGCTCGTGCAGCAGCACGCTGGCGCCGGCGTAGTAGATGTCGAGAAAGCTCTGTAGGTCGGTGAAGGCGTAGGCGCTGCGCAGCGACTCCACGCTGGCATAGGGCAGCGCCACGCCGTTGCGCCCGGCCAGCGCGAAGATCAGCTCGGGCTCGAGCGAGCCCTCGATGTGGATGTGCAGCTCGGCCTTGGGCATGGCGCGCAGCAGGTCGGGCAGGCGCTCGGGGGCGACGGACGGTACGGTGAAGTCGGGGCGGGTCATGGGCGGGTCCTGGGGGCGGTCTGATTCTGGAAAATGGCGCAAGAGATTTTCATGCCCAGCCGGCCTGCATGCTCTCACAGGCAGCCGCCGGCATCGCCCGCCACCAGGTTCGGCCAGTTCCCCCCGTCGGCTCATCGGAACGCGACCCAGGATCCGCTACTGACGCACCGGCAACGTCACCCGCGAAGTGCCGACGTTCGTGACATGACCTAGTTCATTGACGCATTCCAACGCCAGGTCGATCCATGGATCGCTCGGGTCTCCCGACTTGGCTACGACGCTTCCTCGGCAGTCGACAGAGAACCCGATCAATAGCCAACTCCTGTCGCGCTGTGCTAAGCGTTGGATCCACGTTCCGGGGCCTCCCCACGCGGTGATCATGGTGCCAAACCATGGCACCCTCAAATGGCCGAACACATACGCGTCCGGTAAAGCGCTCCCCGGCACAGGCCCCCCTGTCTCGTCGACGCCGCTGGCCAGCGTGGCTGCACAGAAGCGCGCGAGATTCTGCAGCATCACGGGCGGTATATGCAGCGGAGTGACCGCATCTCCAATCGAGACATCCTCAAAATAGCGCTGCGGATAAGCGCGCTGCCCAGGCACAGAGAAGGTGCCAGGAAAGCGTGTAGGCTGAATCACGTTGCGGGTCGTTGCGCCGTTCTCGATCGGGGGATAGCCGATGACACTACCCGCGCCGGCTTTCGTCTTGTTCAACAGAAAGCAGGTATCCACCCGCACTGCAGTGTCTTCCCCTCTGTGATTGAAGTATCGGGTCAGCATGTCGACTCGCACGCTCGCTCCGACCCGGCTGCCCACTTTGGCCTCGGCGCGAGATATCTTGCTGTGAGACAGAACATGGTCCCCCGGACGCACCGGCCTTAGAAATCTCCACTCCTCCGAGGCGTGCACCAGTTCAGACAGGGTGCTGCCCTCTTCATCGACGACTGGCGGGACATGCCGGGCCAGCCAGGCAGAGGATCCGTGGCTGGCAAGATATCCAGGCGGCGCTATGCGTGTTCCCCATCGGGTTTGCCGCGCGTAGTCATCGTCCAGGTAGAGGGCGTTGTAATCATCGATGGCCCACGCGAATGTGCGGATCGTATCGCGGGTGACCTCGTAGTTGATTTGATGCGGTTGCGGCAGGTCGCGCTCGACAATTGAATCGAAAGCGCCGAGATCAAGTTCAAATCTGTTGTTTGCAGGCATGAGATTCTCGTTTTAATCAACGCTGATGTTGGCGGCCCGGATCGTACGGCCCAGACGCTCCGTTTCGAACCTGACGAAATCCGAAAATTCATGGTCGGTTTTTCCTTGAATCTGGATGGAGAGGTCCTCAATTTTTTTCCTCACCTCTGGCTCGCTCAGTGCGAGGTCGATTTGAGCATGGATGCGTTCAACTATTTTCTTGGGCGTCCTGGCAGGAACGAAGAACCCATACCAGCCGTTGAATACAGCTTCCGGGTAACCCGCTTCTGCCATGGTTGGCGTATCGGGAAGAATGGCCGCGCGCTTGGATCCGGTGATGGCCAACGCCTGGAGCTTACCCGTACGCATGAAATTTGCAGCCATCGGCACCGTTGTGAATGTCAGTGAAACCTGGCCAGAGACCACGTCATTCAATCCCGGAGTACCGCCTTTATAGGGCACATGAAGGAGCTTCACGCCGGCGGCATGCTGGAACAACTCCGCGGCGACATGGGTACCCGACCCCACGCCGCTGGAGGCGAAACTGAACCGGTTCGGCCGCTCCTTGATCATCGCCACCAGTTCCTTGACTGACGCCGCCCCAACGCTTGGGTTGGCCACGAGAACATATCCTTCTGCGCCCACATAGGAAACTGGTCGCAGGTCCTTCAGTGGGTCGAAGTTGAGACCTTTGAAGATTGCCGGATTGATCACTATCGGCCCAATGGCTCCCAGCAGCAGCGTATAGCCATCTGCGGGAGATTTGACGACAAAGTCCGTGCTGATGTTTCCGCTCGCGCCTGCACGGTTGTCAACGATAAAGGGTTGAGAAAGCTGCCTGTACAACTGCTCACCCACGATGCGGGCAATGGTGTCCGCTGGACCTGGTCCGGCTGGGTATGGAACCACGATCTTCACCGCCCTCTCCGGCCATGCGCCCTGCGCATTGACCTGGGACGAAAACAGCGAGATGATCGCCAGGCTCAGAGCAACCATGATTTTATTCTGCATTTGACCACCTTGGTTCCAAAATAATTGATCTTCAATTTCTAGCACTTTAAACGCCACCACCGGAGGCATCCTAGTCTCCTGGACAACTCCCCACCAGCATCAAATCAATCACGTAGCATGCTCAAAACAAGAACGGTGTCCGGCATGGCGCGAAGTGTGCCTGATGTTTTCCTGGAGGTATAAATGTTTTCACCACTGATGCGGTATTTCGTCGAGGTCGCGCGTGAAGGTTCGGTGCGAGGCGCTTCGGACAAATTACATATCGCGGCCTCAGCCATCAATCGTCACATCATCGAGTATGAAGAAGAGCTGGGTACGCAGTTGTTTGAACGTCTTCCCAGAGGCATGCGGCTTACACAGGCGGGAGAACTTCTCTTCGCCACTGCCAAGAAACTCCAGCGCGACTACGCATTCGCCTTGTCCGAAGTTGGCCAGTTGATGCAAGCCAAACGCGGCCATGCATCCTTGGCGACGCTGACTGTTTTTGCAGAGGACGTGATCCCTCCGGTGGCAAAGGCACTATTGGCCGAATTTCCTCACATCAACTACACTTTCCTTTTACGCTCGTCCGTTGATGCTGCCCGTCTTGTATCAGAGGATGGCGTCGACATGGCTCTTGCATACGACCCGCCACTTGGCCTGCCAATACGCATCCTCAAGTCGGCACGAATACCATTCGGCGTGGTAATGAGCCCGACACATGAACTCGTTCGAAAAAAAATACTGAAGCTCAGTGATTGCCTCGACTATCCGCTCATTCTTCAGCGCTTTGGGGAGATGCGCGACAAGATCAATCGACTCTCTGCCGATTTGAAAGTACCGTTGCAACCTGCTGTTCAGACCGAATCCGCAGCCATGTTCAGAGAAATGGTGCTGAACGGAACAGGTATTGGCTTTGTTTCTCTTTCAGCCGTGCAGTACGAGCTATCGCGCGGCGAGATCATTTTCCGAACCATTTCCGACCAACCCGATGCTTATTCAAATCTATGTCTTTACGTGAAGGAAAGAAGAGAGCTTCCAGTGGCCGCAAAATTATTGGCTGACCGCATCATGGAAAATTACCCCACGACTGAAATTGACTACCTGTTGCATACGGCACGTTACATCAGATCCGTCAAGTAGCCGGTGACGCACCTCGTAGCGCCCCCAAGGGGTTGTTCATGGAAGCTAAATTTCGCGATTTTCAAGCGATTCGTCGCCCAATTTTCATTTGCATGCGGCGGCTCGAGTCACCATTAGCGCATCGAGAGCCAAGCATCCAGACGAATTGACACGCAGCGGATTCACTTCGAGGACGTCAATCAAGTCACCATACGTCTCAACCACAGCTTCAAGCATGAACAAGGCTTGAAGCATGGAGTTAGTGTCGGAGGCCTTGCTGCCGCGATAGCCGGCCAGCAACGCGCTCACCCGGGTTTTGCCCAGCGCACCGCGTAGCGCGGCCTCGGAGGTTGGAAGCAGAACCGTCTGGGAATCGCGCAAGAGTTCCACGTGGACACCTCCCCAACCAACCGTCATTGAAAATCCAAAAGGCTCTTGCCTGCTGAGACCTGCGAGAATCTCCACGCCAGCCCGGGCCATTTCCTGAATCAATACGCCGTCGAACCTCGCGTCGGGGGCCGCGTGTTGAACCTGCCGCTCAATATCTGAGAACGCCTGTAACGCTGCCTCCGCCCCTTCAACTCCAAGCCTGACCCCGCCCACCTCGGTTTTGTGCTGAATATCCGGGGAATCAACTTTCATCGCAACAGCACACCCTAAAAGGCGCACTGCCTCCGCCGCTTCCTGAGGGGTTCTGGCGTGTGCCTCGCGAGGCACACGTAAACCGCAATCCGCGAGAAACTTTATTGCCTCCCGTTCACCAAGCGGCTCCTTACTGGAGAGTCGCGCCACCCATTTCGGATCGCGCGGCAACGAGCTTTTCGGAACATGGGACGAACCAGGATCTGGAGCGTTGAGAACGTAGCTCATCGCCGCAATAGAGCTTCTCATGCCGCGAAGAATGGGAATTCCAGCAGCATCAAGCGGGGCGGCAATAATAGGATGAACAGCTTCTGCAAGGTTGTTGATGAAAACAAAAGGCTTTGCTGTTTGGCTGGCCGCTTCAACGACGGCACGGGCGATCGCACGGTAGGTGCCCGCCTGCGACTCTGTCAGGGTACAAGAACTGTCCTGCGCTGCGGCGAGCATTGCAACATTTGGATCGGCGGCAAGTGAAGAGGCGAGTCCTGTGTAGACATCCTGCGACAACGTTCGTGCATCCAACGGATTCGAGGCATGGGCGAAACGCATTTTGCTTTCAATGAGTTCGATGACCTCAGGTCGCAGGTCGGGCAAATTGAGGCCGACATCTGACGCAATATCGCAGATCATGCCCACTTGTCCACCACTGATGCTGATTATTCCTGCACCCCCTTTGGGGAAAATCCGGAGGGACGAAAGCAGCGTGGTTGTCTCCAGAAGCTCATCAATATCCCGGACAACGATGACTCCGCAGTCTTCAAGGAAGTAGCGATTGGCTGGATACGAACCCGCGATCGCCCCGGTGTGCGCTACGGTAGCCACCTCACCTTTGCTGGATCGGCCGGTTTTCAGCGCCACAATTTTTTTCCCCGCAGCATACATCTGCAATGCTGCCTCTCTGAATGCGCTCGGATTCCGCACGGCTTCGAGGATAAGACTTGCTACACGCGTGCGCTCGTCCTGACTGATATGGCTTAAATAGTCTGGAATATCCACCAACGCACTGTTGCCCGAAGACACCAGGTAACTAAGATCAAAGCGGTGCGCGTTGCCCAATGACACACAACCCGAGCCCGAATGAGACAGGATCGCAACGTTGCCCGGTCGCTTCTGCGCATGGACCGGCCCAGTGTAAGCAGCGAAATCGGCGCCAAAGTCGATGAGCCCCATACAGTTGGGCCCGCACACCACCATGCCATACCGCTTGGCGGTACTCACCAAAGAGGCTTCGAGTGCCGCGCCTCCTTCATTCAGCTCCGAAAACCCACTTGCGTAGATCACCGCAGCGCGCACACCCAGTGCACCAGCGCGCTCCACTTCCTGGACGACCTTTTCAGATGAGAGAACGAACAACGCGCAATCGGGAACTTCGGGAAGTTCAGCAATGCTGGAATAGCAGCGAACACCCATGAAATCTGGCGCGGTGGGATGTACGGGATATACACGCCCCCCATAGCCGACGTTACGAAGGTTTGCCAACAGATTCACGCCCTGGGTCCGGCTTACCGAGGCACCCACGAGTGCCACCGACCGAGGATTGAATAGTGGGGAGAGGGAAGGTGCGAACACGATTGAACTGCCTTGATGGTTGATGAGACCATCCTACTGGCCCCACGTTCAGCAACAAGAACTGTTTTTCGCATGCACCGTTCTGCTTTCGAGCATGGATCGCAGGACATTCTTTTTTGCGATCTCACGCCGGACGCGAGCGTACTCAAAACGCGTACGCATGATGAGAAATTCAATGCTTGTCCCGCGTAGCGGGAAAACCTAGCATTGGCCGAATGCGCAATAGATTTTTCTTTATCTGAGAATTTCTCGAAAGCGCGTATTGCGTATTTTCGTTAATTTCCACCTCAGGCCGCCAAAAACCAGGAGTTCCGCATGAAAAAATCACTTTTTGCGCTTGTTTCCTCGATTGCCTGCGCCTCCGCGTTTTCTCAATCATCGGTCTCCATATTCGGTGGCGTAGATGTCGGGTACCAAAGGGTTTCAGCCGACGGCGGCGGTAGCGTCTCGCGGCTGATCAATGGGGGATCGCTCACGAGCCGGATAGGGTTCCGTGGCACCGAGGACCTGGGCGGTGGACTCTCGGCGGGTTTTTGGATTGAAGGCGGCTTCAACGGAGACACAGGCCTGGGCATTCCGAGCAACACCAACAATCAGGTAACCGGTAGCGCCGGCGGGGGGAGTTTCACGTTCAATCGTCGATCGACGGTGCAGATTTCCGGAGACTTCGGCGAGTTGAGGTTCGGCCGGGATGTGGTTCCGGTGTTCTGGAACCAGACGATCTTCGACCCATTCCGCACCCAGGGTTCCGGTGCGTCGATCAACCTCACGACCGGTGCGGGACTGGGGACCTCCTCTGGTCTGACGAACCCTACCGCAGGACGCGTCTCGAATTCCATTGGCTACTTTCTGCCAAAGTTGGGAGGCGTGTATGGTCAAGTTCTCTATGGGTTCGGCGAGAACGCATCCAACGCGCCTGGAGGCACTGCCGACGACGGCAAATTCCTGGGAGGAAGAATCGGTTACGGAACCGACAGGCTGAATACTGCAATAGCCTTCACACGAACCACCTATGCGTCTGGCGATTTCACCACCTTCAATGCGGGTCTCTCCTATGACTTTGGGAGCTTTGCACTGATGGGGCAACTGGGCCAAGACGAACGAAAGCTCCCCAGCTTCACGCGGCAGACATACTGGTTGCTGGGAACCACCATTCCCATGGGAAATGGATATATACGCGCCTCCTATGCCAATGCCGATGTCTGCAGCTCGGCGGACGATGGAACGCTGCTGGCAATCGGCTACGTATACACCTTGTCCAAAAGAACCTCGATTTACACCGCTCTGGCGCGCATCGACAACAAGGGACTTGGCACCAAGTTCAACCAAGGAATCGCAGTGACGCAGCGGGGCGGCAGTTCCACTGCATTCGACGTCGGTCTCCGGCACGATTTCTGAAAAAATGCATGCGAGTGGTGGGCCGATACCCTCAACGCGCGCCCTCATTCGACCGCTTTCCCGTGAAAGCAGAAATCAGAATGGCAACCACGGTCGTCAATAAAAATGCTCCTGCGCCCTTTGGGAGAGCAGCGCCAGCGCGATGATCCCGCAGCCTATCAAGAAACAGCGAATCGTCTTCAACCTTTCCTGGCTCTTTATGGCGACAACGCTCTCGAACCGCATTGGCCAGTGGCGACCATGGCCGATAGCCGTCCATACAGCAAGAAGGCCGCCCGCAGGCGGCCTTCTCCAAAAAAGCGCATCGCCTTGCCCGACGCAAAACACAGCGCGGATCCGGCGCCGCCGGTCCGCAGGTGTCGCCCCCGGACGGGGGGTGGCGAAGACGCGATGCGCGCAGCCGGGGGTTGAACTCAGCCCCCCGGCACCTTGCCTTCCACGCCCTTGACGTAGAACTTGATGCCGCCCAGGAAGGCGTCGTCCGCGACGGCGTCCTTGGCCAGCACTTCCTTGCCGGTGTTGTCGAGGATCGGGCCCTTCCAGATGTGGTAGGTGCCCGCCTTCAGGCCGGCCTTGATCTCGTCGATCCTGGCCTTGGCCTCGGCCGGCACGTCTTCTGCGAGGGAGACGAGGTCGATCGCGCCTTCCTTCACGCCCCACCAGCTCTGGCCGGTGGTCCAGGTGTTTTCGAGCACGTCCTTGATGGCCTTGGAGTAGTACGGCTGCCAGTTGATGACGGCCGAGGCCAGGTGCGCCTTGGGACCGTAGGCGGTCATGTCGGAGTCCCAGCCGAAGGCGCGCTTGCCCTTCTCTTCGGCGGTCTTGAGCACGGCCGGCGAGTCGGTGTTCTGGAACAGGATGTCGGCCCCGCCGTTGATCAGCGAGGTGGCGGCTTCGGTTTCCTTGGGCGGGCTGAACCACTCGTTGACCCAGACCACCTTGGTCTTGATCTTGGGGTTGACCGACTGCGCACCCAGCGTGAAGCTGTTGATGTTGCGGATCACCTCGGGGATCGGCACCGAGCCGACCACGCCCAGGGTGTTGGACTTGGTCATGGAGCCGGCGATCACGCCGGCCATGTAGGCGCCTTCGTAGGTGCGGCTGTCGTAGGTGCGCAGGTTGGCGGCGGTCTTGTAGCCGGTGGCGTGCTCGAACTTCACGTCGGGGAAGTCGGGC
>NZ_JAELTO010000129.1 GCF_016428875.1 Xylophilus sp. ASV27
CCCCCCCCCCCCCCCCCCCCCCCCCCCCCCCCCCCCCCCCCCCCCCCCCCCCCCCCCCCCCCCCCCCCCCCCCCCCCCCCCCCCCCCCCCCCCCCCCCCCTTTTAGATGTGTATAAGAGACAGGCCAGGGAGATGGCGAATCGGCTCATCGTGCACGCCGCCCGGGGTGGGCGATCAGAACGGGAACTTCATTCCGCCCGGCAGCCCGGGCATGCCGGCGGTGAGCTTGCCCATCTTCTCCTGGCTGGTGTCCTCGGCCTTGCGCACGGCGGCATTGAAGGCGGCGGCCACCAGGTCTTCGAGCATGTCCTTGTCCTCGGCGAGCAGGCTCGGGTCGATGGTGATGCGCTTGACGTCGTGCTTGCAGGTCATCAGCACCTTGACCAGGCCGGCGCCAGACTCCCCCTCGACCTCGATCGTGGCGAGCTCGTCCTGGGCTTTCTTGAGGTTGTCCTGCATGGCCTGCGCCTGCTTCATCAGGCCGGCGAGTTGTCCTTTGTTGAACATGGGATTCCTTGTGTTTCCAAATAAGGGATTCAAGCGCCCTGCGGGGGCAGCGGCCTGATGCTTCCAGGCACGATTTTCGCGCCAAAGTCCCGCACCATCTGCTGCACGAAGGGATCGCTCTCGATGATTTCTTCCGCGCGGCGCTGGCGCTCGGCGGCGGCCACGGCATTGCGCCGGGCCGGGCTGTCGATGACCACGCCCACTTCCACGCTCAGCGCATCGGCGTGGCCGGCCTGGGCCAGGGCGGCGCGCAGGCGTTCGCGGCTGACCGGCTGGTTGAGCGACTCGCGCTCGACCCGCAGCATCCAGTGCCTGCCGTCGCGCGCCACCAGTTGCGACTGCAGCGCCAGTTCGCGCACCAGCGCGGTGATGGCCTCCGCCGCGATCAGTTCGCGCACCACGGCGTACCAGACCTCGCCCTCTTGCGTGGGCGTGAAGCTCGCCGGTACCGGCCGCCCGGGCACGAAGGCTTCGGCGCGCGGCTGGGTGCGCGGCCCCGGCTCGGGCTGCACGCGCACCGGTATCGCCACGACCTCGGCCGCATCAGGCCGGGCGGGGGGCGAGGCCGGCGGCAGCTCGGGCTCATAGTCCCGCTCGTCGGCCTCCCAGGGCGGCCCGTCGGCGTCCAGCGGCGGCGGCATGGGGGCGTTGCCATAGGACGCCGGTTCCGGCACGGGCTCGGGCGCCACCGGCGCCACCGGTGCCGGTGGCGGCGGGGCGGCGGGCCTGGGCTCCGGAGCCGGTGATGGTGGCAGCGGCGCCGGTGCGGGCGCGGGCGCAGGCGGCTCAGCCGGCTTCGGGCTTTTTTTTTCCGCCGCGGCCGTGGCAGCCCCTGGCTTGAAGGCCAGCAGGCGCAGCAGCACCATGGTCAGGCCGGCGTACTCATCGGGCGCCAGGCCCAGCTCGGCGCGGCCGTGCAGGCACAGGCTGTAGAGCAGCTGGGTTTCATCGGCCGGCATGGCCTCTGCCAAACGCGCGATCGCCACCGCCTCGGCGTCGGCCGCATCCACCGCCGCCGCCATCTGCGGCACGGCCTGCAGCACCGCCATGCGCTGCAGCACGACGCTCATCTCCTCCAGCGTGGAGGCCGCCGACAGGCCATGGGCGCGCAGGGTCTCGGCGGTGTCCACCACGGTGCGGCCATCGCCTTCGGCCAGGGCGCCGATCAGGCTGAAGACATGCGAGCGATCCACGCTGCCGAGCATGCGGCGCACCGGCTCTTCCTCGAGCCGGCCGTTGCCGAAGGCGATCGCCTGGTCGGTCAGCGACAGCGCATCGCGCATCGAGCCGCGCGCCGCGCGCGCGAGCAGGCGCAGCGCCTGCGGCTCGGCCGGCACGCTCTCGGCCTGCAGCACGGCGCCCAGGTGCTGCTGCACCGTCTCGGGCGCCATCGGCCGCAGGTTGAACTGCAGGCAGCGCGACAGCACGGTGACCGGCACCTTCTGCGGATCGGTCGTGGCCAGCACGAACTTGAGGTACTCGGGCGGCTCCTCCAGCGTCTTCAGCATGGCGTTGAAGGCGGTGTTGGTGAGCATGTGCACTTCGTCGATCATGAAGACCTTGAAGCGGCCCGCGACCGGCTTGTAGACCGCCTGTTCTAGCAGGGACTGGACTTCGTCCACGCCGCGGTTGGAGGCGGCATCGAGTTCGGTGTAGTCGACGAAGCGGCCGGCGTCGATGTCGCGACAGGCCTGGCACACGCCGCAGGGCTGGTCGGTGATGCCGCCCTGGCCGTCGGGGCCCAGGCAGTTGAGCGACTTGGCAAGAATGCGCGACACCGTGGTCTTGCCCACGCCGCGGGTGCCGGTGAACAGGTAGGCGTGGTGCAGCCGCTGCGTCTGCAGCGCGTTGGAGAGTGCCTGCACCACGTGCTCCTGGCCGACCATCTCCGTGAAGTTTCTGGGACGGTATTTGCGGGCGAGCACGAGATAGGACATGTGCCGGGATTCTACGGGGGGCGCAGGCCGGCTCGGGCGCGCGCGGGTATACTGGCGGCTGACGGGCCTCCCTGCATGGGGAAGCGGCCAACCGGGTCAGGTGGGGAACCAAGCAGCCCTAACTGTGGAGCCAGTGCCAGGATCAGGCTCGTCAACCTCCCCTCCCCACTTCCTGTTCGCGCATCGGCTTTTCCATGCGCGCAAGAAAGCCCGGCCTCCCTCGCAGGAGCCGGGCATTCGTTTGCTTGCAGCGCTTACAACGCGACGCTTTCGCTGGCCTTGGCCGGGCGCGGCCGGGTGTCGGCGGCGCCAGCGGCGGCGGCTGGCGACGGCCCCAGATCGATGCGCGGGGGCGGCGCCAGTTGCAGCACCTCGCTGGTGGCGCGCCATTCCTCGTACACCCTGGCCGGGCTGTCGTTGAGCCTGGTGCCGTAGCTCGGCACGATCTCGCGCAGGCGGGCCTGCCATTGGGGTGTGGCGAGCTTGTCCTTGAACACGGTCTTGAGCAGGTCGAGCATGATCGGCGCGGCCGTCGATGCGCCGGGCGATGCGCCCAGCAGGCCGGCGATGCTGCGGTCCTGCGAGCTGACGATTTCGGTGCCGAGCTTGAGCACGCCGCCCTTGTCGGCATCGCGCTTGATGATCTGCACCCGCTGGCCGGCCTGCCACAGGCGCCAGTCTTCCTTCCTGGCCAGGGGGAAGTACTCCTTCAGCGCCTGGTAGCGGTCTTCGTCGGACAGCATCAGTTGGCCGGCGAGGTACTCGACCAGCGGGTACTCGTCCACGCCCACGCGCAGCATCGGGCCGATGTTGTGCGGGCGCACCGTGGTGAACAGGTCGAGCAAGGAGCCTTCCTTGAGGAACCGGGTCGAGAACGTGGCAAACGGGCCGAACAGCAGCACCTTCTTGCCGTCGAGCACGCGGGTGTCCAGGTGCGGCACCGACATCGGCGGCGAGCCGACGGAGGCCTTGCCGTAGGCCTTGGCCAGGTGGCGGCTGGTGATCTCGGGCTTGTCGGTGACCAGGAAGGAGCCGCCGACCGGGAAGGCCGCGTAGTCCTTGGCCTCCGGAATGCCCGAGGCCTGCAGCAACTTGAGCGCGCCGCCGCCGGCCCCGATGAAGACGAACCTGGCGTCCACATCCTGCTTCGGGGCGCCCGACCTGGTGTTGACGTAGGACACGCGCCAGGTGCCGTCGGCATTGCGGTCGATGCCGCGCACTTCGCTGGAGAGCTGCAGCGAGAACTGCGGCTGGCTCTGCAGGTGGCTGACGAACTGGCGGGTGATCTCGCCGAAGTTCACGTCGGTGCCCACCGGCATCCAGGTGGCGGCGATCTTCTGCCTGGGATCGCGCCCCTGCATCATCAGCGGCACCCATTGGGCGATCTGCGCCGGGTCTTCCGAATACTGCATGCCGCGAAACAGCGGGCTGGCCTGCAGCGCCTCGTAGCGCTTCCTGAGATAGGCCACGTTGTCGTCGCCCCACACGAAGCTCATGTGCGGCGTGGAATTGATGAAGGAGCGCGGGTTCTTCAGCACGCCGCGCCGCACCTGCGACGCCCAGAACTGGCGCGAGACCTGGAACGCCTCGTTGATCTCGATGGCCTTGGCGATGCTGACCTTGCCGTCGCTGCCCTGGGGCGTGTAGTTCAGTTCGGCCAGGCCCGAATGGCCGGTGCCGGCGTTGTTCCAGCCGTTGGAGCTTTCCTGGGCCACCGCGTCCAGGCGCTCGACCATGGTCATGGACCACTGCGGCTCCAGCTCATGCAGCAGCACGCCGAGCGTCGCGCTCATGATGCCGCCGCCCACCAGCAGCACGTCGACCTTCTTCGTCTGTGCCTGGGCAGACACCGCCGCCACCGACACCACCAGGCCCAGCCACACCAGGCGTACCGTCTTCAACAACATATCGATCCCATCCGCACATCTTTTGCTCCAGATCAAACACCGGAGCGCGGCAGGATTGTAGAGGGTCGTCCCAAAATAATGGGGTTTTCCCTATTGCCAGACCAATCAACAGGTTATGTCTTGCCCAGCGCCCGCTTGCCGAGAAAGGCCAGCGCCCCCTGCGCCGCAGCCACCCCGCTGGCCATGCAGGCGGTCAGCAGGTAGCCGCCGGTGGGCGCCTCCCAGTCGAGCATCTCGCCCGCGCAGAACACGCCGGGCAGCGCGGCCAGCATCAGGTGGGCGTCCAGCGCCTCGAAGGGCACGCCGCCGGCGGTGCTGATGGCCTCGTCCAGCGGCCGCGGGGCGGTCACGGTGATGGGCAGCGCCTTGATGGCGGCGGCCAGTACCTCGGGGTTCGCCATGGCGTCCTTGTCCAGCAGTTCGTGCAGCACGCCGGCCTTGATGCCGTCCAGGCCGAGCCGGCTCTTGAGGTGGCTGGAGAGCGAGCGCGCGCCGCGCGGGTGGCGCACCTCGGCCAGCACCCGCTCGGGCGTGCGGTCGGGCAGCAGGTCGAGGTGGAAGGTGGCCGCGCCCTGCGCCGCGATCTCGTCGCGCAGCAGGGCCGAGGCGGCGTAGACCAGGCTGCCCTCGACGCCGGTGGCGGTGGCGACGAACTCGCCGCGCCGCGCGAAGCTGCGGCCGTCGCTGCCGGCGAACGTGATGGCCACCGACTTGAACGGCTGGCCGGCAAAGCGCTCGACGAAGTGCGGCGTCCAGCCGCCGGCGGGGGCCGGGCCGCGGCCGAGCAGTTCCTTCAGGAAGTCACGCCGGCTCTCGGCGCTCGCGCCCGGGCTGCGGCCGGCCACGTCGAAGCCGCAATTGGCCGGCTGCAGCGGCAGCACCGGCACGCCGCGCGCCTCCAGCAGCGGCACCCAGGCGCCGTCGGAGCCCAGCCGCGCCCAACTGCCGCCGCCCAGCGCCAGCACGGTGGCGGCAGGCTGCGCCGTGGCCTCGCCCGCGGGGGTGTCGAACACCAGCGTGTCCTCGCCCTGCCAGCCGCGCCAGCGGTGCCGCATGTGGAACTGCACGCCGGCCGCGCGCAGGCGGTGCAGCCAGGCGCGCAGCAGCGGGGCGGCTTTCATGTCGGTGGGAAACACGCGGCCGGAGGTGCCGACGAAGGTGCCCACGCCCAGCCCCTCGGCCCAGGCGCGCACCGCGTCGGCGCCAAAGCGCGCGAGCCAGGGCGCGATCCCGGCCTGGCGCGCGCCGTAGCGGCTGGCAAAGAGCGCTGGCGGCTCGGAATGCGTGAGGTTGAGCCCGCCGCGGCCGGCCAGCAGGAACTTGCGCCCCACCGAGGGCATGGCGTCGTAGACGTGCACGGCCTGCCCGGCGGCGGACAGTTGCTCGGCGGCCATGAGCCCGGCCGGGCCGGCGCCGATGACGGCGACGAAGGAGGAAACGGAATCAGGCATGCGGCTCATTCGGAGAAAAGATCGCCCTGCGCGGAAGGCGGCGGGGCTGGAGTGTCGCGCATGGGCGCGGGGCGCTGCCCGGCGGGCGGCTGCGGCGCGTCGAGCGGCAGCAACGCGCCCTGCCCCGACAGGAAGGCCGCTCGCACCGGCTCGCCCGGGAATGCCGCCTGCACCGCCGCGCGGTAGGCCTGCAACTGGGCGCGCAAGGCGGGCCGGCGCTCGGGCGCGGCGGCGGACTTGTAGTCCAGCACCCACCATTCGCCGGTGTCGCGGCGGCGCACCAGGCGGTCGATGCGCAGCGGCTGCCCGGCATGGGTGACCGGGACCTCGCTGCCCTGCCAGTCGAGCAGCGCGTCGTCCCAGGCCCAGCGGCCTTCGCCGTTGCGCACCTGCAGCGCCAGCGCGGCCGCGCGCGCGGCCTGGTCCGCGTCCAGGCCCCATTCGCGCGCGGCGGCGCTGCGCTGGCTGTCGGTGAAGCCGGTGCTGCCGGCGCTCGACCATTCCAGCAGCCGGTGCATGGCCTGGCCGATGGCCGATTCGGCGCTCTCGGCCTCGGGCTCGGGCGGCACTTCAATTTCCATAGCACGAAGCCCAGGTACTGCCTGGGCTTCAGGCAGAAATGGCATGGAAAACCCGGTTTCCGCCGGCGGCTGCGGCGCTGCAAGGGCCGGGCCTTGCACCGCGTCCTCCGGCGTGGCGAGCGCTTCGAGCCGGCGCCACCAGCTGCCGGGGTTGGCGCGGTGCGGCTCGACGCTGGAGAGCACCAGCCGGCGCCGCGCGCGGGTGGTGGCCACGTACAGGCCGTTGAGTTCCTCGCGCCGGCGCTCGGCCTGCTCGGCGGCGATGGCGCCGGCCGCGCCCGGCGGCGGCCGGCTTTCGCTGGCGAAGAACAGCAGCGACCGCGGCGCCGGCGCCTCGCCCGGCCAGTCGACCAGCACGCCCATGGTCTCGCCGCGCGCCGGGGCGGCGTCGGTGTCGAGCAGCAGCACCAGCTCGGCCTCCAGGCCCTTGGCGCCGTGCACCGTCAGGAGCCGCACCGCGTCGGCGTCGGCGCGCACCGGCGCCTTGATGCCGCCGGCCTTGAGCCTGCGCACGAAGCCATAGGCGGTGACGAAGCGGCCGGCGTCGATCTGCAGCGCCGCGCCCGGCACGGCGCGCAGCCGCGCCAGCACGGTGCCGCGCAGCGCGGCGGGCGCGGCGGCGGCAAAGCGCGCCAGCAGGTCGCCGTCGTGGTAGATGGCGTCGATCGCGTCATGCGGCGGCAGGCGCTCCAGCCACCGGCGCCAGCGCAGCAAGGTTTGGCCGGTGGCGGCGAGCCTGTCTTTCAGCCCGGGCGGCAGCGCATCGTCGGGCTCGCGCAGCACGCCCCACCAGGCCTGGTCCGCCGCGCCGGTCGCGCGCAGGCGCTGGCGGGCCAAGGCGATCTGCACCAGATCGTCGTCGCTGAAACCGAAGATCGGCGACTTCAGCGCGCGCGCCAGCGACAGGTCGTGGCCGTTGGAGACCAGCGCATCGAGCAGCGCGATCACGTCCTGCACTTCGGGCGCGTCGCGCAGATCGGTCTTCTCGGGCTGCTGCGCCGGCACCCGCACCTCGCGCAGCGCGTCCTGCATGGCCGACAGCGCCACGCGGCGCCTCGCCAGCACCATCACGTCGCGCGGGTGCAGGCCGCGCTCGGCCATCTGCGCCACCAGCCAGGCGGCGGCCTGGCGGCATTCGCGGTGGCGCAGCGTGTCTTCGGGCAGCACGCGCGGCTCGCTCAGGCTGTCGCGCCAGGCCGGGGCGGCGGCCTGCTGCCCGGCCTTGTCCTCGCGCGGCACGACCGGCAGGCGCAGCACCATGCCGGCTGCATCCGATTCGGTGGTGTGCGGGCGAAAGCCTTCGTATTCGCCGGCCTGCTGCGCCGCGCCCATGGCGGCGTTGACCGCGTCGATCACGGCCGGCGCGTTGCGCCGCGTGTGGTCGCAGGCCAGCCGGTCGCCGCCCAGGCCTTCGACCACGAAGCGCTGCGCGGCGCGGAACACCTGCGGCTCGGCGCGGCGGAAGCGGTAGATGCTCTGCTTGGGGTCGCCCACCAGGAACACGCTGGGCGCATCGCCCGCGCCGGCGCCGACGTAGGCCGACAGCCAGGCCTGCAGCGCCTGCCACTGCAGCGGGTTGGTGTCCTGGAACTCATCGACCAGCAGGTGCCGCACCCGCGCGTCGAGCCGCTGCTGCACCCAACCGGCCAGCACCGGGTCGGACAGCATGGCCTGGGCCGCGCGCTCGACGTCGTTCATGTCGACCCAGCCGCGTTCGCGCTTCAGGGCCGCGTACTCGGCCACCAGCAGGCGCACCAGCCGCGCCATGCGCTGGTGGTGCAGCCAGGCCGCGTGCTGGGCCTGGGCCTCGGCACAGCGCCGGGCCAGCTCCTGCGCGGCGCGGATCTGGTCGATGCCTTCGAGCTTGTCGCCGAACCTGCGCGGCTCGCCGGCCTGGGTCAGCAGCGCGGCGAGCACGCCGGCGGCGTCCTGCGCCGTGACCGCCTGCTCCAGTTCGGCGCCCTTGGCGGAGAAGGTCTTGGCGCTGGCGCGGCCGAGCGCGCGCGCGGCGGCGTAGAGCGGCTCGCGCTGGGCCAGCAGCCAGTCGGCCGGGGTCTCGCCCGCGCCGGCCATGTCGGGCCAGAGCGCGTCCCAGCGGGCGATGGCCTGCTCCACCGCCCCGGCCGCATCGGCCAGGGTGAATTCCACGCGCCGCTGCAGCGCGGATTCCAGCGCCTTGTGCGTCTGCGAGCGCCCATGCGCCGCCACCAGCGCATCGAAGTCCGCATGCAGCGCCGCGTCCGCCAGCACCGCCGCATGGAAGCGCCGCCAGACGCGCGCGACCGCGTCGCCGTCGTCCTCCAGCAGCTCATAGCTGGTGGGCAGGCCGAGCTGCTCCAGCACCGCCAGCGGCGCCGTGCGCAGCAGCGCGGCAAACCAGCTGTGGAAGGTGCGCACCTGCACCGGGCGGCCGGCCGCGAACATGTCTTGCTGCAATTTTGATAGCTTACAGCCCAGGTCATGCCTGGGCTCCGGGCCTTTTTCCTCGCCAATATCGGATTCCGGCACGCCGCGCGCGCGCAGTTCGGCCGCCCGCCGCTCGGGCGGCATCGCGGCGAAGTCGGCCAGCCATTGCTGCAGCCGCTCGCGCATCTCGCCGGCCGCCTTCTTGGTGAAGGTGATGGCCAGGATCTCATGCGGCGCGCAGCCCTCCAGCAAGGCCCGCACGATGCGCGAGACCAGCATCCAGGTCTTGCCCGCGCCCGCGCAGGCCTCGACCGCGACGCTGCGGCGCGGGTCGCAGGCGATGGCGTAGAAGCGCTCGCGCGGGATGCGGCGGCCGTTGTGTTCGTAGGCCAGGTTGGTGTGGTCGGTCACGGCTTGGCGCCTTGTGCTGCCTTGCTGGCGGCGGGTGCCGGGATATGCGCCCGGCGGCGCAGTAACTTTCTCTTGTCTCGCCAAGAGAAAGTCACCAAAGAGAAGGCGACCCCACTGTGGCGGTCCGGCTTTGCCGGACTGCTCTGCGGTGCTCGGTGGGGGCAGGCGGCTGCGGAACTCGCCTTCGGCTCAGACAGTCCTCGCCGTCCCTCCGCTTCGCTGCGGGCAACCTGCCCCCACCTCCGCTCCTCGACACCACAGAGGGGACCCCGGCCAGCCGCACGGGCCATCGCTGCGCTCGGCCCTATATTGGTATCCGGTTGTCCGCCTGCGCCGTTGGCAGGGCCGAGCAGCACAGCGCCGAGCGGATAAGGGCTCACCCGTGTTTGAGCGAAGCGAGTTGGGTGAGACCCCGCTCGGCGCGAGCAGCGCAGGGAACCCCGAAGGGGCCCTGACTCCGGCTCGCCTTTCTTTTGCCTACTTTTCTTTGGCGAAGCAAAGACAAGGTAGGTCGGCCGCCGGGCCGAGACCCGGCACCCGCCGTCAGCAAGACAAGCACAGCTCAAATCAGAAAAACCCCTCAAGCAACACTCCAAAAATCCTTACGACACAAGCCCCGAGCCGAGCAGTATTCGCAAACAACCCCCTCCCCCAACGCCGGCATCACAGCCCCTTCCGCAATTCGCGAAAGGTCCTCCAGAATGCCCTCGACCAGCAGGTCGCGCGCCGCCACTACATCGTCCTGCTCGACAAAGGTGGTCGGCCCCTTCTCCCCCACGTTGAGGTAGGCCGCACGCAACGCGTCGTCTTCCAGCAAGGCGGCGTAGAAAGCAAGCTGCGTGTCCTCGCCCGGCCGCTTGAGGCGCTCGCGCGTGGTCTGCAGGGCTTCGGTCTTGTAGTCCAGCACCAGCGCGGTGGCGGCCTCGCCGTGGCCGGTGTGGTCCAGGCGGTCGATCTGGCCGACCAGCGTGACCCGGCCCAGCGGCTGCTCGCGCCAGGACTCGGCCCAGGCGAAGCGGGCGCCCCCGGCCTCGTGCTCGGCCAGCCAGGCCAGGTAGCCGTCGCGCGCCTGCGGCCAGGTGGCGGCGAAGGGCAGGAATTCTTCGGGCGCCAGGCGGCGCGCGCGGGTCGCGGCTTCGGCGGCGGCGTCGAGCATGGCGCGGCGTTCTCCGGCGGCGCTGGTGGGCGCTGCGGCCAATGCCTCGTGAAAGCGCTTGAGCGTCTCGTGCAGCCAGAGGCCGAAGTCGCGCTTGTCGACTTCGGCATCGAGTTCATCGGCCTCCTTCAGGCCCAGTTGCCGCAGCGCGAAGAAGCGGTACGGGCACTTGCGCAGGTCTTCATAGGCGCTGGCCGAGAGCTGCGCCACCGGCAGCGCGTCGCCGCGCGGCAGGGGCGGCGCGGTGGGCGTGCACGGCCTGTCTCTTATACACATCTAAAAAGGGGGGGGGGGGGGGGGGGGGGGGGGGGGGGGGGGGGGGGGGGGGGGGGG
>NZ_JAELTO010000012.1 GCF_016428875.1 Xylophilus sp. ASV27
GCACATCAAGGCCATCCATGCCCAGACACGTGGCGGCTACGGCTGGCCGCGCATCTGGAAGGAACTGCTGGCCCGCGGCATCCGCGTGGGCAAGGACCGGGTGCAAAAGCTCATGCAGCGCCATGGCATTCGCGCCAGAGGCAAGCGCCGCTTCAAGGTCACCACCGACAGCCGCCATGACCTGCCGATCTCGCCCAATGTGCTGAACCGCGAGTTCACCGTGAGCGAGCCCGACAAGGTCTGGGTGGGGGACATCACCTACATCGCGACCGACGAGGGCTGGCTGTTCCTGGCGGTGGTGATCGATCTGTTCAGCCGCCAGGTGGTGGGCTGGTCGCTGCGCGAGGACATGACGCGCGACATCGTGATTGACGCGCTACGCATGGCGTGGTTCAAGCGTCGTCCGGGCAAGCAGGCCGGGTTGATCTTCCATAGCGACCGGGGCAGCCAGTACGCCAGCCACGACTTCAGGGACGTGCTCAAGGAGTACGGCATCACCAGTTCGATGAGCCGCAAAGGCAACTGCTGGGACAACGCCTGCAGCGAGACGCTGTTCGGCTCCTTGAAGGTGGAGCGGTTGCACGGCCAGCGCTTGAAGAGCAGGCGCGAGGCGAAGGACGAGACCATCGACTGGCTGCTCTGGTACAACCGTGCCCGACTGCACTCGACGCTGGCCTACGTCAGCCCGATGCAGTTCGAGCAGGACTGGCTTGCCAATCAACCAAGGCAAGCCACCTCATGAGCTCAGCTATGGGATACGGATTCCAGGGGCAAGGTCACTCCTTGAGCAATGCGTAGACCGCCGTGCATGTAGATGGCGATCGTGCGCGGGTTTGAGAGAGACGGAGTCAGTGGGCAGCCAATCCAATGGCGCCACGGCCAAGATGGATGGACGGACGTGAGCCGAGCGTCTCCATCGGGGTGCCTGACCCCACCAAAATGGGGCTGAAACTGTTACAAATTTCCCAATTCAGCCAATAGCGGGATTCGTTGTCCAAATCCCAGTCCGCTCCTGGAAATGGCCCTTGAGAGGGCAAATAGAGCGGAAAACGGGGAAAATATCTCACCATGTGAAAAATCTCCTGGATTTTGTGCGCTGGGGCAGAAATTGCGCAGGCCACATGGGTAAACGCCAAAACTGGAGCGGGCAACGCCTCGTCTCGTCGGCGTGCAATGTAAAGATTTGGTTAACCTGTTACATATTTGGACGGTATTGGATGCGCCCGATGCCCTGGTTGGGCGAGATGTTTGAGGTCAGGAGATTGGGGCGGGGAGAGCCTGGCGCATGAGGGGTAGCGCGAGGGGGAGCGGTGCGGGACGGGCCGCTATGCGATATGGGAGATCAGGCTGCGGAGGTGGGGAAGACTGTTATCTCGGTCGCTTGCAAGAGTAGGTATGACCGCATCGGCAAGTAGCAGCCAAAACAGATATTTCCTGCCTATGGCAGATTCATGGGCGCAGCAGCAATCCACTCAGAATGACACTTTGGGGGATGACGCATTCTTTAAGCGAAAAACCTGCAAGATGTCCAATTGGTCTATTCCCGACAGGCATAAACCACCTTCGATCATTCCGACGCAAAACAGTATCTTCTCTCTTCCGATTTCGCAACCGAACCGCCAGAGTTCTGGGACTGATTGCCTTTGTTCAATCAACAACGATGCTGACACCGAAATACGGCCTGGCATTGCGCCATCTTGGTAGTGAGTGTTGTCCAACTCGATTCTGGCTGCACCACAAGGATTGATTTGCGTTTCGTTCTTACTTGGCGGGGTGCGAGCATCCGAGTAGACGACCCCCAAACCCGATGAAAATGGCGAAAAGAGCATGGCACGAAAACCCTCGTAGGTGACCACACCAACCGCACCTTGGCGCACGCCTATGAGACATTGCGCAATGTGGCGCCAGATCCGAATCAACTGAGCGTACGCGACTGCCAGCGCTTCCGGATCAGGAAGGGTTGGTGCCTCCATGCCGTCTTCCGGCTTGGCGTGAAACAGGTAGCAGCGCATGCGTTCGTACTGATCGAGCAACATGTAATCGACCAAATTTCGACTGTCAGGAAGAAGCGCTCGCATGTCGATTCTTGCAGCCACTTCTCCGAGGACGCGGCGCAGCCATTTGCGCTCGCCCTCGTTCGACCCTTTTGCTCCCACCGTAGACAGCAGAACCTCCAAGCCAAGCCACAGGTTTCGGTAGGCTTCGTACAAATCGCTGCTCGCCTGCGAGAGTCGATAGAAACGTAGCGCTGGAGTCCACACTGCGGATGGCTCTGGTGGGGGCGGCATCAGATTCCCGTCTCGATCGTAGGCAACAGCGGCCATCGAAACACCGAGGACCATATCCTCGGTGGCCATGATTTCCACGATGCGGCGACCGGCATTTGTATAAAGCAAAACATGGTCATCGCCGAGGTCGGCCAACTCTGAAACCTTGGATTGCTCATAGGACAGCAAATCGAGATAGCGCTGGATGCTCTCTGTTCCGGCAGCGATCGTTGCCCGCCTATCGAGCGCTTGCAGTGACCTCGCTACGATGGTGGATTTGCCCTCTGCGCTCTCCACGATCCAGCCGTTAATCTCATCCGACCGGCTTAGCTGACATGGCTTGCGAAGACGATAAGCGACGGCTGCACCGTGATCAGCATGACCTAACGAGTCAGATCTTCCGCTCAGTAAGAACCCATCAATGGTTGCCATCACTGCCTCTGTGCAATATCAAATATAGGCTGCCCACGAACAATTAGGCCATGAATAGCTATCTTTCAGAACCTCAGGCGTTCTGCCTTGCCCTACGCTAGCTCCGCGTCTACCTGTCGGTCTACCCATCGCCCCGGAGTTCAGAGGCTCCGGTCTGGCCGTGGGCCGCACCCTGGTCGCGGTGCTGGAGAACTACCAGAACGCCGACGGCAGCGTGACGGTGCCCGAGGCGCTGCGCCCCTACATGGGCGGCACCGAACTGCTCAAGGCCTGAAAACCGCCAGAAGCCTCTGCTAGAATCCGCGCTTCGACACACAGGAGAGGTGGCAGAGTGGTCGAATGTACCTGACTCGAAATCAGGCGTACGTGCAAACGTACCGTGGGTTCGAATCCCACCCTCTCCGCCAGTAGGCAAATGGACAAGCGGCTCTCGGGCCGCTTTTTCTTTGTCTATGCCATCCGTTCCGCCAAATGGGATCTGATGGTTTCGAACGCTTTCAAATCCCGGACGCACAGCCCGGACATAGGGGGCTCAAGGGGCCAATCGCCAAAGCGCCAGAGCAGATTCGCACCCCCGTGGACGCCTGCTCGGTAGCGAAATCACGCGGCATCCACGAATAGCCGGTTTGTCCCCGGTCCGCATATCCCAGGCAGCTCCAGGCGCCGGCAACGAGCCCTTGACGCGTTCCACTGGGCGTCTTGCCGTGCGTATCTTCCGCATATGCCCGCCTATCCAGGTGCTCTTGCTGGCGTGCGGGATTCTGTTGATGAGACGCCCTGGTGCCGCGGAGAACGCAGCTGGATAGTGGGGCCAGGCCTCCATGACATGTGCTCCGAGGGGCCCTGTCTGTGCATGTTGAGCGCATCGTTTGCGATAGAGTAGCCATCAGGCGCCTCTCACTCCAGACACTCTGTGCCGCATGCTCCAGCATCTCTACCTCGTCGCTAAGCTGCTCGATGCTTTGGGGATCGCCATGTATGTGCTGGACACTGACGACCAGGCGGTGCTCTGGAACAATTCCTTCCTGCGCTTCTTCCCGGAACATGATGGTGCCGTCCACGTGGGCGAGCCGTACCGCGAAAACCTGCGGCGCTTCTACGTGTTGCGGGCACCGGATGAAAGTGCGGAGCAGATCGAGCGCTGGATCGCCGACGGCGTCCGGCGGCATCGCACGCAGACCCAGCCCTTTGTGTTCCAGCATTGTGGCCACTGGTTGCGCGTGTCCTGCGTGCTCCAGCCGGATGGATCGCGCATCCGTATCTGGCACAAGCTCTCGGCGACGGAGGCCTGGCCAAGCGAACGCCGCCCAGAGCAGGGCATGCTGCACGATCTGCATACGCCCGACGCGCGAGACCTGCTGGAGAACGTCGGCCAGGGAGCGCTGGTGGTCGATGAGCAGGACCGCATCCTGTTTGCCAACGACCAATTCGTCTCGATGTACGGCTTCGCCACCAAGGCGGCCGTCATCGGCCGCAGCTATGCGGAGCTGATCATGGCACTCTGGAGCGACGCCGATGCGGAGGAGCGCGCCGTGCGTGCGCAGGATGTGGCCGCTGCGCTGCGCGACGGCTCGCGTTTCCTGGGGGCACCCTACGAGGTACCTTTGCCAAAAGGGCGGTGGATGCGCGTGACCGCCAACCGAACGGCGAGCGGAAACAGCTATGCCCTGCATTCCGACATCAGCGCCGGGAAGCAATATGAAGCGGCGCTGCGGGGCGCCGAGCGTCAGGCGCGCGAACGCGAAGCGCAGTTGCGCGAACTCACCGACCAACTGCGCAGCGAGACCCGCCTTGATCCGCTCACCGGCTTGGCCAATCGGCGCAGCCTGCATGGACAGATGCAGGAACTGGCCCTCAACGCAGGACCGCACAGCCTGCTGTTCATCGACCTGGACGGTTTCAAGGCAGTGAACGACCAGGCCGGCCATGCTGCGGGCGACCAGGTGCTGCGCCAGGTCGCCGATCGGTTGCGCCAGGTGGTACGTGCATCTGACATCGTGGTGCGCCTGGGCGGCGACGAGTTCGTAGTGCTGCTGCGCGATGCGGGGACTGCGCAGGCGCGCGCGGTGGCCCTGAAGATCGTGCAGACCCTGGGTAGCGATGCCTTTGACGCCGACGGTCTGCGTTTTCACGTGGGTGCCAGCGTGGGCGTGCGCACATTCTGCGGGCCAAGCGAAGATCCCGAGAGTCTGGTGCGCGACGCGGATGTCGCGTGCTATCGCGCCAAGCGCAAAGGCCGTGGCTGTGTCGAGTTGCATCCCTCGGGTGGCGGCGTGGCCGGCACGGTCTGCGTGGAGCAGCCATAGCCGTCACCAGCGGCCGTCCCCCGGTCCAGCCCGTGCGCTACGGTGATACAGCGCCCTGCAGCAGGCTGCGCAGCTTCTGCCGCATGGGCGACTCCGCAGGGCCGGCGGGCACCTCGAACTGCTGCAGTGCCAGGTCGCGGCTTTGTCCTTTGCGCAGGTCGATCTCGCGCACCGCTTGCCCCTTCTGGTAGACGAAGGCGACATCCGCCAACTCCAGAACGTCGTCGATGTCGTGGGTGATCATCAGCACGGGAATGTTCCAGCGCTGCCGCACCTGCGCCAATTCCTGGCGCAAGCTGCGGCGCAGCATGGGGTTGAGCGCGGCAAAGGGCTCGTCCAGCAACAGCACCTGCGGCCGGCAGGCCAGCGCGCGGGCCAGGGCGACGCGCTGCTGCTGGCCGCCGGAGAGCGAATGGGGCCGGCTGTGCGCCATGTCGCGCAGGCCGAAGCTCTCCAGCAGGCTGTCGGCCAGGGCCTTGTCCTCGTCGGAGAGGCGGCGCTGCCGCCACGAGGTCAGCCCGAAGGCGACGTTGTCGCGCACCGATAGATGGGGAAACAGCGCGTAGTGCTGGAACAGGTAGCCGATGCGGCGCGCGGGCGGCGCCAGATCGATGCCGGCGGCCGAGTCGTACAGCGTGCGCCCAGCCAGGCGCACATGGCCCGCGCTGGGCCGCAGCAGGCCGGCGATGGCCTGCAAGGTGAGCGTCTTGCCGGAGCCCGATGGCCCGTACAGCGCGGCAAATGGAACGTCGGTGGCAAAGCGGGCCGCCAGATCGAAGCGCCGGCGGCCATCGGCCACCGACAGGCATATATCAACGTCGATCACGGCCGCACGTCCTCAGGGCTTGCCGAAGCCGTAGCGTGCCAGCACCTGCTGCGCCGCGTCGGAATTCAGAAAGGCGATGAAGTCCTGGCCCAGCGCCTTCTGTTTGCTGTCGGCCACGGTTGCCACGGGGTAGCTCACCGGCGTATGGCCCGAGGGGGTCAGCACGATCCTGACCTTGTCGCCGGCGATCGCCGCATCGGTGCGGTAGACGAAGCCAGCCTCGACCTCGCCGCGGCTCACGTAGTCGAGCACCTGCCGCACGCTGTCGGCCTGCACGAACTTGGGCTCCAGCGGTTCCCACAGTTTCGCGCCGTCCAGCACCTGCTTGGTGTAGCGGCCCACCGGCACGGTGGCCGTCTTGCCCACGGCGATGCGCTTGACCGCGGCGCCGCCCAGATCCTGCAGGGCCTTGATGCCGGCGCCGCCCTGGGCCGGCTCGATCAGCACCAGGCTGTTGGTGACGAAGTCGCGGCGGCTGTCGGTGTCGATGAGCTTCTGCTGCGCGGCCCGGTCCATGGTTTCCTGGTCGGCGCTGGCGAACACGTCCACCGGCGCACCCTGGCTGATCTGCTGCAGCAGCGCGCCCGAGGCGGCGAAATTCAGGCGCAGTGTGGTGCCGGGCTTGATCGCCTCGAACTTCGGCGCCAGTTCCTTGAACGCATCGGTCAGGCTGGCGGCGGCGGAGACGGTCAGCTGCTGTGCGGACACCGCCAGCGGAAGCGCCAGCGCAATGACCAGGGACAAGAGACGGGAAGGGCGCATGGAAAACTCCTTGGGCATCAACGAAGGGAAAAGAAGCGGTTCGACAGCACCAGCACGGTGATGGACAACAGCGAGGTGATGACGACCAGCAGCAGCGCCATGTCGTCATGGCCGGCCTGCACCGCGTCGTAGATCGCCATCGACAGCGTCTGGGTCTGCTTGGGAATGGAGCCGGCCACCATCAGCGACGCGCCAAACTCCCCCATGGCGCGCGCGAACGCCAGCAGCGTGCCGGCCAGAATGCCGGGCCAGGCCAGCGGCAGCGTCACGCGCAGGAAAACCGACAGCGGCGACTGGCGCAGCGTGCTGGCGGCGGCCTCCAGCGAACGGTCCACGTTGGCAAAGGCGGCGCTGGCCGACTTGAGCACCAGCGGCAGCGCCACCACGGCCGATGCGACCACCGCGCCGTGCCAGCTGAAGATGATGGTGTAGTCCAGATGCTCGCGCAGCCACGCTCCCAGCGGGCTGCGGCGCCCCGCCGCCACCAGGATGGCGTAGCCGATCACCGTCGGCGGCAGCACCAGCGGCAGCATGCAGGCCGCCTCCAGCACCGAACTGCCGGGAAAACGCTTGCGCGCGAATACCCATCCCAGCGACACACCGGCGACCAGCGCCAGCACGGTGGCCACCGCGGCCACCTTGAGCGAGAGGACCAGCGGAAACCAGTCCGTGGATGCGAGCAGGCTCGGCGTCATGTCGGATGGAATATAACGGATGCCGGCAGCCAGGCAGATGCCATGGCGGCTTTCCCGCCACGCGCCAGTGCAGCCGGCCGCCGGACCGTTCCGCGGGCCGGCGCTGTAAGGCGTTCAGGGCGCCAGCAGCCGGGTCAGCGCCGCGATGTCGGCGGCAGCGGCCGTGCGCGCGGTGCTCTCTATCGCCCGGTAGTGCTGCAGGATCTTCTGGCCGACGGTGGTGAGGGCGGTGCCGCCGCCATGGGCGCCGCCGGCGGCGGTGTTCACGGCCGGGCTGCCGAGCGCGCGGTTCATCTCGTCCACCAGCAGCCACGCGCGCCGGTAGGACATGCCGAGCCGGCGCGCCGCCGCCGAGATGGAGCCGGTTTCGGCAATCGCCTCCAGGAGCTGGACCTTGCCGGGGCCGATGGCGATGCTGTCGTCGCGGTAGATGCGCAGGCGGAACTGCACTTTCGATTTCATGGGAGGCGGCTGCGCGGGGCTATCAAAACCGTAGGGAAAGGCATCGGTATGCCGAGGCGTTTTGCTATTAAAAATATAGCTATAAGCCCAGAACATACCTGGGCTACAGGCCTGAAATGCTTCAAAACCTAAGTGACATGAACAGTGCGGGCACGCCGGATGACGAAACACGCCGTGCGAGACGCGCGCAGCCTTGAGGGGGAGGCGCCGCAGGCGCTTCGGGGGTGTTCCACATCAAGCGCTGGCCGCCTCGGGGTACAGCCCATGCACGCGGCCGAACAGCCGGGTCAGGCCCAGCAGCACGTCGATGTGGGGCGTCGGCACGCCCACGCGGCGGCCCAGCTCATGCGTGGCGGTGACGATGCCGTCGAGTTCGATCGGCCGGCCGGCTTCCACGTCCTGCAGCATCGAGGTCTTGAAGGCGCCAAGCCCGGCGGTGATCTGCTGCCGGTCCTCGGGCGTCTGTGCCACCGGGCAGCCGATGCGCGCGCCGATGGCCGAGGCCTCCAGCATCGCCGCCGAGCCGAAGGCGCGCACCAGCGGATCGGCCAGGATGCGGTCCACCGTGGCGCCGGTGATGGCGGAGATCGGGTTGGTGGTCAGGTTGCCCCAGAGCTTGTACCAGATGTCGCGGCGCACGTCGGGCGATACGGTGACGTCGAAGCCGGCATCGGCCAGCAGCTGGCCGACGCGCCGGGCGCGGGCCGAGTCGCCGCCGGCGGGCTCGCCGACGATCAGGCCGTTGCCCATCTTGCGGTGCACCAGCCCGGGTTCCGGGGTGAAGGTGCTGGCATGCACCACGCAGCCGAGCACCTGGGCCAGCGGTACCGCCGCGGCGATGCGGCCGCCCGGGTCCACGCTGTCGAGCGGCGCGCCATCCACCCCGGGCTGGCCCTGCACGAACCACCAGGGCACGCCGTTCATGGCGGGCAGCACCACGGTGTCGGGGCCGATCAGCGGCGCCAGCCCGGCGGCCGCCGCGCCCAGCGCCGGCCCCTTGACGGCGATGACCACCAGGTCCTGCGGGCCGAGCTCCGCCGGCTGGCTGCTGGCCTCGGCCGGGTGCTGCGCCAGCGCGCCGTCCTCGTGCAGGCGCCAGCCGTGCGTGCGCAGCGCCTCCAGCGTGGCGCCGCGGGCAATGGCGCTGACCTGCGCCTGCCCGGCCGCGGCCAGGCGCGCGCCGATGAATCCCCCCACGGCGCCGGCGCCGACGATGCAGACTTTCATGCGGGATATCTCCTTGCCGGCAAGCCCGGCGACGATGGACGTCCTGGCACTGTAGCGCCAGGCGGCGGCATCGTGCCGGTCTAAGGGGTGCGGGAGGTGTGCCGCTGCCGGCCTGCGCGGCGTCTCACGCAGGCCGGGGGCTTGGCCGAGCCCCGCCCGCCTGGATCGGCGGCGGCGGGGAGCATCGGGGGAAGGGAGGGGAAATCAGAGGACGCGGCGCGAGAGGGATCAGCGCTTGCGGTCGCGGGCGTCGTAGGGCCAGCAGGGGGCGGGACGGTTGCCGTGGGAAGCGTGGATGGGATCGTGCGTGGGCATGGCGGACTCCTTTGGCCTCTCACAACGGGCCGCGACAACACCGGGTTGACGCTGGAGCCGGCCCATGCCGGGACTATTTTGTCGCCACGCAGCGACATGGATGCACCGTCATGGTGCCATGGCGATGCGGGGCGCTTCAGCGGCCCGCGGCCGCGCGCAGCGCCGCCGCCTTGTCGGTCCGCTCCCAGGTGAATTCCGGCTCCTCGCGGCCGAAGTGGCCGTAGGCGGCGGTCTTCTGGTAGATCGGGCGCAGCAGGTCGAGCATCTGGATGATGCCCTTGGGGCGCAGGTCGAAGTGCGCTTCCACCAGCTTGGCGATCTCCGCGTCCGGGATCACGCCGGTGCCTTCGGTGTAGACCGTGATGTTCATCGGCCTGGCCACGCCGATGGCGTAGGCGACCTGGATCTGGCACTGGCGTGCCAGCCCGGCGGCGACGATGTTCTTGGCCACGTAGCGCGCCGCGTAGGCGGCCGAGCGGTCGACCTTGGACGGGTCCTTGCCCGAGAACGCGCCGCCGCCGTGCGGGCAGGCGCCGCCGTAGGTGTCGACGATGATCTTGCGCCCGGTCAGGCCGCAGTCGCCCTGCGGGCCGCCGATGACGAAGCGGCCGGTCGGGTTGATCAGGTAGCGCGTGTCCTTGAGCCACTCCCCGGGCAGCACCGGCTTGATGATCTCCTCGATGACGGCCTCGACGAAGCTGGCCTTCATCTTCGTGGGCGTCTCGCTCTGGTCCGGGCTGTGCTGGGTCGACAGCACCACGGTGTCGATGCTGTGCGGCTTGCCGTCGACGTAGCGCATGGTGACCTGGCTCTTGGCGTCGGGCCGCAGGAAGGGCAGGCGGCCGTCCTTGCGCAACTGCGCCTGGCGCTCGACCAGGCGGTGCGCGTAGTAGATCGGCGCGGGCATCAGCTCGGGCGTTTCGTCGCAGGCGTAGCCGAACATCAGGCCCTGGTCGCCAGCGCCGGTGTTGAGGTGGTCGTCGCTCGCGTGGTCCACGCCCTGGGCGATGTCGTTGCTCTGCTTGTCGTAGCAGACCATGACCGCGCAGCCCTTGTAGTCGATGCCGTAGTCGGTGTTGTCGTAGCCGATGCGCTTGATGGTGTCGCGCGCCACCTGGATGTAGTCGACGTGCGCGTTGGTCGTGATCTCGCCTGCGAGCACCACCAGGCCGGTGTTGGTCAGCGTCTCGGCGGCCACGCGGCTGCGCGGGTCCTGCTCGAAGATCGCGTCGAGGATGGCGTCGGAGATCTGGTCGGCCACCTTGTCGGGATGGCCTTCGGAGACGGATTCGGAGGTGAAGAGAAAGTCGTTCGCCATTTGCATAAACTCCAGTGTTTCGGCTGCGGGCGTTGCCCGGGCCTTTCGGAGCCTTGGCGAACGCTTTAGCAGTTGTGTTTAACGTCGCCCTGCAAGTTGCTCATTTAACTCGGCGACCGGGCCATTCTAGCCGGGCGTGGTCTTTTCTTCCGTCGATGCTCCGCTTCCTTTCCCGCTTCCCGCTTCCCCTGCTGCACGCGCTCGGCGCGGCGCTGGGCTGGCTGGCGTTCCTGGCTTCGCCGAGCTACCGGCGGCGCTTTCTGGCGAATGCCCGGCAGGCGGGCCTGGCCTTTGGCGCGGTGCGCGGCGCGGTGGCGCACGCCGGGCGCATGGTGGCCGAGCTGCCGCGCCTGTGGTTCGGCGCGCCGCCGCCCTGGCGCTGGGACGACGGCGGCTGCATCGCGCGCGCCTATGCGGCCGGGCGCGGCATCCTGTTCCTGACGCCGCACCTGGGCGGCTTCGAAATGTCGCCGCAGGCGCTGGCCGCCGACTACGGCCCGGCGCACGGGCCCATGACCATCCTCTACCGCCCGGCGCGCCAGCCCTGGCTGGCGCGCACCATGGCGCAGGCGCGTGGCCGGCCCCATCTGCTGGCGGTGCCGACCACGCTGGCCGGCGTGCGGCAGATGCTGCGCGCGCTGCGGCGCGGCGAAGCCGTGGGCCTGCTGCCCGACCAGGTGCCGCCCGAGGGCCTGGGCCTGTGGGCGCCGTTCTTCGGCCGCGAGGCCTATTCCATGACCCTGGCCGCGCGCCTGGCCCAGCAGTCCGGCGCTGCCGTATTGCTCGCGTGGAGCGAGCGCCTGCCGCGCGGGCAGGGTTTCGTCGTGCACGTGCAGGAGCGCGCGGCGCCGCTGCCGGCCGATCTGCCGCTGGCGGTGGCCGCGCTCAATGCCGACATGGAGCAGTTGATCCGCCGCTGCCCCGCGCAGTACCTGTGGGGCTACGCCCGTTACAAGGCGCCGCGCGCGGCGCCGCACACCACCGGGGAGATCGCTGCATGAGCGGCCGCGTCGGCATTCTCTTCATGCGCCTGATGGCGTTCCTGCCGCTGTCCTGGGTGCGCGCGCTGGGCTGGCTGCTGGGGCGCGCGCTGTTCGCGCTGCTCGGCAACCGGCGCCACATCGCCCAGACCAATCTGGCGCTGTGCTTTCCGGACATGGACGCGGCCGAGCGCAGGCGCCTCGCGCGGCAGAGCTTCGTCGTCTTTGCCCAGACCTGGCTGGACCGCGGCTGGCTCTGGCACGCGCCGCGCCGGGTGCTGGAGCGGCGCCTGGTGCTGCAGGGCGCGGTGCATGAACTGCAGGGCGATGCCCCGACCATCCTGTTCTGCCCGCATTTCTACGGCCTGGACGCGGCGGCGACGACCATCTCGATGCAGGTGCAGCGGCGCTGGTTCTCCATCTACTCGTCGCAGTCGGACCCGGCGGTGGACGAATGGGTGCGCAAGGGCCGCCTGCGCTTTGGCGACTCGCAGGTGTTCACCCGCACCACGGGCACCAAGACCATCGTCAACGCCATGCGCGGCGGCGGCGTGCTCTACCTGCTGCCGGACATGGATTTCGGCGCGCAGGATTCGCTGTTCGTGCCCTTCTACGGCGTGCCGGCGGCCACGCTGCCCTCGGTGCCGCGCTTTGCCCGGCTGGGCCGTGCCAAGGTGGTGCCGGTGCTGCCGCGGCTCACGCCCACCGGCTACACGGTGGACATCCTGCCGGCCTGGACCGGCTTCCCGAGCGAGGACGTGCGGGCCGACACCGCGCTGGTCAACCGCCGGCTGGAAGGCTACATCGACAGCATGCCCGCCCAGTACTACTGGGTGCACAAGCGCTTCAAGACGCGGCCCGAAGGCGCGCCTTCGGTGTATTGAGGGTGTTTTAGGCCTGTAGCCCAGGTATTTCCTGGGCTATAAGCTATCATTTTTGAGTAGAAAGCCCTGTAGCAGGCGCGCCACCAGCGCCGGCTGTTCGTGCACGATCCAGTGCGTGGCGCGCGGGATGCGCCGCAGCTCCAGCCGGGGCACCCAGGGCTCCAGGCCATCGGCCAGGGAGGGCGGCAGGGCGCTGTCGTCCTCGGCCCAGATCACCAGCGTCGGCACTTCCACCCGCAGCATGGACTCCGGCAGCGTGATGGCCGCGGCGGCCGGGTCGCCCACGCGCGGCGGGCGCAGCGGCGAGGCGCGGTAGTAGTTGCAGCCGCCGGTCAGGCCGGCGCGCCAGACCTCGCGGTACTGCTGCTTCACCGCCGGCGTGAGCCAGCCGGCGCCGTTGGGCGCACCCGGCGTGCCGGGCGCAGCCTCGGCGCCCATGTTCGTGAAGAATTCCCACAGCCGGCGATAGTCGTCGGCCGCCAGCAGCGCTTCGGCGTCCGGCCGGATCAGGAAGTTCATGTAGGCGCTGGCCGCCTGTTGCGCGGGATTGTGCCGCAGTTCGCGCAGGAAGGCGCCAGGATGCGGGGAGTTGAGGATGGCCAGCGTCTTCAGCAGCGCCGGATGCTGGTTCGCCAGGCCCCAGGCGACGGCGCCGCCCCAGTCGTGCGCCACCAGGGCGGCGAGCGGCTGGCCGGGGCCGGCTTCGAGCGTGATCAGCGCGGCGATGTCCTGCACCAGGTGCCTGGCGCGGTAGGCCTCGGGCTCGGCGGGCGCGCTCGACGGGCCGAAGCCGCGCAGGTAGGGCGCCACGCAGCGGTAGCAGCCCTGCGCCGGCTGCGCGAAGTGCTCCAGCAGCGCATCCCAGACGAAGGCGCCCTCCGGAAAGCCGTGCAGGAACAGCAGCACCGGCCGGCCCGGCGTGCCGCTGGCGCGGCAGCCCAGGGTGATGCCGTGCGGCAGCACGCGTTCGTAGGTCTCGATCATGTTCGTCTCCTGGGGCCTGCCTGCGGGGCAGGCCGGGAGGACGAACTTACTCTGCCGCCTGCGGCGCGGGCGTCCCGGCGGTGACGGCGGGAGGCTCGGCGCCGCCGTCCGTCGCGGGCGGGACAGGGTGGGCCCAGCGCCACAGCCGCTGCGCCGCCTCGTCCACGCCCTGGCGCTTGAGCGCGGAGAACAACTGCACCTCGCCGCCGCCGGCATTGAGCTTGGCGATCTGCAGCGCCTTGGCCGCCTCCACCCGTGTCAGCTTGTCGGCCTTGGTCAGCAGCACCAGGAACTTCAGGCCCTCTTCCACGCGCGGGCGGATCACGTCGAGCAGGATTTCGTCCAGCTCGGTCAGCCCGTGGCGCGGGTCGCACAGCAGCACCACGCCGGAGAGGCTTTCGCGGCTGATCAGGTAGTTGGCCATGACGCGCTGCCAGCGCGCCTTGTCGGCCTTGGGCACGGCGGCGTAGCCATAGCCGGGCAGGTCGGCCAGCACGGCGTCCTGCACGCCCTGCTTGCCCAGGCTGAACAGGTTGATGTGCTGCGTGCGGCCGGGCTTCTTGGACGCGAAGGCCAGTTGCTTCTGCTGGGTCAGCGTGTTGATGCAGGTGGACTTGCCGGCGTTGGAGCGGCCGACGAAGGCGATTTCCGGCACCGTGAGCGGCGGCAGGTGGTGCAGTTGCGCGGCGGTGGTGAGGAAGCGGGCGGTGTGCATCCAGCCCATCGCGGTCTTCGCGTCGACGGGCTCGGAGGCGTTGCCGTCAGCGGACGCGGGGGAGGTGGGTGCGGTCATCGGGGAAACAGGAGAGCGACTGGCGGAGTGCGCCGGGCCGTCATTGTAGAATCAGGAAGTTTGCGCACATAAACAAGACCCTCGATATGAAGTTGCTCGCCTCTTTGCTGACGGTTGCCGCGCTGGCATCTTCCGCCCTGTCCGTCTCCGCTGCCGATGGCGCTCCCGCCGCGCAGCAGAAGGCCGCCAAGCCCGACCTGGCGCAAGGCGAGGCAAAGTACGGCGCCATCTGCGCCGCCTGCCACGGCGCGGACGGCAACTCGGCCGTGCCGGCCCAGCCCAAGCTGTCGCAGCAGCACCCTGAATACCTGATCAAGCAGTTGCAGGAATTCAAGGAGGGCAAGCGCAAGAACGTGGTCATGCAGGGCATGGCCGCGCTGCTGAACGAGGACGACATGCGCAACATCGCCTACTGGGTCGCGGCCAAGCCCGAGAAGCCCGGCTTCGCCAAGGACAAGGAACTGGTCGTCATCGGCGAGAAGATCTACCGCGGCGGCATCGGCGAGCGCGGCGTGCCCGCCTGCGCCGGCTGCCACAGCCCCAATGGCGCTGGCATTCCGGCCCAGTACCCGCGCCTGGCCGGCCAGCATGCCGACTACATCGCCACCGAACTGATGGCCTTCCGCGACGGCGTGCGTACCAACAACGCGGTGATGAGCGGCGTGGCCGCCCGCCTGAACGACCGTGAAATCAAGGCGCTTGCCGACTACGTCGCCGGCCTGCGCTGAGCGCCTGTGCTGCACTGCAGCGTGAACTAACCGCCGACAAACACTCCAAGAAGGGCGGGTCCATCATTCGGTGATGGCCCGCCCTTCGTCCGTTCCATCTCCCGCCGCCTCGTTCCAACCGTCCCATGTCCGTCTCCACCCACGGTATCCGCGTCCGGTCCGGCTCGCATGTGTTGCGCGCCGCGGTGGAACTGCTGTCCTCGATGCGCTTCGCGATCTCGCTGCTGTCGGTGATCTGCATCGCCTCGGTCATCGGCACGGTGCTGCAGCAGCAGCAGCCCTATGGCAACTACGTCAACCAGTTCGGACCGTTCTGGGCCCAGGTGTTCGACGCGGCCAAGCTGTACCGGGTCTACAGCGCCTGGTGGTTCCTGCTGATCCTGGCCTTCCTGGTGGTCAGCACCTCGCTGTGCATCGCGCGCAGCACGCCCAAGATCCTGGCCGACCTGAAGCTCTACAAGGAGAACATCCGCGAGCAGAGCCTGCGCGCCTTCGGCCTGCGCGCCGAGTCGGACCTGGCGGAGACGCCCGAGGCCGCGGCCCGGCGCATCGGCCGGCTGCTGGCCGGCGGCGGCTGGAAGGTGCGGCTGCAGGAGCGGCCGACCTCCGCCGGCATCGGCTGGATGGTGGCGGCCAAGGCCGGGGCGGCCAACAAGCTGGGCTACATCGCGGCGCACAGCGCCATCGTGCTGGTGTGCATCGGCGGCCTGCTCGATGGCGACCTGGTGGTGCGCGCGCAGATGCTGCTGCACGGCAAGACCGCCTACAACGGCGGCGGCATGATCGCCGACGTGGCGCCCGCGCACCGGCTGGGGCCGAACAACCCGACCTTCCGCGGCAATCTGCTGGTGGCCGAGGGCACGCAGTCCAGCAGCGCCATCCTGAACCAGTCCGACGGCATCCTGGTGCAGGACCTGCCGTTCTCGGTCGAGCTGAAGAAGTTCATCGTCGACTACTACTCGACCGGCATGCCCAAGCTGTTCGCCAGCGAGATCGTGATCCACGACAAGGCCACCGGCGAGTCGCATCCGGCGCGGGTCGAGGTGAACCACCCGGCGAGCTGGCGCGGGGTGGAGATCTACCAGTCGAGCTTCGACGACGGCGGCTCGCGCGTGGTGCTGGACGCGGTGCCGATGCACGGCGCGCGCCAGCCGGTCAAGCCCTTCGAGATCGAGGGCCGCATCGGCGGCAGTTCCGAACTGAGCCAGGGCGCGGGCGGGCAGAAGCTCACGCTCGAATTCACCGCGCTGCGCACCATCAACGTCGAGAACTTCGGCCGCCCCGGCGACAGCGGGCTCGATGTGCGCAAGGTCGACCTGCGCCACGCGATCGACGAGCGCCTGGGCGCGGCCAACAAGACCGTGACCAAGAAGGAGCTGCGCAACGTCGGCCCGAGCATCACCTACCGCCTGCGCGATGCCGCGGGCCAGGCGCGCGAGTTCCACAACTACATGCTGCCGGTGGATACGGGCGACGGCGTGCCGGCCTTCCTGTTGGGCGTGCGCGCCTCGGCCGCCGACGAGTTCCGCTACCTGCGCATCCCCGTGGACGACCAGGGCGGCATGGACGGTTTCCTGCGGCTGCAGCAGGCGCTGGGCGACCCGGCGCAGCGCGAGCAGGCGGTGCGGCGCTATGTGGCGCACGCGGTGGACCCGGCGCGGCCCGAGCTGGCCCGGCAACTGGAGCTGTCGGCCGCGCGCGCTCTCTCGCTGTTTGCCGGCGAAGCCGCAGCCGTGCCCGGCGCCGCGGGCGGCGATGACGGGCCGCGCGGCGGCCTGCAGGCCCTGTCGGACTTCATGGAGGCCAATGTGCCCGAGGCCGAGCGCGCGCGCGCCGGCGAGGTGCTGGTGCGCATCCTCAACGGCGTGCTGTTCGAGCTGGTGCAGCAGACGCGCGAGCAGGCCGGCCTGGCGCCGCTGCCGGCCGACGAGCAGACCCGCGGCTTCATGACCCAGGCGGTGCTGTCGCTGTCGGACGCGCTGCTCTATCCGGAGCCGATGGCGTTCCGGCTGAAGGACTTCACGCAGGTGCAGGCCAGCGTGTTCCAGGTGGCGCGCGCGCCGGGCAAGACGGTGGTCTATCTGGGCTGCGGCCTGCTGATCCTGGGCATCTTCGCCATGCTCTACGTGCGCGAGCGCCGCCTCTGGGTGTGGCTGGCGCCGCGCGGCCCGGACGCGCACGCCGTGATGGCCCTGTCGGCCAACCGCAAGACAATGGAGGGCGAGCGCGAGTTCGCGCACCTCCGCGACAAGCTGCTCGGCACCGCACCGGGCTAGACCGTAAAGAACAGAACGAGGCCCCCATGGACACCGCCACCGCCCCCCGCAACGACGCTCCCCGCACGCTGACGCTCAACGAAGGCTTCCTCGCGCGGCGCACCTGGTTCGACTGGGGCTTTGCCGCGCTGGTCGTGGCCGGCGGCCTGTTCGCCCTCATGCGCTATGGCGCCTACATGGACGTCTACGAGAAGGGCATCCTGCTGGGCTCCCTGCCGGCGGCGGTCTGGCTGGGCTGGTTCTGGCGCCCGCTGCGCCTGCTGATGCTGGTGGTGGCGGCGCTGGCGCTCCTGGGCATCGTCTCCTACCAGGGCGACCTGGGACGCGCCGAGAACGTGTTCTGGCTCAAGTACCTGCTGTCGAGCCAGTCGGCCATCCTGTGGATGAGCGTGCTGTTCTTCATGAGCACCATCTTCTACTGGATCGGCATGTTCTCGCGCGGCGAGGGCACGGCCATGTCCCTGCTGGGCTCGCGCATCGCCTGGGTGGCGGTGACCATGGCGCTGGTGGGCACCATGGTGCGCTGGTACGAGAGCTACCTGCTCGGCAGCGACATCGGCCACATCCCGGTCAGCAATCTGTACGAGGTGTTCGTGCTGTTCTGCTGGCTCACCACCACCTTCTACCTCTACTACGAGGACCAATACCGCACCCGCGCGCTCGGCGGCTTCGTGCTGCTGGTGGTCAGCGCGGCGGTGGGCTTCCTGCTCTGGTACACGGTGGTGCGCGAGGCGCACGAGATCCAGCCGCTGGTGCCCGCGCTCAAGAGCTGGTGGATGAAGCTGCACGTGCCGGCCAACTTCATCGGCTACGGCACCTTCGCTCTGTCGGCCATGGTGGCCTTCGCCTACCTGATCAAGCAGCAGGCCGGCGAAACCCGCTGGTACCGGCTCGCGCCCCTGTGGGCGCTGGGCGTGGTGCTGTGCTTCGAGCCGATCGTGTTCCGCAAGACCGTGACCGAGGCCGGCGGCAGCTACTGGGCGGTGTACTTCGGCATTTCGGCGCTGATCGTCGCCGGCATCCTGGTCGGCCGCAAGCGCATCGCCGGCAAGCTGCCGCCGCTGCCGGTGCTGGAAGACGTGATGTACAAGGCGATCGCCGTCGGCTTTGCCTTCTTCACCATCGCCACCGTGCTGGGCGCGCTGTGGGCGGCCGAGGCCTGGGGCGGTTACTGGAGCTGGGACCCGAAGGAGACCTGGGCGCTGATCGTCTGGCTCAATTACGCGGCCTGGCTGCACATGCGCCTGATGAAGGGCCTGCGCGGCGCCATCTCGGCCTGGTGGGCGCTGGTCGGCCTGGCCGTGACGACCTTCGCGTTCCTGGGCGTGAACATGTTCCTGAGCGGCCTGCACAGCTACGGAACCTTGTAGGGCGCAGGGCATTCCGACACGGGTTGAAACCAGGCCGGTGCCGCGCGCGTAGTCTCATCGGCACACCGCCTGTGTGAACAGAGCCCAATTCGTCGATGAGGTACGCCATGCCGATACGCCCCCGCTCCCAAGGTTTGCAGCACCCGCTCCCGAGCGAGATCACGCCGCGCGGCGTCTACGAGGACCGGCGCGCGCTGATGAAGCTGCTGGCCGGCGGCGCCGCCGGCAGCGTGCTGGCGGCCTGGGCCGGGCGCGAGGCTCTGGCGCAGACGGCGCCGCCGGGCAAGCTGGCGCCGCTGCCCGGCGCGCCGTCCAAGGTGGCCGGCGCCATGTCCCTGGACAAGCAGACCGACTACAAGGACGCCAGCAGCTACAACAACTTCTACGAGTTCGGCACCGACAAGTCCGACCCGGCCCGCAACGCGCACACCCTGCAGACCCGGCCCTGGAGCGTGGAGATCGAAGGGCTGGTGAAGAAACCCGGCAGGTACGCCATCGAGGACCTGCTCAAGCTCAGCGCGATGGAAGAGCGCATCTACCGCCTGCGCTGCGTGGAGGGCTGGTCCATGGTGATCCCCTGGGTCGGCTATTCGCTGTCGGCGCTGATCGACAAGGTCGAGCCGCAACCGGGCGCGAAGTTCGTCGAGTTCGTCACCCTGGCCGACAAGAAGACCATGCCCTTCGTCGGCTCCGCCGTGCTCGACTGGCCCTACACCGAGGGCCTGCGCATGGACGAGGCCATGCACCCGCTCACGCTGCTGGCCTTCGGCATGTACGGCGAGGTGCTGCCCAACCAGAACGGCGCGCCGGTGCGCATCGTGGTGCCATGGAAGTACGGCTTCAAGTCGGCCAAGTCCATCGTCAAGATCCGCTTCCTCGACAAAATGCCGCCAACGGCCTGGAACAAGGCCGCTGCCAACGAGTACGGCTTCTATTCCAACGTCAACCCGAACGTCGACCACCCGCGCTGGAGCCAGGCGACCGAGCGCCGCATCGGCGACGGCAGCGGCCTGTTCGCCAAGCGGCGCAAGACCGAGATGTTCAACGGCTACGAGCCCCAGGTCGGCCAGCTCTATGCCGGCATGGACCTCAAGAAGAATTTCTGAGTCCGCAGCCGGACGCCGTCCATGCAGAAGCTGCTGCTGCACCCGGCCGCCAAGCCGCTCGTCTTCCTGCTGTGCCTGCTGCCGTTTGCGTGGCTGTGCTATGGCGTCCTCGCCGACCGCCTGGGCGCCAACCCGGCCGAGGCGCTGATCCGCTCGGCCGGCGACTGGACGCTGCGCTTCCTGTGCATCGTGCTGGCCGTCACGCCCCTGCGGGTGTTCAGCGGCTTGACCGCGCTGGCGCGCTACCGCCGCATGCTGGGCCTGTTCGTCTACTTCTATGCCGTGCTGCACCTGCTGTGCTACGGCGTGTTCGACATGGACCTGGACCTGGCCGCGATCGCCAAGGACATCGCCAAGCGGCCCTTCATCCTGGTCGGCTTCGCCGCCTTCGTGCTGCTCACGCCGCTGGCCGCGACCTCGTTCAACCGGGCCATCAAATGGATCGGCGCGCGGCGCTGGCAGTGGCTGCACCGGCTGGTCTACCTGGTGGCCGGCCTGGGCCTGCTGCACTTCTTCTGGATGCGCGCGGGGAAGAACAACTTCGCCGAGGTGTTCATCTACGCCGGCATCATCGGCGTGCTGCTGGCCTGGCGCGTGGTGCAGGCCCTGCGCCGGCGCCCGGGCCCCTGGCGGGCGCCGCGCGCCGGGGTGCTCACTCAAAAATGATAGCTTGAAGCCCTGGCAATTCGTGCCATTCAGATTGCTTTGTGCTTGAAGTCAGCATTGCACCAGGGCTTCATGCTATTTAATGCATAGCGACATTCACCCGCCGACCGCGCGCAGCACCGGTGCCGTGCGGCGTGAATGCGGGTCGATCACCGTCTGCGGCAACTGGTAGGCGCGCTCGTCGAACAGGTCGATGCCGCAGGCCAGCGTCTCGATCCAGTCCAGGAAGTCGCGGATCGCCGCCGCGCCGCTGATCGGCGCGCCATGCTGCGGCACCAGCATGGCGATGTCGAGCTGCCGCACCATGCGCACCCACAGCCGCAGGATCTTGTTGGACACCATGTAGCGCCGGTGAAAGCCCTCCATGAAGCGAATGTGCGGCGCCAGCTCGGTCACCGGCGTCTTCGCCTGCTGGCCCGACAGCATCGACACGCCCAGATCGCCGGTGAACAGGATGCGGCTGACCGGGTCGTAGAACTGGAAGTTGCCTTCCGAATGCATGAAGTGCGCCGGCAGCAGCCACAGTTCGTGGCGCCCCAGCGGCAGACGGCCGCCGCCGTCGGGCACGCCGACCACCCGGTTGTCGGTCTTGCCGACCTTGGTGAAATGCGGCGCGAAGCGCTCCCACACGCGCGAGATGACGAGCAGGCCGGAGGTCGAAGTCATCCAGCGGTCGAGCGAGCCGATGATGTCCGGGTCCGCGTGCGAGGCGATGACGTAGGCCAGCTTGTGCGGGCTGAAGTGCCGCGACATGCCCACGTACAGCTCGTTGAAGGCCAGGTTGCCCCCTGGATCGATCACCGCGCCGGTATCGCCGTCGACGATCAGGAACTGGTTGGACTGCACCGCCTGGCCGTCCTCCTCGATCAGGTCGGTGAACATCAGGCAGGCGTGGTGGTCGTCGCGGTACAGCTCTACGGGCATGGCAGGGCCGCGCCGCCAAAAGGGCGCGCGAGGCCCCACGGATGCTAGGCCGCGCGGCCGTGCGCCGCGTTGATCCAGGTCAGGGGATCAGTGGCAGAGCCGCAGAAGGGCTCAAAGGCCTCCTGCGCCGGGAAAGGACATCTCCGGCACCAGGTTCTGGTCCGGCAGCGTCGCCGCTGGCGCGGGCGGGGAGGTGTTGGCACTGCTGGTGGCGGCCGCCGCCGGTTTGTCGGGCGCACCGAACACCTGGCGCTTGAGGGTTTGCGGCAGGGTGGCGCGCTGCGCGGCCAAGGGCCCGGTCGGGAGCATCAGCGGTCCTTTCTGCCCGCAGGCCGCCAGCACCGCCGCAATGCCGGCAAGGGCAATGGCTCTCACTAGAATTCCGGGGACATTCAACATCCGCAAATTGTATGACCGACCTCGAATTCCTCGACCTTGCCGAGCGACTGCTGCAGAGCGTGGAGGAAAGCTGTGACCGCATCAACGACGCAACCGATGCGGACCTCGACAGCCAGCGCGTGGGCGGCATGGTGACCCTGACTTTCCGCAACGGCAGCCAGATCGTGCTGAACATGCAGAAGCCCCTGCACGAACTGTGGCTGGCCGCGCGCTCCGGCGGCTACCACTTCAAGTGGGACGGCAGCGCCTGGCAGGACACCAAGGGCCAGGGGGAACTGCGCGCAATCCTCGCGCGCGAGGCCAGCGCCCAGTCGGGGCTGCCGCTGTCCTTCTGAGCCGCCGCGCCGCCCCTGCCCACCAGGAACAGCGCGGAACCGGCTCTGCCGGGCCGCTGGTGTTGCCCCCTTTGAGGGGGTTGGCGAAGACACGAAGTAGCGAAGCCTGGGGGTGAACTAGTTCTAGTTCTTGAACAGGTCCAGGATGCGGTTGCGCTCCTCGGCGGGCGGCGGCGCCTGCACCGCACTGGCGTCGGATGTCGTGTCCGCGCCCAGGCTCGGGATGCCGCCGTTGCGCGCGTATTCCTCGTAGAACCACTCGCCGCCGACGTTCACCACGCCCGAGGGCGGCGTGATCTCGGCCACCGGCACGCCCTTGAGCGCGTATTCCATGAAGCTGACCCATACCGGCAGGCTCAGGCCGCCGCCGGTCTCGCGGTCGCCCAGGCTGCGCGGCGTGTCGTAGCCGATCCAGGTGATGGCCGCGATCGTCGGCTGGAAGCCGGCGAACCAGGCGTCCATCGAGTCGTTGGTGGTGCCGGTCTTGCCGTAGATGTCGGGCCGCTTGAGCATCTGCTGCGCGCGCGCCGCGGTGCCCGAACGCGCCACGCTCTGCAGCAGGCTGTCCATGATGAAAGCGTTGCGCGGGTCGATGGTCTGGTTCGACTGGTCGAGCACCGGCGGCGTGGTTTCGAGCAGCACGCGGCCCTTCTGGTCGGTGACCTTGGCGATCAGCCAGGGATTGACGCGGTGGCCGCCATTGGCGAACACGGCGTAGGCCGCGGCCATCTGCATCGGCGTGACCGAGCCCGCGCCCAGCGCCATGGGCAGGTAGGCCGGATGCTTGTCGGCATCGAAGCCGAAGCGCGTGATCCAGTCCTGGGCGTACTTGGTGCCGATCGACTGCAGGATGCGTATGGACACCATGTTCTTGGACTTCTCCAGCGCGCGCCGCATGGACATGGGGCCGTCGAAGCCGCCGCCGTAGTTCTTCGGCTCCCAGGGCTGGCCGCCGGTGGTGCCGGCGTCGAAGAACAGCGGGCCGTCGTTGATCACCGTGGCCGGCGTGAAGCCCTTCTCCAGCGCCGCGGAATAGATGAAGGGCTTGAAGCTCGATCCCGGCTGGCGCCAGGCCTGGGTGACGTGGTTGAACTTGTTCTTGCCGAAGTCGAAGCCGCCCACCAAGGCGCGGATGGCGCCATTGCGCGGATCGAGCGCGACGAAGGCGCCTTCCACCTCGGGGATCTGCGTGATTTCCCAGGTGTCCTTGGGCGTCTTGACCACGCGGATCACCGCGCCGGGGCGCAGGCGGATGTTGGGCGCGGCCTTCGGGCTCAGGCCCGACTGCGCCGGCCGCAGGCCCTCGCCCGTGATCTCCACGCGGTCGCCGCTGGGGCGCAGCGCGACGATCTTCTTCGGGTCGGCCGATAGCACCACGGCGCCCAGCACGTCGCCGTTGTCAGGGTGCTCGGCGAGGGCGTCGCCGACCGCGTCTTCCTGCTCCTTGGGGTCGCTCGGCAGGTTGATGAATTCCTCGGGGCCGCGGTAGATCTGGCGGCGCTCATAGTCCATCAGGCCCTTGCGCAGGGCGCGGTAGGCCGCCTCCTGGTCGCCCGCGCTGACGGTGGTGTAGACGTTGAGCCCGCGCGTGTAGGCGTCGTTGCCGTACTGCGCGAAGATCAGCTGGCGCACCATCTCGGCGATGTACTCGGCATGCACCCGGCCCGCGTCGGGGCCGCTGCGGATCTTCAGGTCTTCCTTGCGCGCGGCATCGGCCTGCTCGCGCGTGATGAAGCCGGTTTCCTCCATCCGGTCGATGATGTAGAGTTGGCGAGCGCGTGCCCGGCGCGGGTTGCTGATCGGGTTGTTCGCCGTGGGCGCCTTGGGCAGCCCGGCGAGCATCGCGGCCTCGGCGATGGTGATCTCCTTCAGCGGCTTGCCGAAGTAGGCCTCCGACGCCGCGGCAAAGCCGTAGGCCCGATTGCCCAGGTAGATCTGGTTCATGTAGATCTCGAGGATCTGGTCCTTCGACAGCAGATGCTCGAGCTTGAAGGTCAGCAGGATCTCGTAGATCTTGCGGGTGAAGGTCTTCTCGGACGACAGGTAGACGTTGCGCGCGACCTGCATGGTGATGGTCGAGGCCCCCTGGCTCTTGGCGCGGTTCAGGTTGGCCAGCGCGGCGCGCACCATGCCCTTGTAGTCCACCCCGCCATGGCTGTAGAAACTGCTGTCCTCGGCCGCCAGCACCGCGTCCTTCATGGTCTTGGGAATGTCGCCCACCGGGGTCAGGTTGCGGCGCTCCTCCCCGAATTCACCCAGCAGCGCGCCTTCCGTGGAGAACACGCGCAGCGGCAGCTTGGGCCGGTAGTCCGCCAGGTCGGAGATGTCCGGCAGGTTGGGGTAGGCCACGGCGAGCGCCACGGCGATCACCAGCAGCAGGGACACCGCCCCCGCTGCGGCCAGCCCGGCCAGGGCCAGCAGCGCGCGCAGCACCCAGGTGAGCCCACTGGCGGGCTGCAGCGACATGAGCTTGCGATCCTGGGAGTTGTCCGTTGGAGTGGAGGAGGAGGGCATGGGGGCTCGGTTGGGGGCAACCGCTCATTATAAAAATCGCGCCTGTCCGGCGGCGTGTCAGCAAATCCTCACAGTGCAAGCGTGTGTGATCACTTCGCCGGCACGCCGCAAACGTGTTGTTTTGGCAACGCGCTGCCGGTGCCCGGAATCCCAATACCTTGGCGGATGGGAAAAGGTGCTGATAGCATCGGTTTTGAAGTGTTAGCTTTTGTTGCACCTCCATTCCAAAAATTTCAGGGGGACGATTTGATCTCTGTGAGGTCGCTGTTCAACCGCCAGGCCACGCCGTTGCTGGGAATCGACGTCAGTTCATCCAGCGTCAAGCTGGTGGAGCTCGGTCGTGACAAGGGCGGGCGCTGGTCCCTGGAGCGCTGCGCCATCGAGCCGCTGGAGCGCGGCCTGATCGTGGACGGCAACATCGAAAAGTTCGACGAGGTCGCCGAGGCGTTGCGCCGGCTCGTGAAGAAGAGCGGAACACGCACCCGTAACGTCGCCATGGCCTTGCCGACCTCGGCGGTCATTACCAGGAAGATCATCCTGCCCGACGGCCTGAGCGAGCCTGAGCTCGAGGTCCAGGTCGAGTCGGAGGCCAGCCAGTACATCCCGTTCTCGCTGGATGAGGTCAGCCTGGATTTCTGCGTCATCGGCCCGAGCACCGGCTCACTGGGCGATGTCGAGGTGCTGATCGCCGCCTCGCGCCGGGAAAAGGTGCAGGACCGCCAGGGCCTGGCCGAGGCCGCGGGCCTCAAGCCGGTCATCCTGGACATCGAGTCCCATGCGGCGCGCCTGGCCGCCGACCGTTTGATCGGCGCGCTGCCCAAGCAGGGTGTCAATGCGATGGTGGCCCTGTTCAAGGTCGGCGGCGCCGCCAGCACCCTGCAGGTGATACGCAACGAAGAGGTGCTGTACGAGCGCGAGCAGGCATTCGGCGGCGCGCAGCTCACCCAGATCATCGTGCGGCAGTACGGCTTCTCTCCGGAAGAAGCGGAAAGCAAGAAACGCAACGCCGAACTGCCGGACGACTACGAGACCGCCGTGCTGCGCCCCTTCGTGGACGGCATGGCGGCGGAAATCGGCCGTTCGCTGCAGTTCTTCTTCACCAGCACGCCTTACAACCATGTCGACAGGATCCTGCTCTCGGGTGGCTCGGCGTCGCTGCCGGGCCTTACCGAGGCCGTGACCCGGCAATCCTCCTTCGCCTGCGCCCTAGCCAACCCCTTCGACGGCATGCAGGTTGGGGCCGGCGTGCACTCCAAGAAGGTTCTGCGCGATGCGCCGTGCTACCTGACGGCCTGCGGCCTGGCGATGCGGAGATTCCTGCAGTGATCCTCATCAACCTGCTGCCGCACCGCGAGGCGGCGCGCAAGCGGCGCCGCGATGCCTTCAACACGGCCATGCTCGGGTCCGTGCTGCTGGGCGGCCTGATCGCCTGCGGGATCTACCTCTGGTACCAGTCGCAGATCGAGACGCAGCAGGGGCGCAACCAGTTCCTGAAGTCCGAGATCACGCGCCTGGAATCGCAGATCAAGGAAATCGCCAACCTCGAATCCGAGATCGCGGCGCTGCGGGCGCGGCAGAAGGCCGTGGAAGACCTGCAGTCGGACCGCAACCTGCAGGTGCACCTGCTCAACGAACTGGTACGGCAACTGCCCGACGGCGTGTACCTGTCCGACGTCAAGCAAATGGAGCAGACCGTGACCCTCAAGGGGTCTGCCCAGTCCAATGAGCGCGTCTCCGAGCTGTTGCGCAACCTGGGCAGCAAGGCGCCATGGCTGTCCAAGCCGCAACTGGTGGAGATCGTGGCCGGTACCGTCAACCTCTCGCCGCGCGACCAGCGGCGGGTGGCCAATTTCACCATTTCCGTACACCTGCTGCGCTCCAGCGAGATGCAGGCGGCAAATGCCACGTCCGGGGCCGCCGCGCCGGTCGCACGTCCCTGAGCCCGGCCATGGCAAGCAAGAAGAAACTCAGTGTCGATGCGGCTGCGCAGTGGCAGCAGTTGCAGCGGCAGTTCCGCAATCTCGATCCCAAGGACCCCTCGCTCTGGCCCGGCCTGCCGCGCGCTTTGCTGTGCATTGCGCTGGGGGCGCTCGTGCTCGGCGCCCTCTGGTTCTTCTGGCTCGGCGACTACCAGACCGAACTCGAGGCCGAGACCGCCAAGGAGCAGGCCTTGCGCCAGGACTACCAGGCGAAGCTGGCCAAGGCGGTCAGCCTGGAGGCGCTCAAGCGCCAGCGCGAGCAGGTTCAGCAGTACGTGCAGCAGTTGGAGAAGCAGTTGCCCAGCAAGGCCGAGATGGCGGCGCTGTTGTCCGACATCAACCAGGCCGGCCTGGGGCGCAGCCTGCAGTTCGAGCTGTTCCGGCCCAGCGACGTGCGGGTACGCGAGTACTACGCGGAGCTGCCGATCTCGGTGCGCGTCACCGGGCGCTACCACGACATGGGCGCCTTCGCCTCGGACATCGCGCACCTGTCGCGCATCGTCACGCTCAACAACCTGTCCATTGCGCCGGGCAAGGACGGTGCGCTGGTCATGGACGTCACGGCGCGCACCTTCCGCTATCTGGACAACGAAGAGATCGAAGCCCAGCGCAAGGTCACTGCCGCCCAGGCAAAGGCGGCCAAATGAAGGCGCCCCTGTGGATGGTCGCCGTGCTCTGCGCCGGGCTTCTTGCCGGCTGTGGAAGCTCCGAGGACGATGACCTGCGCGCGTGGATGGCCGAACAGAAGGCCCAGACCCGTCCGAAGATCACGCCCCTGGCCGAGCCCAAGCAGTTCGTGCCCGAGGACTACACGCAGCAGGCTGCGGTGGAGCCCTTCAATCCGGAGAAGCTGACGCAGGCACTGCGCCGCGAAACGTCGCACAGCGCCACCAACGAAGCGCTCATCGCGCGCGAGCTCTCACGCCGCAAGGAGCCGCTGGAGGCCTTCCCGCTCGACTCCATGGCCATGGTGGGTAGCATGGTCAAGTCGGGTCAGCATGTAGCGCTGGTGCGTGCCAACAACCTGCTCTACCAGGTCCGCATAGGCGAATACCTGGGGCAGAACTTTGGCCGGGTGCAGAAGATTACCGAGACCGAAATGACGCTGCGAGAGATCGTGCCCGACGCCATGGGCGACTGGATGGAGCGCACGACGAGCTTGCAGTTGCAGGAAAAAGCCAAATGATGAACATCTTGAACAAACGCCTGCAGCGGGTCTGGCTTGGTGGACTCACGCTGGCGGCAGTCCTGCTGCTCCTGCCTTGCGCGGCACAGGCGCAGGGCGCCATCGAATCGATCTCGGGCTCGACCCAGGGCGGAGCGGACGTGCTGCGCATCGACTTCAGGGAGCCCCTGCCGGCGGTGCCTACAGGTTTTGCCACCCAGTCCCCCGCGCGCATCGCGCTCGATTTTCCCGGGGTCACCAACGGCCTCGGGCGCTCGTCGGTGGAATTGAATCAGGGCAATCTGCGTTCGGCCATGGTGGTGGAGGCGGGCGACCGCACCCGTGTCGTGCTCAACCTCAAGGCGGCCACTACCTACAGCAGCCAGATCCTGGGCCGCTCGCTGCTGGTGACGCTCGCGCCCGTGGCCGGCGCGGCCTCTGCCGTGTCCACCGCGCCGGTGTTCGCCGAGCCGGGCGCGAGCGATGCCGCGCCCCTGCGCGACATCGATTTCCGGCGTGCCGACGATGCCGCGGGCCGTGTCGTGGTGTCGCTGCCGAGCAGCCAGGTCGGCGTCGACCTGCGCCAGCAGGGGGGTGCGCTGGTCGTGGACTTCCTCAAGTCGTCCCTGCCCGAAGGCTTGCGGCGCAGGCTCGATGTGGCCGACTTCGGCACTCCGGTGCAGACCGTCTCCGCCACCCAGGTCGGCGACCGCGTGCGCATGACCATCCAGCCCCGCGGCGAGTGGGAGCACAGCGCCTACCAGAGCGACAGCCAGTTCGTCGTCGAGGTCCGGCCGAAGAAGACCGAACTCAACAGGCTGTCGCAAGGCCCCGGATACACCGGCGAGAAGCTCTCGCTGAACTTCCAGAGCATCGAGGTGCGTTCGCTGCTGCAGGTCATCGCCGACTTCACCAACTTCAACATCGTCACCTCCGACACCGTCAACGGCACGCTCACCCTGCGCCTGAAGGACGTGCCCTGGGACCAGGCGCTGCAGATCATCATGGAGGCCAAGGGGCTGGGCATGCGCAAGAACGGCACCGTGCTGTGGATCGCGCCCAAGGACGAGATCGATGCGCGTGCCAAGAAAGACCTCGAGGCCGAACTGGCGATCCAGAAGCTCGAGCCGCTGCGCACACAGGCCTTCCAATTGAACTACGCCAAGTCCGTGGAAGTGGTGCGGCAACTGCTGGGCGTCATGGTCGGCGTCCCGGGCGTGGGAATGGGCATGGGCATCGGCGGCGCATCCGCCAACAATGCACGCTTCCTGACCGAGCGCGGCAGCGCCATCGCCGAAGTGCGGACCAACCAGTTGTTCGTGACCGACACCGCCGCCAAGCTGACCGAGGTGCAGGACCTGATCACGCGCCTGGACCGCCCGGTGCGCCAGGTGCTGATCGAGGCGCGCATCGTGGAGGCTTCCGACACCTTCAGCCGCTCGCTGGGCGTCAAGCTCGGCGGCGGCGACCTGCGCGCGCAGAACGGCGGCCAGGGCGGCTACCGGATCAGCGGCAACAACCGCATCGCTTTGGGGACCAACTATCCCAATGCGGTGGCGTCCAGCGGCGCGGGCGGCCAGGTGGATACCACCAGCACCTTCATCAACCTGCCGGCGAAACCGGGAAGCTCGGGCGCGGACGTGGCTACGTTCGCGGTATCCATCTTCAATGCGGCGGCCAACCGCTTCCTGACCCTGGAGCTCTCCGCGCTCGAGTCCGACGGCAAGGGCAAGGTGGTGTCCAGCCCGCGTGTGGTCACGGCCGACCAGACCAAGGCGCTGATCGAACAGGGCACCGAGTATCCCTACCAGCAGAACGCCGGCGGCATCACGGGGGGCACCTCCATCGCCTTCCGCAAGGCCACGCTGAAGCTGGAAGTGACGCCGCAGATCACGCCTGAGGGCAACATCATCCTGGACCTGGACGTCAACAAGGACTCGCGCGGCGAGACCACCATCAACGGCATCGCCATCGACACCAAGCACGTCAAGACGCAGGTGCTGGTCGAAAATGGCGGCACGGTCGTGATCGGCGGCATCTTCACGCTGGAGGAAAGCAACAGCGAGGACAAGGTGCCCCTGCTGGGCGACATACCATTGGCCGGCAACCTGTTCAAGACGCGCACGCGCATCTCGAACAAGAAGGAATTGCTGATGTTCATCACGCCCAAGATGATCGCCGACCGCATGGCCGAGCGTTGAGCCTTGGCCGACCAATTTTCAAGCTGGCAACTAGACGTCGAGGGAATATGAAAAGTCTGAATCTCGTGGCATGGGGTAAACGCCTGCCGGCATTGTTCATGGCAGCCACGCTGGCGGCCTGCGGCGGTGGCGGTGGCGACAGCGGAGGGCCGTTTGGCGGTACGCCCACCAAAACCGCGGCCAAGATCGACATGTCGGCGACCGCCGATTCGGTGGCCTCCGCTACCGGCGACAACGCGATCACCGTGACGGCCGTCGTCAAGGACGCGTCCAACAGCGCGCTGGCGTCCTACGCGGTGAGCTTTTCCGCCAGTTCCGGCGTTCTGCAGAGCGCGCCGGCCACCACGGACGCATCGGGCCAGGCCACCGTCAAGCTGAGCGCGGGGGCAGACCGCTCCAATCGCACCATCGTGGTCAGAGCCACAGCGGGCTCCGTCACCAGCACCCTGAGCGTGCCGGTGGTGGGCACCAAGATCACGCTGGCCGGCAGCACGTCGCTGCTGATGTCAGCCGGCGCCACCACCTTCACGGCCAAGGCAGTGGATTCGTCGGGTGCCGCGATTCCTGGGGCGACGCTGAACTTCCAGTCCACGCTGGGCAACACCCTGAGCAACAGCACGGCCACGACCGATGCCTCCGGCTTCGCGCAGGTGAGCTATACCCCGGTCAAGGCCGGGCTCGACACCCTGTCCGTGACCGGGCTGGGCACCTCTGCGCAGCAGCAGGTGTCCATCAGCGGGCAGGCCTTCGCCTTTGTCGCGCCGGCCACCGGCAGTTCGCTGCCCACGAATTCGGCGCAGACGATCACGGTCCAGCTCAAGGAGGGCGTCGCCGGAATCGCGGGCCAGACCGTGTCGTTCGCGACCACGCGCGGCGTGGTGTATGCCTCCACGGCGGTGACCGATGCTTCCGGCCTGGCGTCCACCACGCTGAGTTCCACCACGGCCGGCCCGGCGACCCTGACGGCGACCACGGCCAATGGCGCGTCCGCAACCCAGTCCATCGAGTTCGTCGCCACGGTGCCGGCGACCCTGGCGTTGCAGGCGAATCCCAGTGCCGTGGTACCCAACACGACGGGCGGCAGCACGAGTCGCTCGACGCTGACGGCCGTGGTAAGTGACCTCAATGGCAACCCGGTCAAGGGTGCCACGGTGAACTTCTCCGCGGCAGACCCCAGTGGCGGCTCGATCTCGCCGGCAACGGCGGTCACGGACGCCAACGGCCAGGCGCAGTCCAGCTTCATCGCGGGCAGCGTCTCGACGGCCACCAATGGCGTCGTGGTGACCGCAACGGTTGCGTCGAACACGTCCATCTCCGGCACGGCGAGGGTGACGGTCAACGGCCGTGCGTTGTTCATCACCGTGGCGACCGGCAATCAGATCGAGGTGCCCAACACCACGACCTACAGCAAGCCTTTCAGCGTCTACGTCACCGACTCCAACGGTGCGGCCATTGCATCGCAGCCCGTGGTGCTCTCGGTGTATGCCAACCTCTATCGCAAGGGCGTGTACGTGGCGGGGGCGTCCAGTTGGGTCTCCAAGGTGTCGGCCACCTGCGCCAACGAGGATGCGAATCAGAACGGCATTCTGGATCCGAATGAAGACATCAATGGCGATGGACGCCTGACCCCGGGCGGTGTCGCCCTGGTCAGCACGACCACCGTGACCACCAATGCCACCGGCGCCGCCAGCTTCAGCGTGCTCTACGGCAAGCAGTACGCCAACTGGACGACCGCAACGGTCAAGGCCAGCGCGACGGTGGCGGGCACCGAGTCCACGTCGGTCTATGGTCCCTTCACGCTGCCGGTGCTGGCCGATGACGTGTCGGACCTGAAGGTTGCGCCGCCGGGGGTCATCAGCCCGTTCGGCCAATCCTCTTCCTGCACCAACGCCTTGTGACCCAGGTGGTGCTGGTCGGCTTGCCCGGGTCGGGCAAGTCCACCATCGGCCGTCTGCTCGCACGGCGGCTGAAGCTGCCGTTCGCGGATTCGGACCATGTGATCGAGGAGCGGATCGGCGGCAGCATCCGCGAGTTCTTCGAGCGCGAGGGCGAGCCGGCCTTCCGCGACGTCGAGGCGGCGGTGCTGCAGCAACTGGCGCAGGACCACCAGGGCGTGCTGGCCACCGGGGGCGGCGCCGTGCTGCGCGCCGAGAACCGGGCCTGCCTGCGCCAGGCGGGGCGGGTGGTGTACCTGCGCTCCCTGCCCGAAGACCTGTACCGCCGCCTGCGCAACGACCGCAACCGGCCGCTGCTGCAGGTCGACGACCAGATGGCGCGCCTGCGCGAGCTGTTCCAGGTGCGCGATCCGCTGTACCAGGAAGTGGCCCATTTCACGCTCGATACCGGGCGCACCTCGGTCAATGCCCTGCTCTCGACCATCGTCATGCAACTCGAACTGGCGGGCCATGGCATGGCGCCGCCGCCAGGCGGCGGCAGTGCGCCGTCCTGACCGGGCTGCGGTCCGCGGCCGGTCTCCTCTAAACTCCACCGCTTCTTCCTCCAAGGGCCGCCTGTCCGAGCGGGATGGCCGTTTGCCCCACTGCCCGATGTCCGCCAGCCCTGCTTGCCTGCCCACCTCCCCGTCCGGCCGCGTCACGCCTGCCACGGTTCCGATATCGCTCGGCGAACGCAGCTATCCGATCCGCATCGGGCAGGGCCTGCTGGCCGATCCGCAGACCTATGCCGGCCTGCCGCGCGCGGCCGCCGCGCTGATCGTGACCAACGCCACGGTCGCGCCCCTGTACGAGGCGGGCCTGCGCCAGGCGTTGGCGCCGCACTATGCCAAGGTGCACACGGTGGTGCTGCCGGACGGCGAGGCGTACAAGGACTGGCCCACGCTCAACCGCATCTTCGACGCGCTGCTGGAGCAGGGCTGCGACCGCAAGACGGTGCTGTTCGCGCTGGGCGGCGGCGTGGTGGGCGACATGACCGGCTTCGCCGCGGCCTGCTACATGCGCGGCGTGCCCTTCGTGCAGGTGCCGACCACGCTGCTGGCGCAGGTCGACTCCTCGGTCGGCGGCAAGACCGCCATCAACCATCCGCTGGGCAAGAACATGGTGGGCGCCTTCTACCAGCCGCGACTGGTGGTGTGCGACCTGGACAGCATCGCCACGCTGCCGCCGCGCGAGCTGAGCGCCGGCCTGGCCGAGATCATCAAGTACGGCCCGATCGCCGACATGGCCTTTCTCGACTGGATCGAGGCCAACGTCGAGGCCCTGCGCGCCGGCGATGCCCAGGCCCTGGCCCACGCGGTGCGGCGCAGTTGCGAGATCAAGGCCGCCGTGGTGGGCGCGGACGAGCGCGAAGGCGGCCTGCGCGCCATCCTGAATTTCGGCCACACCTTCGGCCACGCGATCGAATCCGGCCTGGGCTACGGCGCCTGGCTGCATGGCGAGGGCGTGGGCTGCGGCATGGTCATGGCCGCCACGCTGTCGCAGCGCCTGGGCCTGGTGGATGCGGCCTTCGTGGCGCGCCTTGCCGCCATCATCGCGCGCGCCGGCCTGCCGGTGGCCGCGCCGCCACTGGACGCCGCCGACAACGCCGGCCGCTGGCTGCAGCTGATGCGCGTGGACAAGAAGGCCGAGGGCGGCGAGATCCGCTTCGTGCTGATCGACGGCCCCGGCCGCGCGACGGTGCGCGCGGCGCCCGATGCGCTGGTGCGCGAGGTGATCGCCGCCTGCAGCGCTCGTGCATGAGCAGCCGCGCGGCGCTGCGGCTCGGCTTGCTATAAAAATAATAGCTATATGCCGGCTAACGACCTGGGCTTCAGCCACTTTTCTTCAAAATTCCTGGCCCCGTACGCCTGCGATCCCGCGCGGAGCCGCGGCCGCCGCTTCCCGGAGCTGGCGGCGCCCACGCGCACCGAGTACCAGCGCGACCGCGACCGCATCGTGCACTCCACCGCGTTCCGGCGGCTGGTCTACAAGACCCAGGTGTTCCTCAACCATGAAGGCGACCTGTTCCGCACGCGGCTCACGCATTCGCTGGAGGTGGCGCAACTGGGCCGCTCGATCGCGCGCTCGCTGCGGCTCAACGAGGACCTGGTCGAGGCGATCGCGCTGGCGCACGACCTGGGCCACACGCCCTTCGGCCATGCCGGGCAGGACGAACTGAACGCCTGCATGGCGGAGCACGGCGGCTTCGAGCACAACCTGCAGAGCCTGCGCGTGGTCGACGTGCTGGAGGAGCGCTACCCGCTCTACGACGGCCTGAACCTGAGCTTCGAGACGCGCGCCGGCATCCTCAAGCACTGCTCGCGCGCCAACGCCGAGCGGCTGGAGCAGGCCGAGCCCGACGGCGTGGCCCGGCGCTTCCTCGAGCACACGGCGCCCAGCCTGGAGGCGCAACTGTGCAACCTGGCCGACGAGATCGCCTACAACGCGCACGACATCGACGACGGCGTGCGCTCCGGCCTGATCACGCTCGAACAGATGCAGGACGTGCCCCTCTTCGACCGCTTCCGGCGCGAGGCCCTGGCCGAACACCCGCACCTGGCCGAGGGCCGCGGGCCGCGCCGGCTGCTGCACGAGGCGATCCGCCGCATGCTCAGCGCGCAGGTCTATGACGTGATCGACGCCACCGCCGCCGCGCTGCAGGCCGCCGCGCCCGCCAGCGCCGAGGCCGCGCGCCGGGCCGGGGCGCTGGTGCGCTTTGGCGACGCCATGCGGCAGGAGTCCGGCGTGCTCAAGCGCTTCCTGTTCCAGAACCTGTACCGCCATCCGCAGGTCATGCAGACCACCGGCCAGGCCCGGCAGGTGGTGCGCGAGCTGTTCGCCGCCTACTGCGCCGCGCCCGAGGAGATGCGCGGCGGCTTCGGCGCCCGGGCCCGCGCCTGCGCGCCCGGCGGGCCGCACGACAGGCCCGAGCGCGTGGTGGCCGACTACGTCTCCGGCATGACCGACCGCTTCGCGGTGCGCGAGCACGAGCGGCTCACCGGCCGGCAGATCTTCCCGTGACGGCGCGGCGCGCGCGCCACGCGAGCGGCGTGGTGATCCTGGCCGGCATCTCCGCCGCGCTGCACGTGGCCAAGCTGCCGCCGGCCATCCCGGCGCTGCAGCAGTCGCTGGGCATCGGCCTGGTGCAGGCGGGTTTCCTGCTCTCGACCGTGCAGTTCGCGGGCATGGCGCTGGGCATCCTGATCGGGCTGCTGGTGGACGGCGTCGGGCTGCGGCGCAGCCTGCTCGGCGGGCTGCTGCTGCTCACCCTGGCCAGCGCGGCGGGCGCGCTGGCCACCTCCGCCGGCGCCTTGCTGCTGCTGCGACTGATCGAGGGCCTGGGCTTCATGCTGGCCGCGCTGCCCGGCCCGAGCCTGCTGCGCCGGCTGGTGGCGCCGCCCCGGCTGCCGGCCGTGCTCGGCTTCTGGGGCGCCTACATGCCCTTTGCCACGGCGCTGGCGCTGCTGCTCGGGCCGTGGTGGATGGAGGCGCTGGGCTGGCGCGCCTGGTGGCTGCTGCTGGCGGCCGGCACCGCGCTGATGGCGTTCTGGGTCTGGCGCGCGCTGCCGGCCGACGCCGCGGCCGCGCCCGTGGCGCGGGCCGGGTTTTCGCGCCGGCTGGCGGCCTCCTGGCCGCTCTTGTCGGGGCGGCTGCGGCGCACGCTGGGCGCCGCCGGCCCCTGGCGCGTGGCGCTGGGCTTCGCCACCTATTCCGGTCCGTGGATCGCGGTGGTCGGCTTCCTGCCCGCGCTCTATGCCCAGGCCGGTGTGCGGCCCTGGGCGGCGGGCGGGCTCAGCGCGCTGGTGGCGGCGGGCAACATCGTCGGCAACATCGCGGCCGGGCAATGGCTGCAGCGCGGCGTGGCGCCGCGGCGGCTGCTGTGGGCCGGCTATGCGGCCATGGCGCTGGGCGCCTGCCTGTTCTTCGTGCCCGCCACCGAGGGCCTGCCGGCGCTGCGCTATGCCGCCGTGCTGGCGTTCTCGCTCTGCGGCGGCGTCGTGCCGGGCACCCTGTTCTCGCAGGCGGTGCGCGTGGCGCCGGGGGAAGACACGGTCGCCACCACCATCGGCTGGATGCAGCAGTGCTCGTCGTTCGGCCAGTTCGTGCTGCCGCCGCTGGTGGCCTGGGTGGCCAGCGCGGCCGGCGGCTGGCAATGGACCTGGGTGGTGACCGGCGCCAGCGCCGCGGCCGGCGCGGCGCTGGCGTGGCGCCGGTAAACTGCGCACCGTGCCTGCCATTCCCCCCGATTCCGACGCCATCGCCGACACCCAGGCCTGGCTTGAGCGCGCGGTCATCGGCCTGAACCTCTGCCCCTTCGCCAAGGCCGTCCACGTGCGCGGCCAGGTCCACTACGCGGTCTGCGCCGCCACCGAGCCCGGCGCGCTGCTCCAGGCTCTGGAATATGAGGCAAAAAGCCTTCTAGCCCTAGAACCGTCTGGGCGTGATACTACACTTTTGATAGCAACCGGCGGTCTGCGCGATTTCCTGGATTTCAACGCTTTCCTGGGCCGCGCCGAGCGCCTGCTGGCGCGCCGGGGCTTCGACGGCGTGCTGCAGCTCGCCAGCTTCCATCCGCACTACCAGTTCGCCGGCACCGAGGCCGACGACGCCACCAACTGCAGCAACCGCACGCCCTGGCCCACGCTGCACCTGCTGCGCGAGGCCAGCATCGACCGCGCGGTCGAGGCCTTTCCCGATCCCGAGGCGATCTTCGGCCGCAACATGGCCGTGCTCGAGCAGATGGGACTGGCCGGCTGGCAGGCGCTGGACGTGGGCCCCGGCGCGGGGGCGCGGCGGCCGGCGGGGGAGGGCGCGTGAAGAAGGCCACGGCGGCGCCCGCCCACCCGCTCGCGGACGAGCTGCGGCCCGGCCAGTCGGTCGAGCTGCTCAAGGAGCTGCACATCCTCACCCGCGAGGGCCGGCTCAACCAGGATTCCCGGCGCAAGCTCAAGCAGGTCTACCACCTGGTCCAGTTCATCGAGACCCTGCTCAAGGAACTGCCCGAAGGCGGCGCCGGCGCCACCCTGGCCGACCACGGCGCGGGCAAGTCCTACCTGGGCTTCATCCTCTACGACCTGTTCTTCCGCGCGCTCGGCTCGGGCCACATCTACGGCATCGAGACGCGCGCCGAGCTGGTGGAGACGTCGCGCGCCCTGGCCGCGCGGCTGGGCTTTGCGCGCATGTCCTTCCTGCCGCTGTCCGTGGCCCAGGCCACCACCGACGCCACGCTGCCCGAGCGCATCGACGTCGTCACCGCGCTGCACGCCTGCGACACCGCGACCGACGACGCCATCGCGTTCGGCCTGGCCAAGAACGCGCGCTGCATGGCGCTGGTGCCCTGCTGCCAGGCCGAGGTCGCCGCCTGCCTGCGCCAGCACAAGGCCCTGGCGCTGGCGCGCACGCCGCTGGCCGAACTCTGGCGCCACCCGCTGCACACGCGCGAACTGGGCAGCCAGCTCACCAACGTGCTGCGCTGCCTGTACCTGGAGGCCTGCGGCTACCAGGTGACCGTGACCGAGTTGGTCGGCTGGGAGCACAGCATGAAGAACGAGCTGATCATCGCCCGCCGCAGCGGCGGGCCCAGGCGCAGCGCGGCCGAGCGCCTGCGGGCGATCCTGGAGGAGTTCGGTCTGGCGTCCCTGCAGCCCGTGCGCTTTCCGCGCTTGCCGGCGGCCTGAGCTTGCGCCGCCCATGGCCCGCCTGCCCCGCCTGGCCCTTCCCGGCCATCCGCACCACCTGATGCTGCGCGGCAACGGCGGCCAGGCCGTGGTGCGGGACGGGCAGGATGGCGAGAGCCTGCTCGCGCTCCTGGGGGAATATGCCCAGAGCCACCGCGTGCTGCTGCATGCCTACCTGTTCCTGCCGGACCAGGTGCACCTGCTGGCCACGCCGCAGGCGCAGGACAGCCTGCCCTTGTGGGTCCAGGGCATGAGCCGGCGCTATGTGCGCGGCTTCAATGACCGCCACGGCCGGCGCGGCACGCTCTGGGAAGGGCGTTACCGCTCGCAGGTGCTGGAGGCCGGCCGCTGGCTGCTGCCGAGCATGGTGGCGCTGGACCTGCTGCCGGTGCGCACCGGCCTGGCGCCGCAGCCGCAGGACCATGCGTGGGGCAGCCACCGGCACTACGTCGGCCTTCAGCCCGGCCGCTTCCTGACGCCGCCGGCCGTCTACTGGGAGCTGGGCAACACCCCGTTCGCGCGCGAGGCCGCCTACGCCGAACTGGTGCGCGCCGGCCTGGATGCCGCCACGCAGCTCCAACTGGAGGAGTCCTGGCGCGGCGAATGGGCGCTGGGCAGCGAGGCGTTTGTCGCATCCGCGCAAAAGCTCACACCGCGCCGCTTGCGCAAGACCCGCGCCGGCCGGCCCGCCGCACCCAGAGAAAATCCGATAAAAACTGGCTGAAGCCCAGGTATATTCTTGGCTTAATGCTATGTTTTTTGATGTGTCCCCTTATTAATCCCCATGATTTCATTCAACATTTAATTGGTATCTGACCCCAATTAAAGTGCTTGGCACCGATGTTGCTGTGTCTTATGCTCGCCCTCCCCGCGATTGACTAGCGACACCTACGACAGGAGCACGCCATGAGCATGACAACGGCTGCCGAGATCCAGCATCTCCAAGAACACGGCCTTTATTCCAAGGCCCACGAGCACGATGCGTGCGGCCTGGGCTTCGTGGCCCACATCAAGGGCGAGAAGCGCCATGACATCGTCACGCAGGCGCTCAAGATCCTCGAGAACATCGACCACCGCGGCGCGGTGGGCGCCGACAAGCTCATGGGCGACGGCGCGGGCATCCTGATCCAGATCCCGGACCTGCTGTACCGCGAGGAAATGGCCGCCCAGGGCGTGGTGCTGCCGCCGGCCGGCGAGTACGGCGTGGGCATGATCTTCCTGCCCAAGGAGCACGCCTCGCGCCTGGCCTGCGAGCAGGAGATGGAGCGCGCGATCAAGGCCGAGGGCCAGGTGCTGCTGGGCTGGCGCGACGTGCCGGTGAACCGCGACATGCCGATGTCGCCCCAGGTGCGCAAGACCGAGCCGGTGCTGCGCCAGGTGTTCATCGGCCGCGGCGCCGACGTCATCGTGCAGGACGCGCTCGAACGCAAGCTCTACGTCATCCGCAAGACCGCCAGCGCCAACATCCAGAACCTGCGGCTCAAGCATGGCAAGGAGTACTACGTGCCGAGCATGTCGAGCCGCACCGTGGTCTACAAGGGCCTGCTGCTGGCCGACCAGGTGGGCACCTATTACTTCGACCTGCAGGACCCGCGCTGCGTCTCGGCGCTGGGCCTGGTGCACCAGCGCTTCTCCACCAACACCTTCCCCGAGTGGCCGCTGGCCCACCCGTACCGCTACGTGGCCCACAACGGCGAGATCAACACGGTCAAGGGCAACTACAACTGGATGCGCGCGCGCGAGGGCGTGATGTCCTCGCCGGTGCTGGGCGCCGACCTGCACAAGCTCTACCCGATCAGCTTCGCCGGGCAGTCCGATACCGCCACCTTCGACAACTGCCTCGAACTGCTGACCATGGCCGGCTATCCGATCAGCCATGCGGTGATGATGATGATCCCCGAGCCCTGGGAGCAGCACACCACCATGGACGAGCGCCGCAGGGCCTTCTACGAGTACCACGCGGCCATGATGGAGCCCTGGGACGGCCCGGCTTCCATCGTGTTCACCGACGGCCGCCAGATCGGCGCCACGCTCGACCGCAACGGCCTGCGCCCGTCGCGCTACTGCATCACCGACGACGACCTGGTCATCATGGGCTCGGAGTCCGGCGTGCTGCCGATCCCCGAGAACAGGATCGTGCGCAAATGGCGCCTGCAGCCCGGCAAGATGTTCCTGATCGACCTCGACCAGGGCCGCATGATCGACGACGAGGAGCTCAAGGCCAGCCTGGCCCACAGCCGCCCCTACAAGCAGTGGATCGAGAACCTGCGCATCAAGCTCGACCACGTGGCCGGCTCGCAGGCGTCGGCGCCGGCCTCCTCGGTCAGCCTGCTCGACCGCCAGCAGGCCTTCGGCTACACCCAGGAGGACGTGAAGTTCTTGCTCTCGCCCATGGCCAGGAATGGGGAGGAAGGCATCGGCTCTATGGGCAACGACAGCCCGCTGGCCGTGCTCTCGAGCAAGGACAAGCCGCTCTACAGCTACTTCAAGCAGATGTTCGCGCAGGTGACCAACCCGCCGATCGACCCGATCCGCGAGGCGATCGTGATGTCGCTGGTGTCCTTCATCGGCCCCAAGCCCAACCTGCTGGACATCAACCAGGTCAACCCGCCGATGCGGCTGGAGGTGAGCCAGCCGATCCTCGACTTCGCCGACATGGCCAAGCTGCGCGACATCGCCACCTTCACCCAGGGCAAGTTCAAGAGCGCGACGCTGGACATCACCTACCCGCTGGCCTGGGGCCATGAGGGCGTGGAGGCCAAGCTCGCCTCGCTCTGCGCCGAAGCGGTGGACGCGATCAAGAGCGGCCACAACATCCTGATCGTCAGCGACCGCGGCGTGGCCGCCACGCAGGTGGCCATTCCCGCGCTGCTGGCGCTGTCGGCCATCCACCAGCACCTGGTCCGCGAAGGCCTGCGCACCACCACCGGCCTGGTGGTGGAGACCGGCAGCGCGCGCGAGGTGCACCACTTCGCCGTGCTGGCCGGCTACGGCGCGGAGGCGGTGCACCCCTACCTGGCGATGGAAACCCTGGCCGAGCTGCACCAGGACCTGCCGGGCGACCTGTCGCCCGAGAAGGCGATCTACAACTACGTCAAGGCCATCGGCAAGGGCCTGTCCAAGATCATGTCCAAGATGGGCGTGAGCACCTACATGAGCTACTGCGGCGCGCAGCTGTTCGAGGCCATCGGCATCAACAGCGACACCGTCGGCAAGTACTTCACCGGCACCGCCAGCCGGGTCGAGGGCATCGGCATCTTCGAGATCGCCGAGGAAGGCATCCGCCTGCACAAGGCCGCCTTCGGCGACGACCCGGTGCTGGCCAGCATGCTCGACGCCGGCGGTGAGTACGCCTGGCGCACCCGTGGCGAAGAGCACATGTGGTCGCCCGACGCGATCGCCAAGCTGCAGCATTCCACCCGCGCCAACAACTGGAACACCTACAAGGAATACGCCCAGCTGATCAACGACCAGAGCCGCCGCCACATGACGCTGCGCGGCCTGTTCGAATTCAGGATCGACCCGGCCAAGGCGATCCCCGTGGAAGAGGTCGAGCCCGCGGCCGAGATCGTCAAGCGCTTTGCCACCGGCGCCATGTCGCTCGGCTCCATCTCCACCGAGGCGCATGCCACGCTGGCCGTGGCCATGAACCGCATCGGCGGCAAGAGCAACACCGGCGAGGGCGGCGAGGACGAGCACCGCTACCGCAATGAGTTGAAGGGCATCCCGATCAAGGTCGGCGACACGCTCAAGAGCGTGATCGGCGAGGCCAACGTCGAGGTCGACCTGCCGCTGCAGGACGGCGACTCGCTGCGCTCGCGCATCAAGCAGGTGGCCTCGGGCCGCTTCGGCGTCACGGCCGAGTACCTGTCCTCGGCCGACCAGATCCAGATCAAGATGGCCCAGGGCGCCAAGCCCGGCGAAGGCGGCCAGCTGCCCGGCGGCAAGGTGTCCGACTACATCGGCAAGCTGCGCCACTCGGTACCGGGCGTGGGCCTGATCAGCCCGCCGCCGCACCACGACATTTACTCGATCGAGGACCTGGCCCAACTGATCCACGACCTGAAAAACGTCGCGCCGCACGCCAGCATCAGCACCAAGCTGGTGTCGGAAGTGGGCGTGGGCACCATCGCCGCGGGCGTGGCCAAGTGCAAGAGCGACCACGTCGTGATCGCCGGCCACGACGGCGGCACCGGCGCCTCGCCCTGGTCGTCCATCAAGCATGCCGGCGGCCCGTGGGAGATCGGCCTGGCCGAAACGCAGCAGACCCTGGTGCTCAACCGCCTGCGCAGCCGCATCCGGGTGCAGGCCGACGGCCAGATGAAGACCGGCCGCGACGTCGCCATCGGCGCGCTGCTGGGCGCCGACGAGTTCGGCTTCGCCACCGCGCCGCTGGTGGTCGAGGGCTGCATCATGATGCGCAAGTGCCACCTCAACACCTGCCCGGTGGGCGTGGCCACGCAGGACCCGGTGCTGCGCAGGAAGTTCTCGGGCAAGCCCGAGCACGTCGTCAACTACTTCTTCTTCGTGGCCGAGGAAGTGCGCCAGATCATGGCGCAGCTCGGCATCCGCAAGTTCGACGACCTGATCGGCCGGGTCGACCTGCTCGACACCCGCAAGGGCATTGCGCACTGGAAGGCGCGCGGCCTGGACTTCAGCCGCCTGTTCGCGCAGCCGCAGGTGCCGGCCGACGTGCCGCGCTTGCACACCGAGTCGCAGGAGCACGGCCTGGAGCATGCGCTGGACAACCGGCTGATCGAGAAATGCCGCCCGGCCATCGAGCGCGGCGAGCGCGTGCGCTTCATGGAAGTGGCGCGCAACGTCAACCGCACCGTGGGCGCCATGCTCTCCGGCGCCGTCACCCGGGTGCACCCCGAGGGCCTGCCGGACGACACCATCCACATCCAGCTCGAAGGCACCGGCGGCCAGTCCTTCGGCGCCTTCCTCACGCGCGGCATCACGCTCTACCTGATCGGCGACGCCAACGACTACACCGGCAAGGGCCTCTCCGGCGGCCGCGTGGTGGTGCGCCCGAGCCTGGACTTCCGCGGCGAGGCGGCGCGCAACATCATCGTCGGCAACACCGTGATGTACGGCGCCACCGCGGGCGAGGCCTACCTGGCCGGCGTGGCGGGCGAGCGCTTCGCCGTGCGCCTGTCGGGCGCCACCGCCGTGGTGGAAGGCACCGGCGACCATGGCTGCGAGTACATGACCGGCGGCACTGTCGCGGTGCTGGGCAAGACCGGCCGCAACTTCGCCGCCGGCATGAGCGGGGGCATCGCCTACGTCTATGACGAGGACGGCCAGTTCGCCTCGCGCTGCAACCTTTCCATGGTCACGCTCGAGAAGGTCGTCCCCGGCGCCGAGCAGACCGCCAGCGTGCCCCGCAGCATCTGGCACCGCGACCAGACCGACGAAGCCACGCTGCGCAAGCTGCTGGAAGACCACAACCGCTGGACCGGCAGCAAGCGCGCGCGCGAGCTGCTGGACAACTGGGCCGTCTCGCGCACCAAGTTCGTCAAGGTGTTCCCGACCGAGTACAAGCGCGCGCTGGCCGAGATCCACGAGCGCCGCGTCAACGCCGAGCCGCCGACGCCGCACGTGGCCGCCCCGGCCGCCGCCAAGAACAAAGAAGCGGTGCCCGCCAAGTAAGGCGCGGCCCACCACCACGATAAAAAGGACACACGGTCATGGGAAAAACCACCGGCTTCATGGAATACGAGCGCATCGAGGAGGGCTACAGGCCCGTGCCCGAGCGCCTGAAGCACTACAGGGAATTCGTCGTCGGCCTCGATGAGCCGCAGGCCAAGGTGCAGGCCGCGCGCTGCATGGACTGCGGCACGCCGTTCTGCAACAACGGCTGCCCGGTCAACAACATCATCCCGGACTTCAACGACCTGGTCTACCAGTCGGACTGGCAGAGCGCCTGGGCGGTGCTGGACTCGACCAACAACTTCCCCGAGTTCACCGGCCGCATCTGCCCCGCGCCCTGCGAGGCCGCCTGCGTGCTCAACGTGAACGACGACCCGGTCGGCATCAAGTCGATCGAGCACGCCATCATCGACCGCGCCTGGGCCGAAGGCTGGGTGGCGCCGCGCCTGGCCAAGCACAAGACCGGCAAGAGGGTGGCGGTGGTCGGCTCCGGCCCGGCCGGCATGGCCGCGGCGCAGCAGCTCGCGCGCGTCGGCCACGACGTGACGCTGTTCGAGAAGAACGACCGCGTCGGCGGCCTGCTGCGCTATGGCATTCCCGACTTCAAGATGGAGAAGTCGCACATCGACCGGCGCGTCGCGCAGATGCAGGCCGAAGGCGTCACCATCCGCACCGGCGTGGTCATCGGCGCCAAGGACGATCCGCTGGGCAAGGGCTCCAGGGTCACCAACTGGGCCAAGGAGACGATCACGCCCGGGCAACTGCAGCAGGACTTCGACGCGGTGCTGATCACCGCCGGCGCCGAGCAGTCGCGCGACCTGCCGGTGCCCGGCCGCGAACTCGACGGCATCCATTTCGCGATGGAATTCCTGCCGCAGCAGAACAAGGTCAACGCCGGCGACAAGGTCAAGGGCCAGCTGCGCGCCGACGGCAAGCACGTCATCGTCATCGGCGGCGGCGATACCGGCAGCGACTGCGTCGGCACCAGCAACCGCCATGGCGCGGCCAGCGTCACCCAGTTCGAGCTGATGCCCCAGCCGCCGGTGCAGGAAAACCGCCCGATGACCTGGCCCTACTGGCCCTACAAGCTGCGCACCAGCTCCAGCCACGAAGAGGGCTGCGAGCGCGAGTTCGCCATCTCCACCAAGGAATTCGTCGGCGAGAAGGGCAAGGTCACCGGCCTGAAGACCGTGCGCGTCGAGTGGAAGGACGGCAAGATGATCGAAGTGCCCGGCTCCGAGCAGGTCCTCAAGGCCGACTTGGTGCTGCTGGCCATGGGCTTCGTCAGCCCGGTCTCGCCGGTGCTCGAGGCCTTCGGCGTGGAGAAGGACGCCCGCGGCAACGCCAGGGCCAGCACCGATTTCGACGGCGGCTACGCCACCAACGTGCCCAAGGTCTTCGCCGCCGGCGACGTGCGCCGCGGGCAGTCGCTCGTGGTATGGGCCATCCGCGAAGGGCGCCAGGCCGCACGCGCGGTCGATGAATTCCTGATGGGCTTCAGCGATCTGCCGCGCTGATCGGGCTCCGGGCTTGTCGGCGGAAGCGGCGCCTGATCGGCGCCGTTTCTTTTTTGCTATTAAATTAATAGCTAGAAGCCCAGGTATATCATGGGCTTCACGCCTTTTTGGCGTGGATTTCTCGGCGGCGGGGCGCCTGCACGTCCGCGGCCGCGGCTTCCGTGGCAACGGCCTGGGATACATTCACCCGTGTAGGTTAAACCTGCGCCATCCCCTATGATGCCGCGCTGCCCCGTGCCTGGCCCGCTTCCTTATGGACATTCCCCCGCCCGACTCCTCTTGCCCGCCGCCGCTCGTCAGCCTGCGTGACCTCAGGTTCGGCTACGGCGAGCGCGTCATCCTGGACGGGGTATCGCTGGACATTCCGCGCGGCAAGGTCACGGCGCTGATGGGCGCCTCCGGCGGCGGCAAGACCACCGTGCTGCGGCTGATCGGCGGCCAGGTCCGCGCGCAGAAGGGCCAGGTGCTGTTCGACGGCAAGGACGTGGGCGCCATGGACCAGGCCGCGCTCTACGCGGCGCGGCGGCGCATGGGCATGCTGTTCCAGTTCGGCGCGCTGTTCACCGACCTGGACGTGTTCGGCAACGTCGCCTTCCCGCTGCGCGAGCACACCGACCTGAGCGAGGATCTGATCCGCGACATCGTGCTGATGAAGCTCGATGCCGTCGGGCTGCGCGGCGCGCGCGACCTGCGGCCCAGCGAGATCTCCGGCGGCATGGCGCGCCGCGTGGCGCTGGCCCGCGCCATCGTGCTCGACCCCGAGCTGGTGCTGTACGACGAGCCTTTCGCCGGCCTCGACCCGATTTCGCTGGGCATCGCCGCACGCCTGATCCGGCAGTTGAACGACGCCATGGCGCTGACCAGCGTGGTGGTCTCGCACGACGTGGACGAGACGCTGGCCATTGCCGACCACGTCATCGTGCTGGCGGCCGGGCGCATCGGCGCGCAGGGGTCGCCCGAGGCGATCCGTGCCAGCACCGATCCGGTGGTGCACCAGTTCATCCACGCCGAGGCCGATGGTCCGGTGCGTTTTCACTACCCGGCGCCTGAGGCGGCGCAGGATTTCGGCCCGGTCTCCGGGAGGAAGCGCCTATGAGCACGCGCTGGTGGCATCCCGCCGACGTCGGCTTCGCGGTGCGCGGCAAGCTCGCCGGCATCGGCGCGGCGGCGCGGCTGTTCTGGCGCCTGCTGGCGCGCAGCGGCACGGCGCTGCGCCGCTTCCGGCTGGTGTCCGAGCAGATCCATTTCCTGGGCAATTATTCGCTGGCGATCATCACGGTCTCGGGCCTGTTCGTCGGCTTCGTCCTCAGCCTGCAGGGCTACTACACGCTGCAGCGCTATGGCGCGGCGGATGCACTGGGGCTGCTGGTGGCGCTGTCGCTGGTGCGCGAACTGGGGCCGGTGATCAGCGCACTGCTTTTCGCCGGGCGCGCCGGCACCTCGCTCACGGCCGAGATCGGCCTGATGAAGGCCGGCGAGCAGCTCAGCGCCATGGAGATGATGGCGATCGACCCGGTCAGCCGCATCCTCGCGCCCCGGTTCTGGGGCGGCGTGATCGCGCTGCCGCTGCTGTCGGCGGTGTTCAGCGCCGTGGGCATCATCGGCGGCTGGCTGGTCGGCGTGGTGCTGATCGGCATCGACGGCGGCGCTTTCTGGAGCCAGATGCAGGGCGGGGTCGACGTGCTGCGCGACGTCGGCAACGGCGTGCTCAAGAGCGTGGTGTTCGGGCTCACCGTGACCTTCGTCGCGCTGCTGCAGGGCTACACGGCCAAACCCACGCCCGAAGGGGTCTCGCGCGCGACGACGCGCACCGTGGTCATGTCTTCGCTTGCCGTGCTCGGTCTGGACTTCATCCTGACCGCGCTCATGTTCAGTATTTGAGGGGTTATCAATGGAACGCTCCAAAAGCGATGTGTGGGTCGGCCTGTTCGTGCTGCTCGGGCTGGCAGCCGTGCTGTTCCTGTCCCTGCAGTCGGCCAACCTGCTGCGGCTCAACTTCCAGTCCACCTACACCGTGACCGCGCGCTTCGACAACATCGGCGGCCTCAAGCCGCAGGCGGCCGTCAAGAGCGCCGGCGTGGTGGTCGGCCGGGTGGACGGCATCACGTTCGATGACAAGAGTTTCCAGGCATCGGTGGCCCTGTCGCTGCAGAACCGCTACAAATTCCCCAAGGACAGCTCGCTCAAGATCCTCACCAGCGGCCTGCTCGGCGAGCAGTACATCGGCATCGAGGCCGGGGCGGACGACAAGAACCTGGAGCAGGGAGACGTCATCACCACGACGCAATCGGCCGTGGTGCTGGAGAACCTCATTGGCCAGTTTCTCTTCAACAAGGCCGAGGATGGCGGAAAACCGGCACCTGGTGCCAGTCAGGGCAGCAAGAAATGAAAAAACACGAACAATCCCCCCGCCGCGCAGCGGCAATCGCCGCCGCGCTGGCCGCCTCGATGCTGGCCGGCGGCTGCGCCACCACCGGCGCCGAAGGCCGGGCGCCGAACCCGCGCGATCCGTTCGAGCCCTTCAACCGCGGCGTCTTCGAGTTCAACGATGCGCTGGACCGCGCCGTGTTCAAGCCGGTGGCCACCGTCTACCGCGACGTCACGCCGTCGCCGGTGCGCACCGGCGTGGGCAATTTCTTCCGCAACCTGACCGAGCCCTGGTCCTTCGTCAACAACCTGCTGCAGCTCAAGGTGCGCGATGCGGGCGAAACCTGGATCCGCTTCGCGGTCAACACCGTGTTCGGCCTGGGCGGCGTGATCGACATCGCCGGCGCCGCCGACATCGAGCGGCACCCGCAGGATTTCGGCCAGACGCTGGCCTACTATGGCGTGCCGACCGGCCCTTACCTGGTGCTGCCGCTGCTCGGGCCGTCCACGGTGCGCGGCACCGCCGCGCTGCCGGTGGACACGGCGGGCAACCTGCTGGCCCACGTGCACGACGTGCCGGTGCGCAACTCGCTCTACGTGCTGCGCATCGTCGATACGCGCGCGAGCTTTCTGCGCGCCAGCGCGATCCTGGATGAAGCAGCACTGGACAAGTACAGCTTCACCCGTGACTCGTACCTGCAACTGCGCCGCAACCAGCCGCGCGGCGCGGATGAGGACGGCCGTGATGCCGGTTACGAGATCGACGACAGCCGGGTGCCGACGTTCCCGCTGAAGCTCCGGTAGGCGGGTTTCAGCCTGTTGCATCTACGCGAGGCACGGCCGGAACCCTCCATTCCATGTATGTTCGAACAGTGAAAGCCAGATCCGCGCGAGGGGCGCGGGGCGATCCAACTGTTGCAAGAAGTAAAGAGAGGTCACCATGAATCGACGTTCCCTGGGCCGCATGGCCGCGAGCCTGGCCGCCATGGCCGCACTGGCCCTGCCGCTGGCCGTGCGCGCGGCCGATGAAGCGCCGGATGCGCTGATCAAGCGCCTGTCCACCGAGACGCTGGACGCGATCAAGGCCGACAGCAGCCTGCGCAGCGGCGACGTCAGCAAGGTGATCGCGCTGGTCGACAGCAAGATCATGCCCAGCGTCAACTTCCAGCGCATGACGGCCGCCGCCGTCGGGCCGCAGTGGCGCCAGGCCACGCCCGAGCAGCGCAGCCGCCTGCAGCAGGAATTCAAGACCCTGCTGGTGCGCACCTACGCGGGCGCGCTGTCTCAGGTGAGCGACCAGAGCATCTCGGTCAAACCGCTGCGCGCCGATCCGAGCGACAAGGAGGTGGTGGTCCGCACCGAGGTCATCGGCCGCGGCGACCCGATCCAGCTCGACTACCGCCTCGAAAAGACCCCGGGCGAGGGCGCCGGGTGGAAGATCTACAACCTCAACGTGCTCGGCGTGTGGCTGGTGGAAACCTACCGCAGCCAGTTTGCGCAGCAGCTCAGCAATGGCGGCATCGACGGCCTGATCCAGACGCTGGCCAAGCGCAACCAGTCCAACGACAAGAAGAGCTGATCCCCATGGCCAAGCAGGCAGCAGCGCCAGCCGTCGCGGCGGTGGCCGACAGCCCCGCCGCGCCAGCGCAGCAGACGCTGGTGCTGCCGACCGAACTGACCCATGCACAGGCCCAGGCCTGCCTGCGCATGCTCACCCAGGGCCTCCACCCAGGGCCGCTGCCGGTGGTGGCCGATGCCTCGGCGCTGGCGAGCTTCGATTCGTCGGCACTCGCCGTGCTGCTCGCCTGCCGGCGCGAGGCGCTGTCGCTCGGGCGTGCTTTCACCGTGCGCGGCCTGCATCCGCGCCTGGCGGGTCTGGCCCGCCTGTATGGCATAGCGGAGCTGCTCCCCGCCCAGGGTTGAGCGGGTCGGACGGGCCCTGCGGCCCGAGCCCGTAAAATACCGGGCTCCCATGCCCGCGATCTCCTTCCAGTCCGTCTCCAAGCAGTATTCGACCTCCCGCGGCGTGCTACAGGCCCTCGACGGCGTCAGTTTCGACATCGCACAGGGTGAATTCTTCGGTTTGCTCGGCCCCAACGGCGCCGGCAAGACCACCCTCATCAGCATCCTCGCCGGCCTGGCCCGCGCCACCCAGGGCCGGGTCCTGGTGGACGGCCACGACGTGCAGACCGACTTCGCCGCCGCGCGCCGCACGCTGGGCGTGGTGCCGCAGGAGCTGGTGTTCGACCCGTTCTTCAATGTGCGCGAGACGCTGCGCATCCAGTCCGGCTACTTCGGCGTCAGGAACAACGACGCCTGGATCGACGAGCTGCTCGAGGCCCTGGGCCTGGCCGACAAGGCCGGCTCCGGCATGCGCCAGCTCTCCGGCGGCATGAAGCGCCGGGTGCTGGTGGCGCAGGCGCTGGTGCACAAGCCGCCGATCATCGTGCTCGACGAGCCCACCGCCGGTGTCGACGTGGAACTGCGCCAGACGCTGTGGCAGTTCATCGCGCGGCTCAACCGCGAAGGCCACACGGTGCTGCTCACCACCCACTACCTGGAAGAGGCCGAGGCTCTGTGCAGCCGCATCGCCATGCTCAAGAAGGGCCGGCTGGTGGCCCTCAATCGCACCAGCGACCTGATCCGCATGGCCGCGGGCAACGTGCTGCGCTTCAAGGTCGACGGCGAGTTGCCGCCGGCACTGGCCGCCCAGGCGCGCATCACCGGCCGCATCGTGCAACTGCCCGCGCCCGACGCGGTGGCCATCGAGCAGTTGCTGGCCGAGGTGCGCCGGGCCGGGCTCACGGTCGAGGACGTGGAGGTCCGCAAGGCCGACCTGGAGGACGTCTTCCTCGAAGTCATGGCCACCGACCTGTCCGCCGCCGGCGGCCACCGCTGGCAGTCCCCGGTATGAGGCAACGCGCATGACTGGCTGGCAAACGCTGTTCTACAAGGAAGTGCTGCGCTTCTGGAAGGTGGGCCTGCAGACCGTGGGCGCGCCGGTGCTCACCGCCGTGCTGTACCTGCTGGTGTTCGGCCACGCGCTGGAGGACCACGTGAAGGTCTACGGCACGGTGAGCTACACCGCCTTCCTGGTGCCCGGGCTGGTGATGATGAGCGTGCTGCAGAACGCCTTCGCCAACAGCTCGTCCTCGCTGATCCAGAGCAAGATCATGGGCAGCCTGGTGTTCGTGCTGCTCACGCCGCTGTCGCACTGGGGCTGGTTCGCGGCCTACGTCGGCTCCTCGGTGGTGCGCGGGCTGGCCGTGGGCCTGGGCGTGCTGGCCGTGACCGCGCTGTTCTTCGCCCGGCTGTCCTTCGTGGCACCGTGGTGGATCGTGGCGTTCGCGCTGCTGGGCTCGGCCTTGCTCGGCACGCTGGGCGTGCTCGCCGGGCTCTGGGCCGAGAAGTTCGACCAGATGGCGCTGTTCCAGAACTTCCTCATCATGCCGATGACCTTCCTCTCCGGCGTGTTCTATTCCATCGGCTCGCTGCCCCCGTTCTGGCAGACGGTGAGCCATCTCAACCCGTTCTTCTACATGATCGACGGCTTTCGCTACGGCTTCTTCGGCGTCAGCGACGCCTCGCCCTGGCTGAGCCTGGCGATCGTCGGGGGCGCCCTGGTCGCGGTCAGCGCGCTGGCGCTGCACCTGCTGCGCATCGGCTACAAGATCCGAGGTTGACCATGGTTCGCCCCCAGTCTGCGCGCCCTTCGTGTCGCTACGCCAACCCCCTTGCGGGGGCGGCACCGGCGGCCCGGCGAAGCCGGTTCCGCGGTGTTTTTCGATGAATTTCCACTTCCATGACTGCTGACGAGCTCACTTCCATCATCCGCTCCGGCCTGGCCTGCGAGCACCTGGCGCTCGAAGGCGACGGCCGGCACTGGTTCGCCACCATCGTGTCCGCCGCCTTCGAGGGCCAGCGTCCGATCCAGCGCCACCAGCAGGTCTACGCCACGCTGGGCAGGCGGCTGCAGACCGACGAGGTCCATGCGCTGTCCATGAAGACCTACACGCCCGCCGAGTGGGCCCGCGCGCAGAAGGGCTGAACCATGGACAAGCTGCTGATCCGCGGCGGCCGCCGCCTGCAGGGCGAGGTCTCGATCTCGGGCGCCAAGAATGCCGCGCTGCCCGAGATTTTCGCCGCCCTGCTGACCGCCGACGCCGTGACCCTGAGCAACGTCCCGGGCCTGCAGGACGTGAGCACCGCGCTGCAACTGTTCGAGCACATGGGCGTGCGCTCCGAGCGCGCCCCGGGCCGGCTGGTGCTGGAGGCCGGCACCCTGCCGGCGCGCGAGGCGCCGTATGACCTGATGAAGCTCATGCGCGCCTCGATCCTGGTGCTCGGCCCGCTGGTGGCGCGCTTCGGCGAGGCGACCGTGTCGCTGCCCGGCGGCTGCACCATCGGTTCGCGCCCGGTGGACCAGCATCTCAAGGGGTTGCAGGCCATGGGCGCGCAGATCAGCTTCGAGCACGGCGACATCGTCGCGCGCGCCAGGCGGCTCAAGGGCGCGCGCATCACCACCGACATGGTCACCGTGACCGGCACCGAGAACCTGCTCATGGCCGCTACCCTGGCCGAGGGCGAGACGGTGCTGGAGAACGCCGCCCAGGAGCCCGAGGTCTGCGACCTGGCCGAGATGCTGATCGCCATGGGCGCGCGCATCGAGGGCCACGGCAGCAGCCGCATCCGCATCCAGGGCGTGGAGCGGCTGCACGGCTGCAGCCACGCCGTGGTGGCAGACCGCATCGAGGCCGGCACCTTCCTCTGCGCCGTCGCCGCCGCCGGCGGCGACGTGCTGCTGCGGCATGCGCGCATCGACCACCTCGACGCCGTGGCCGAGAAGCTGCGCGACGCCGGCGTCGCCATCACGGCGGAGGAGGGCGGGGTGCGCGTGCGCTCGCCCGGCGTGGCCGAGGGCGCGCTCAAGGCGCAGACCTTCCGCACCACCGAATACCCGGGCTTCCCGACCGACATGCAGGCGCAATTCATGGCGCTCAACTGCGTGGCGCGCGGCACCTCGACCGTGACCGAGACCATCTTCGAGAACCGCTTCATGCACGTGAACGAACTGATGCGCCTGGGCGCGCAGATCCGCGTCGACGGCAAGGTCGCGGTGGTCGAGGGCGTGCCGCGCCTGTCGGGCGCCACCGTGATGGCCACCGACCTGCGCGCCTCGGCCAGCCTGGTCATCGCCGGCCTGGTGGCCGAGGGCGAGACGCTGGTGGACCGCATCTACCACCTGGACCGCGGCTACGACCGCATGGAAGCCAAGCTGCGCGGCATTGGCGCGGACGTCGAAAGGATCTCGCCGTGATCACGCTCGCCCTGTCCAAGGGACGCATCTTCGACGAGACGCTGCCGCTGCTGGCCGCGGCCGGCATCGAGGTGCTGGAAGACCCCGAGAAATCGCGCAAGCTGATCCTGCCCACCAACCACGCCGACGTGCGCGTGGTGCTGGTGCGCGCCAGCGACGTGCCGACCTACGTCGAGTACGGCGGCGCCGACCTGGGCGTGACCGGCCTGGACACGCTGCTGGAGCACCAGATGGAGGCCGCCGGCGGCGGCTCGCGCCTGTACCAGCCGCTGGACCTGAGGATCGCGCGCTGCCGCGTCAGCGTGGCGGTGCGCGCCGACTACGACTACGCCAGCGCCGTCAAGCAGGGCTCGCGCCTGCGTGTGGCCACCAAGTACCTGGGCATCGCCCGCGAATTCTTCGCCGCCAAGGGCGTGCACGTGGACCTGATCAAGCTCTACGGCAGCATGGAGTTGGCGCCGCTCACGGGCCTGGCCGACGCCATCGTCGACCTCGTCTCCACCGGCAACACCCTCAAGGCCAACCACCTGGTCGAGGTCGAGCGCATCATGGACATCAGCTCGCGCCTGGTGGTCAACCAAGCCGCGCTCAAGTTGAAGCGCGAGCCGATCCGCCGCATCGTGGACGCCTTCGCCTCCGCCATTTCCGTTGAGGCATGATTGCTATGGAACTTGTAGCTAAACCCCTGCGTCTTTCCACGGCTAGCGCCACTTTTGAGGCGGATTTCCAGGCCCGGCTGCACTGGTCGGCCGACACCGACGCCGCCATAGAGCAGCGCGTGGCCGACATCCTGGCCGACGTGCAGCAGCGCGGCGACGCCGCGGTGCTGGAGTACACCGCCCGCTTCGACGGCCTGCAGGCCCAAAGCCTGGGCGCGCTGGAGCTGACCCAGGCCGAGCTGAAGGCCGCCTTCGAGTCGCTGCCCGCCGCGCAGCGCGACGCGCTCGACGCGGCAGCGCGCCGCGTGCGCCGCTACCACGAGGCTCAGAAGAAGGCCAGCGGCGAGAGCTGGAGCTACCGCGACGAGGACGGCACGCTGCTGGGCCAGAAGGTCACGCCGCTGGACCGCGTCGGCATCTACGTGCCCGGCGGCAAGGCGGCCTACCCGTCCTCGGTGCTGATGAACGCCGTCCCCGCGCACGTCGCCGGTGTCGGCGAGATCATCATGGTCGTGCCCACGCCCCGGGGCGAGAAGAACCCGTTGGTGCTGGCCGCCGCCCATGTGGCGGGCGTCACGCGCGCCTTCACCATCGGCGGCGCGCAGGCCGTGGCGGCGCTGGCCTACGGCACGCAAACCGTGCCCAAGGTCGACAAGGTCACCGGCCCCGGCAACGCCTACGTGGCCAGCGCCAAGAAGCGCGTGTTCGGCACCGTCGGCATCGACATGATCGCCGGCCCGAGCGAAATCCTGGTGCTGGCCGACGGCAGCACGCCGCCCGACTGGGTGGCGATGGACCTGTTCAGCCAGGCCGAGCACGACGAGCTGGCGCAGAGCATCCTGCTGTGCCCCGACGCCGCCTACATCGACGCGGTGCAGGCGGCCATCGACCGCCTGCTGCCCACGCTGCCGCGCGCCGGGATCATCGCCAGGAGCCTGAACGGCCGCGGCGCGCTGATCCTCACGCGCGACATGGAAGAGGCCTGCGCCATCAGCAACCGCATCGCGCCCGAGCACCTGGAAGTCAGCAGCCGCGACCCGCAGCGCTGGGAGCCCTTGTTGAAGCATGCCGGCGCGATCTTCCTCGGCGCCTACACCAGCGAGAGCCTGGGCGACTACTGCGCCGGCCCCAACCACGTGCTGCCCACCAGCGGCACCGCGCGCTTCTCCAGCCCGCTGGGCGTCTACGACTTCCAGAAGCGCAGCAGCCTCATCGAGGTGAGCGAGGCCGGCGCCCAGATGCTGGGCCCGATCGCCGCCGAACTCGCCTACGGCGAAGGCCTGCAGGCGCACGCCCGCGCGGCCGAACTGCGCCTGAAGAACGTGCCGCCGCAGCGGGGCACGCCATGAGCGCGGCGCCGGGCCGCTCCCAAACAAGCTCGCACCGCAGTGCGCAGCACGAAGGTGCTTCAATGAGCCGCCCGCTCCAGCGCATCCGGCGCGACGTGCAGTCCATGCACGCCTATGCGGTGCAGGACGCCGCCGGCCTGCTCAAGCTCGACGCCATGGAGAACCCGCACTGCCTGCCGCCCGCGCTGCAGGCCGCGCTCGGCGCGCGCCTGGGCGCGCTCGCGCTCAACCGCTACCCGGGCCCGCGCATCGACGAGCTCAAGCGCGCGCTGGCCGCCCATGCCGGCCTGCCCGAAGGCCAGGCGCTGATGCTGGGCAACGGCTCGGACGAACTGATCTCGCTGCTGGCCATGGCCTGCGACGTGCCGGCGGAGCAGACGCCCGACGGCCTGCCGCCGGCCATCCTGGCGCCGCTGCCGGGCTTCGTGATGTACGCCATGAGCGCGGCGCTGCAAGGCCTGCGCTTCGTCGGCGTGCCGCTCACCGCCGACTTCGCGCTGGACGCCGACGCCATGTGCGACGCCATCGCCCGGCACCGGCCCGCCATCACCTACCTGGCCTATCCCAACAACCCGACCGCCGGCCTGTGGCGGGCCGATGCCATGGCGCGCGTGATCGCTGCGGCGGGTGAGGCCGGCGGCCTGGTGGTGATCGACGAGGCCTACCAGCCCTTTGCCAGCCACAGCTGGCTCGACGAAATCCGCCGCGCGCCCGAGGCGCACGGCCACGTGCTGCTGATCCGCACCCTCAGCAAGTTCGGCCTGGCCGGCGCGCGCATCGGCTACCTGATCGGGCCCCAGGCGCTGGTGGCCGAGATCGACAAGGTGCGCCCGCCCTACAACGTGAGCGTGCTCAACGCCGAATGCGCGCTGTTCGCGCTGGAGCACGCCGAGGTGTTCGCGGCCCAGGCCGCCGACATCTGCGCCGAGCGCGCCGCGCTGTCGGCCACGCTGGCGCTGCTGCCGGGCGCGAAAGTCTGGCCGAGCGACGCCAACATGCTGCTGCTGCGCCTGCCCGGCGGCGACGCGGGCGCGCTGCGGGCCTTCGAAGGGCTGCGCTCGGCCGGCATCCTGGTCAAGAACGTTTCTAAAATGCATCCCCTGCTGGCCGGGTGCCTGCGCCTGACCGTCGGCACCGCGCGCGAGAATGCGCAGATGCTCGCGGCCCTGCGGCACATCCTGGCAGCGCCCCCGCCCACCCACGCCCCGAACCGATGAGCACCCCTTCCTCCGCCGACACCCCCGATCGCATCGCCGAGGTCGCGCGCAACACCGCAGAGACCCGGATCACCGCGCGCGTCAACCTCGACGGCAGCGGGCATGCCACGCTGGCCACGGGCATCGGCTTCTTCGACCACATGCTCGACCAGATCGCCCGCCATGGCCTGATCGACCTGGAGGTGCGCGCCGAGGGCGACCTCCACATCGACGGCCACCACACGGTCGAGGACGTCGGCATCACGCTCGGCCAGGCCTTCGCCCGGGCGGTCGGCGACAAGAAGGGCATCCGCCGCTACGGCCATGCCTACGTGCCGCTGGACGAGGCCCTGTCGCGCGTGGTGGTCGATTTCTCCGGCCGCCCGGGGCTGCACATGCACGTGCCCTTCACCAGCGGCATGGTCGGCGGCTTCGACACCCAGCTCGCCTTCGAATTCTTCCAGGGCTTCGCCAACCACGCCGGCGTGACGCTGCACATAGACAACCTCAAGGGCGCCAACGCCCACCACCAGGCCGAAACCGTGTTCAAGGCCTTCGCCCGCGCCCTGCGCGCGGCACTCGAGCGTGATCCGCGCGCGCCCGGCGTCATCCCGTCCACCAAGGGCTCGCTCTAGCCTTTTTTTGCATCAAAACCGCATGAAGCCCAGGAAGGGCCTAGGCTTATAGCTATGAATAACGCAGCAAAAACCGTGGCCGTGGTGGACTACGGCATGGGCAACCTGCGCTCGGTGTCGCAGGCGGTGCAGGCCGCCGCCGCGGGCACCGGCTGGCAGGTGCGGGTCACGTCCGAGCCCGACGAGGTGCGGGCGGCCGCGCGCGTGGTGCTGCCGGGCCAGGGCGCCATGCCCGACTGCATGCGCGAGCTGGCCGACTCCGGCCTGCAGGCCTCGGTGCTCGAAGCGGCGGCGCACAAGCCGCTGTTCGGCGTCTGCGTCGGCATGCAGATGCTGCTCGACACCAGCGCCGAGGGGCCGACGCAGGGCCTGGGCCTGGTGCCGGGCGAGGTCCTGCGGTTCGACCTGGCCGGCCGCCTGCAGCCCGACGGCAGCCGCTTCAAGGTGCCGCAGATGGGCTGGAACCAGGTGTACCAGACCTCGCACGGCGGCGCGCCGCACCCGGTATGGGCCGGCGTGCCCGACGGCGCCTATTTCTACTTCGTGCACAGTTTCTACGCCCGTCCATCTGATCCCCGACACACTGCGGGCGAGGCAGACTACGGCGCGCGCTTTACCGCCGCCGTGGCACGCGATAACATTTTTGCGACGCAGTTTCATCCGGAAAAGAGCGCCGAGCACGGACTGGCGTTGTACCGCAACTTTCTCCACTGGAACCCCTGAAGCCCGCGGCCTGGCGCCGGCCCGATCCTCTGCCCTCCGTTCTGCCCCCACCATGCTCCTCATTCCCGCCATCGACCTGAAAGACGGTCACTGCGTCCGCCTGAAACAGGGGGACATGGACCAATCCACCACGTTCGGGGAAGACCCGGCCGCCATGGCCCTCAAATGGGTGGAGCAGGGCGCGCGCCGGCTGCACCTGGTGGACCTCAACGGCGCCTTCGCCGGCAAGCCGCAGAACTACGCGGCGATCAAGTCCATCCTGGCGGCGGTCGGCGCGGACATCCCGGTGCAGTTGGGCGGCGGCATCCGCGACCTCGACACCATCGAGAAATACATCGACGGCGGCCTGCGCTACGTCATCATCGGCACCGCCGCGGTGAAGAGCCCGGGCTTCCTGAAGGACGCCTGCAGCGCCTTCGGCGGCCACATCATCGTCGGCCTGGACGCCAAGGACGGCAAGGTCGCCACCGACGGCTGGAGCAAGCTCACCGGCCACGAGGTGGTCGACCTCGGCAAGAAGTTCGAGGACTACGGCGTCGAATCCATCATCTACACCGACATCGGCCGCGACGGCATGCTCTCGGGCATCAACATCGACGCCACCGTCAAGCTGGCGCAGGCGCTGACCATCCCCGTGATCGCCTCGGGGGGGCTGTCTGGCATGGCCGACATCGAGCAGCTGTGCGCTGTGGAAGACGAGGGGGTGGAAGGCGTCATCTGCGGCCGCGCCATCTACAGCGGCGATCTGGACTTTGCGGCTGCCCAGGCCCGCGCCGACGAGCTGGCCTGAGGTTTTTCCTCATCGGGCATTCAGCCCGGCACCGCGCTAAGCCCAATACTGTTCACATAGAAAAAATACAAGCATAATCCCCCTCCATCGAGACAAGGAGGGCTGGATTCCATGGCGAGAAGCCGCAAGTCACTGCCCGAGAAGGTCGACATGGCGCACCTGATCAGCACCGGGGTATTGGCCAGCGTCTGTCCCAGAGCGTTGAT
>NZ_JAELTO010000130.1 GCF_016428875.1 Xylophilus sp. ASV27
CCCCCCCCCCCCCCCCCCCCCCCCCCCCCCCCCCCCCCCCCCCCCCCCCCCCCCCCCCCCCCCCCCCCCCCCCCCCCCCCCCCCCCCCCCCCCCCCCCCCCCCCCCCCCCTTTTTAATCATCCGGCGCCCACCGAGATCTACACTAGGTTCTCTTCGTCGGCAGCGTCAGATGTGTATAAGAGACAGGCCCCGGCCACGGCGGGCTGGGCGGCGCCGCGGGCGCGGCGGTAGCGCTCCAGCGCCAGGTCGTCGGCGCGGATGCCGGGGCGCCGGCCGCTGACGAGGTCGGCCAGCAGCCGGCCCGAGCCGCAGGCCATGGTCCAGCCCAGGGTGCCGTGGCCGGTGTTGAGGAACAGGTTGGCGTAGCGCGTGGCGCCGACGATCGGGGTGCCGTCGGGCGTCATCGGCCGCAGGCCGGTCCAGAACTGGGCCTGCGGCAGGTCGCCGCCGGGGAACAGATCATTGGTGACCCATTCGAGGGTGGCGCGCCGGCGCGGGTCCAGCCGCAGGTCGAAGCCGCCCAGCTCGGCCATGCCGCCGACGCGGATGCGGTCGTCGAAGCGGGTGATGGCGATCTTGTAGGTCTCGTCCAGCACGGTGGACTGCGGCGCGCGGCGGGCGTCCAGCAGCGGCACGGTGAGCGAATAGCCCTTGACCGGGTACACCGGCAGGTCGAGCCCGAGCGGCAGCAGGGCGTTGCGCGAGTAGCTGCCAAAGGCGAGCACGTAGCGGTCGGCGGTGAGCAACTGGCCGCCGCTGCGCACGCCGGTGATGCGGTCGCCCGCGGTGGCCAGGCCCTCGACCGCGCTGCCGAAGCGGAAGTCCACGCCCAGGCCGCGCGCCAGGGCCGCCAGACGCTCGGTGAAGAGCTGGCAGTCGCCGGTTTCGTCGCCGGGCAGGTGCAGGCCGCCGGCGAGGCGCTCGCGCGCCGCGGCCAGGGCCGGCTCCACGCCGGCGAGCTGCTCGCGGCCGAGCAGCGCGAAGGGCACGCCGCATTCCTGCAGCACGGCGATGTCGCGCTGCGCCGTCTCGACCTGGGCCTGCGAGCGGAACAGCTGCAGCGTGCCCCGGGTGCGCTGCTCGTACTGGATGCCGGTGTCCGCGCGCAGCTCGCGCAGGCAGTCGCGGCTGTACTCGGCTAGCCGCATCATGCGTTCCTTGTTGATGGCGTAGCGCCCGGCGCTGCACTGCGCCAGCATGGCGGCGATCCAGCGCAGCTGGAACAGGCTGCCGTCGGGCCGCACCGCCAAAGGGGCGTGGCGGCGCTGCAGCATCCATTTGAGTGCCTTGAGCGGAATACCGGGCGCGGCCCAGGGCGTGGAGTAGCCGGGCGAGACCTGCCCGGCGTTGGCGAAGCTGGTTTCGCGCGCCGGGCCGTCCTGGCGTTCGAGCACGGTGACCTCGGCGCCCGCGCGGGCCAGGTAATAGGCGGTGGAAGTGCCGATGACGCCGCCGCCAAGGACAAGGACTTTCATGGAATGCGCTCCGGATTCGGTGGATTCCGGAACTTTAAGAAAGGTCGGCCAGTGGATTTCACGGTTCTTCTGGTGAAATACTGGCCAATCCCGTGTTTTTGCGGCGCATTCGCCCGCCTGGAAGTGAAATGCCCGAACTCGACCGCACCGACCGCAAGATCCTCGACCTGCTGCAGCGCCAGGGCCGCATGTCCATGACGGAGCTGGCCGAGCAGGTGGGCCTGTCGGCCTCGCCCTGTACCGAGCGCGTGCGGCGCATGGAGCGCGAGGGCGTCATCACCGGCTACCACGCGCGCGTGGCGCCCGAGGCGCTGGGCAAGACGCTGCTGGTGTTCGTCGAGATCAAGCTCTCGGCCAAGTCCGGCGACGTGTTCGAGAAGGTGCGGCGCGAGCTGCTGCACATGCCCGAGGTGATGGAATGCCACCTGGTGTCGGGCGACTTCGACTACCTGGTCAAGTTCCGCCTGCGCGGCATGGGCGAGTACCGCCACCTGCTGGGCGACATCCTCAAGAAGCTGCCGGTGACGGCCGAGTCGCGCAGCTACGTGGTGATGGAGGAGGTGAAGGAGAGCCTGTTCCTGGCGGTGGACCGGTAGCTACAGCAGCGTGCGCAGGCTCCAGACCTCCGGGAACAGCACCACCTCCAGCATCTTGCGCAGATAGCTGGTGCCGCCGGTGCCGCCGGTGCCGCGCTTGAAGCCGATCACCCGCTCCACGGTGGACACGTGGCGGAAGCGCCAGAGGCGGAAGGCGTCCTCGATGTCGGTGAGCTTCTCGCCCAGCTGGTACAGGTCCCAGTGCTGCTCGGGGAGGCGGTAGACCTCGAGCCAGGCCTGCTCGACCGCGGCGTTGGGCTGATGGCGCTCGGTCCAGTCGCGCTGCAGCAGTTCGGGCGGGATGGCGAAGCCGCGCCGCGCCAGCAGGCGCAGCGATTCGTCGTAGAGCGAGGGCGCCTCGAACGCGGCCTGCACCGTGGCCAGCAGTTCGGGGCGGTGCGCGTGGGGCTTGAGCATCAGCGGGTTCTTGTTGCCCAGCGCGAACTCGATGCACCGGTACTGCCAGCTCTGGAAGCCGCTGGAGGCGCCCAGGTAGGGCCGTATGGCGGTGTACTCGGGCGGCGTCATGGTCGCCAGCACGCTCCAGGCGTGCACCAGCTGCTCCATGATGCGGCTCACCCGCGCCAGCATCTTGAAGGCCGGCGCCAGCTCGTCGGCGGCTATGCAGCGGATGGCGGCGTGCAGCTCGTGCAGCATGAGCTTCATCCACAGCTCGCTGGTCTGGTGCTGCACGATGAACAGCATCTCGTCGTGCGCGGGCGACAGCGGCTTCTGCGCCGTCAGCACGGCGTCGAGTTGCAGGTAGTCGCCGTAGCTCATGGTCCGGCTGAAGTCGAGCTGGGCCTTTTCCTCGGTGACGATGCGCGAGGGGTCTTGCGTCGGGGTGGGGTCTTGCGTCATCTCAGCTTTCATTGCGTCTGGCGTCGTCTGCAGGGGCGCGGAGCAGGCCATGCGCAGACATCCGCGCAACCGGCTTCGCCGGGCCGCAGGATGCGCCCCCTGCAAGGGGGAAGGCGCCGCGACACGCCGTGCGCGAGGACTGGGGGTGTGTCATGTCACCGCGTGTTGTTGCTTGAATTCGGGCCGGCGCCATTCGCCGCTGGTGAGCACATCGCGCAGGTGCTCCACCGCATGCCACACGTCCTCGAAGCCGACGTACAGCGGCGTGAAGCCGAAGCGCAGGATGTGCGGATGCCGCGCGCCGTCGCCCGCGCGGTAGTCGCCGATGACGCCGCGCGCGATCAGCGCCTGCACGATGGCATAGGCGCCCGCGTCGTCCGCGCCGGCCCAGCTCAGGCTCACCTGCGAGCCGCGCTGCGCATGGGCGCGCGGCGTGGCCAGGCCCAGGCCGTGGCCGGCGCAGCGCTCCTGCACCAGCGCGATGAACAGGTCGGTCAGCGCCAGCGACTTGGCGCGCAGCGCGGCCATGCCGCCCAGCGGCTCGGCGGCCAGCAGGGTGTCGAGCCCGCACTCCAGCGCGGCCAGCGCGATCTGCGGCTGCGTGCCGCACAGGTAGCGCGCAATGCCGGCGGCCGGCTCGTAGCCGGGCACGAAGGCAAAGGGCCGGGCATGGCCCCACCAGCCCGACAGCGGCTGCCGAAAGCGCTCTGCATGGCGCGGGTGCACCCAGACGAAGGCCGGCGCGCCTGGGCCGCCGTTGAGGTACTTGTAGCCGCAGCCCACGGCAAAGTCGGCGTCGTCCTGCAGCAGCGCGACCGGCACCGCGCCGGCGCTGTGCGCCAGGTCCCAGACCACCAGCGCGCCGGCGGCATGGGCGGCGGCGGTGAGGGCGGCCATGTCGTGCATGGCGCCGGTGCGGTAGTTGACGTGGGTCAGCATCAGCAGCGCCAGGTGCTCGTCGAGCGCGGCGGCGATCTCTTCGGGCTCCACCAGCACCAGCTCTAGGCCGCGCTCGCGCGCCAGCGATTCGGCAATGTAGAGATCGGTCGGGAAGTTGCTGCGCTCGCTGACGATGCGCTTGCGCCCGGGCGCGTCCTGCGCGGCAATGGACAGCGCCGCGCTCAGCACCTTGTACAGGTTGACCGAGGTGCTGTCGGTGGCCACCACCTGGCCCGGCCCGGCGCCGATCAGGCGCGCGATCTTGTCGCCCAGGCGCTGCGGCGCGCTGGCCCAGTCGGCGGTGTTCCAGGCGCGGATCAGCTCGTGGCCCCACTCCTGCGTCACCACCTGGGCCACGCGCGCGGGCGTGGCGGCCGGCAGCGCGCCGAGCGAGTTGCCGTCGAGGTAGAGCACGCCCTCGGGCAGGGTGAACAGATCGCGCAGGGGGCGCAGCGGGTCTTGCGCGTCGAGGCGCCGGCAGTCTTGCAAGGTGGTCATGGTCGTCAGGTCAGGGAGCGGAGCACGGCGCGCACCGGCGAGGCGTCGGCGGTGGCCAGGCGCAGCGGTAGCGCGATCAGCTCGTAGTCGCCCTCGGGCACGGCGTCGAGCAGCAGGTTTTCCAGCACGCGCAGGCCGCGGCGGCGGATCGTCTGGTGGCTGTCCAGCGCCTTGCTGTCGGCCGGGTCGATGCTGGCGGTGTCGATGCCGATGAGCTGCACGCCGGCGTCGGCCAGGCGCTCGATGGTGTCGGGCGCGAAGCCGGCCAGCGCCGCGTCCCAGCGGTCCACCGGCATCTGCGCGTAGGTGCGCACCAGCACCCGCGGCGGCAGGCCCTGCGCGGCATGGGCGACGTGCTCCCAGCGCACCAGCGCGCCGCAGCCGATCGCATGCACCACGCGGCAGGGGCCGAGGTAGGGCGCCAGATCGAGCGCGCCGACCGGCACGCCCTGCGGGTCGTAGTGCAGCGGCGCGTCGGCATGCGCGCCGACGTGGGGCGAGAGCGTGATCGTGCTCAGGTTGACCGGGCAGCCCGGCGCGATGCGCGCCAGCCATTCCTGGCGGTAGGGCGCATCGCCCGGGAACACCGGGCTGCCGGCGTGCACCGGCGGCGAGATGTCCCACAGGCGCGGGGCGGTGGGGGGCGTGATCGAAGACATGGAGCGTGACGCTATCACCGGCAAAAACCGCGTGGTGTCGGTTATTTCCAACAGGCCCATGGCTTCGCGCAGAATGCGGCGTTGCCGCCATGATCCGCCTCTACCTCGTCGTCTTCCTCGTCCTCATCCTGCTCAGCTGGGCCGCGCCCTGGCTGCGGCGCCTCGGCCTGGGCCGGCTGCCGGGGGACCTGCACTTTCGCCTGTTCGGGCGGCAGTGGGACGTGCCGGTGACCAGCACGCTGCTGGTGGGCGTCGTGGCGGGCCTGGTGGCCAAGTTCGTGTAGATTTTTGAGGGAAATAGGTCTGTATCCCAGGTTTTATCTGGGCTTTATGCTATGTATTTAATAGCAATTGGCCTGCGCCGACAGCCTGGGCGCGCAGCCCTCCTACACTGGCCCGACGCGGCGCCGCCACAGCGCGCCGCCCGCAACATGAGGACATGAACCGATGCGCGCCTGTGTCGACATAGGGGGAACCAAGCTGGCCGTGAGCCTGGCCGCGCCCGGCTCGCGGCAACTGCTGCACCGCCGCGCCGAACCCACCGAGAAGCGCGGCGCGCCCGATGCGGTCGCGCGCCAGATCCTGCGGCTGCTGGGCGAGGCCTGCGCGGAAGCCGGCATGGGGCTGGACCGCATCAGCGGCGTGGGCGTTTCGTCCTGCGGCCCGTTCGTCGTGCGCGCCGGCGGCATCGAGGTGTCCACGCCCAACATCTGCGGCGGACTGGCCGGCGCCGACCAGGGCCTGCCCAACGACTGGACCGCCTTCCCGCTGGAGGCGCCGCTGCGCGCGCATTTCGGCGCCGGCGTGCCGCTGCGGGTGGAGAACGACTGCGTCGCCGCGCTGGAGGCCGAGCGTCGCTGGGGCGCGCTGCAGGGCGTGGACGACTGCGCCTACCTGACCTGGAGCACCGGCATCGGCATGGGCCTGTGCGTGGGCGGCCGGGTGCTGCGCGGCAAGAACGGCAACGCCGGCCACGGCGGCCACACCTTCGCCAGCGGCCCGGCCGAAGGCCCGACCTGCGGCTGCGGCAACGTGGGCGACCTGGAGTCGCTGGTCTCGGGCACCGCCATGGCGCGGCGTTTCGGGGCGCAGGGCTTTGCCGATGCCACGACGCTGCTGGGCGCGGCCAAGGCGGGCAATGCCCGGGCCGGCGCCATCGTGGACGAGCTCTGCCGCATCCTCGGCCGCGGCCTGTTCAACGTCATCGCGCTGCTCGACCTGCAGGCCGTGAGCCTGGGCGGCAGCGTGTTCTGGCACCACCGCGAGCACCTGCTGCCGCGCCTGCAGGCCGAAGTCGCCGCCCACCTGCCCGCGCTCACCCGCGGCGTGGAACTGCGCCCGGCCGGGCTGCGGGACGCGGTGGGGGACTTTGCGGCGCTGGCGCTGTTGGAATGAGGGTGCGTGGCCTGACCTTGCCCCTGGAACACGTATTGCTGGATCGGAAGTTCAGCGTGGCTGAGACCGACAGGTCGCTGACGGTGGAGCGGCCGCCCATCGATTGACAGGCAAGAACCACAGTTATAGTGTGATCGCCATTGCGACAAGGACTTCATGAATATGACAACGAACCAAGGAACTGCAAAGGTCCCCCAGAAAAAATCGGCAAAGTCAGCCATCGTCGCCTCTGACATGTCACCGAGCAAAGACAGAGTAGCCCGCGAACCTCAGAACCATCGAACGGTCGACCGGGTGACCCGCATCTTGGAAGAGGTGGTATATAAGCCTGGCCTGACTTTCGCTGAACTGGCACGCGCCTTGAATGCGCCGAAGAGTTCGGTTCATGGGTTCATCAGTGGGTTGCTTGCCAAAGGCTGGCTCTACGAATCGGATCGCCGGTTCTTCCTCGGTCCGGCTGTCTATGGTTTGACAATGGCGAGTGGACATATCCGTGCGGGACTGGTGACTCAAGCTGACTTGGTAGCTCTGCACAAAGCCACGGGCGTGGCAGTTTTCCTGGGCGTTAAGGCGGGAGATCATCTGATCTATATCGCGGAAGCTGGCGTTGACCCCGTGGCTGGGTTCGAGGCACGTTCGAATATTCGGCGAACGCTACTGGCCACCGCGGGTGGCAAGGCGCTGCTTGCCGAGTTACCGGATTCACAGCGTGAAGCTTACCTACGACGACGCGGTGCGGAGGAGGCTGAACATGTTGAGAATTTCTTGGACGAGTTCGAGCAGATTCTCAAGACGCGCATCGCTACGAACGTTCGCATGTCGGGCTCTCGATTTGGGATAGGTACCACGGTGCATAACCAAGCAGGCGACCGAGTGGCGGCGATCACGCTGGTGGGGCCCACCTCGCAGATTCAGCCGCGATTGAAGCGACTTCGGGACGTGCTGATAAAGCACGTGGACTCATGGGCCTCGCGCGAGGTTTCGCCGCGTGAGGCTATCTGATTGAGTGGCACTGAGCACTGGTTTTCCGCACCATACGCTTTCAATATGGCGATGAGAAATCTGAACGTCACATAACTTGCCAAGCGGGTTCACATCAACTTCTAAGGCCCAGGTCGCCTCGTATGTGGTGAACGATCTCTCTTTTACGAAAGCGCCATACATTGCCGTCCCAAGTCAGATCGTCAAGATAAGTTCCAACAACACTCGGAACCACGCCTGCGATGGACTCCAGGAAGATCACGTAGCTACTTCTAGCCTTTGCTTGTGACCCATTGAGTAGGACTACTGCACTGGTGACCACATGACGACGCTCTGGCCCTTGGCCTGGCGGAGGCATCATGCTGCGGATCGTATTAACGACCTCATCCCTGGACTCCGCATCAGCATATGAAGTGACCCATCGAGCATCTTCCGTGAAGAGTTCTGCTAAGGCCTTCCAGTCTTGATCGTCCACGTAGAAGCAATACTGAGCGAGCAACTCATGTATTGCAATTTTGTGTCCTATGGAATCCATACTTGCTCCATTCGCACTCTATGTGGATTCCTTCTGCGGAAGCTTCGGGACTGTCGTCATCAAAGTATTCGTAAAGCCGCCATCTACGAGGAGATCTTGACCATTGATGTAGCTGGCGCGCTCGCTCGCGATGAAGAGTATCACGTCAGCCAAGTCGGTTGGCGTGGCCGCGCGGCCGGCCGGGATCATTGCAATCCGAGCGGCGGCCGTTTCGGCATGGTCGTAGGCGGCCTCGGTAGCCGGGGTACGTGTGAAGCCGGGCGCCACCACATTGCTTCGGATTCGATGCGGCGCGAGTTCGATAGAAAGGAGCCTGGAGAGCATCATCATTCCGGCTTTGCTAACGCTGTAGGCTCCCCCGTCTGGCTGCGGGTGGTAGCCGACAAGAGAAGCCACATGAACGAGGCTGCCTCCTTTGCCAGCTTCAATCATGTGCGGAACAAACGCCTGACTGCAGATGAGTGCCCCTGTCAGGTTTACCTCCAGTACGCGGCTCCATGCAGCGAGATCGATTCCGATGAGGGCGCTTCGGTTTCGGACCGCAGCATTGTTCACGAGTACGTTGCAAGGACCCAGTCCATGGTGCACGCGGCAGGCTGCCTGCTGCATCGACGCTTGGCTGCCCGCGTCCGCACCGACGGCAATGGCGCGTCCGCCTCGATCAACGATCTCGCTAGCGACCAGTGAAGCAGCCGCCTCATTGACGTCCAAAATGGCGACCGAAGCGCCGCAAGTGGCGAATTGCCGTGCAACCTCCGCGCCGATTCCGCTACCTGCCCCGGTGACAACGCAGACTTTATCCGACAGGCCAAGCCACGAGTTCGACTTCGTGTTGATAACTTCGTTCATAGCGATCTCCTATCTTAGGTTTCCAGTGATGCTTGCTAGGCGATAAACGAACCACCCACTAGGATGCATGTTGGCCCCAGTGTCCCGGCGCCGCCTTTCCAACGTTGCCGGCATCTACCAAACCCCAGCACCGAGAAATCAGGTCGCGCGAGCTTTCGTGACCGAGCAGTGGCGCAACCTGAGACGAGAACTTCGACTCAAGTTGCTCGTCCGTCAGAGGCAGACTTGCCGCACCCGCATGCGGTCTGACTTCAGCTTTGATGAGTTGTCCATTCTTCAACTCGACGACGGCTCTCGCTTCGTCTGGCGCCAAGTCGATCACCTCTTGCGCCTCGACGCGATTTCGGATGGCGATCACACGTGGGTCTGTGACGCATTCGTCAGATGCTTGTTGAAGCCCGGCGTTACCATGTACCAGTGCCGCCGCTGCCCAGTGGTAGAGACTGACCTGGGCCTCATTGGCATTCTTTGGCGACCTGGCCGCCGTAAGGCCAGCGGCTAGCGGATGCACTTCGATCCGCACCCTTTCGATGTTTTCGGCCACAAACCGAGCGTCGCGAGAGACCTTAAGACAAACATCCGTCGCAGCGTGGATGAGGCAGCCGTTGGGGAACGGTTTGATGGCGACATTCATGCACTCCCAGCGGGCACCAAGGCCGTCAAGAATGGCTGCGGGGTTCGGCGGGTTTCCAACCACTTGCAGAAGCCCGTACTGCGACATCAGCGGCTCAGGATGACAAGTAAAGTTCTCTGAAGCAAGATGAGCCGCCAGAAGTCCATTCCGACCCGCATTGCCGGGAATAAACGCTGCAGACATCGATGCATGAGACGCACGAACACCTCCTGCCTGCATTGCCGCGATGCCCATAGCCCATATCAACTGCTGCTTGGATAAACCCATCAGTCGTCCTACGGCCGCTGAGACACCGACAGGTCCAGTTAGTCCAGTGAGGTAGTGGCCAAGGTGCGACTTCGCGGGCGCTATGGCAAGTGCGCAGCTAAGGCGGCACTGCACTTCATGCGACAGGATCAACGCATGAAGAAAGTCGGCGCCTGACACTGGATGTTGCTCAGCGTATGCGAGCAGAGCCGAGACCGTCGGGGCCGCAGGATGGATCACAGTGCTGATGTGCGCATCGTCGAATGCGTTCGCACTAGCGCTCAGTCCATTGATCATCGATGCGCTCAGTGCATCGAGGCGCTCTTTACGTCCGAGGATTGTGCACATCTTGTTTGAAGAAAGCTTGGAGGCGCCACGCAGCGCGCACTCCACTGCAGGGTGATGCGATCCGCCGTAGGCGCACCCCACCCAGTTCAAAAAGGCGCGACTACCTTCATGCCTGACAGCCTCGGGAAGGTCTTCCCAACAGGATTGAAGAACGAATCGAGCGAGCGCGGCTGTTACCCCATTCGACTGAGGTCCGAACGTTTGGGCAGGTTCATTCGATGTGCTCATGGTTCATATATGCGAAATGAAGTTCACAAAAAGGATGAATGTTATCAGTGCCTGGCCACTAGGACTTACGGGTTTTTCCTAGCCGCAATCGAAAACTTCGACCGCACAATATGGTTCGTATTTGCAAACAATAGTTCGTATATAGGAACTTTGGATTGCAAATCCTCACCGGAGAGGTGCAGCGGGCAACATCGGTCTGTTGGCCTCTGCTGTGCGGCATAAGCATTACAGGAGGCATTCATGCGTTGGAGTTTCACCAACTCGGTAACCCGTTGCTGGGCATCTAAGGCAACGCTGAACAAGTCCCTCGCGTGTCGCGCATCCCTGCTGTGGGCGGTCTGCGGCGTTGCAAATCCTCGCCATAGCTGCGGCTATGGCTGCGGTTTGCGCCTTGCATCCCATCCCACACC